>NZ_RQFY01000004.1:0-310416 GCF_004769555.1 Leptospira koniambonensis | reverse complement strand
CGTCACTCACTCTTAAGTGAATGGATCTATCAGGAATATCTATTTCGATGATATCACCTTCTTCTACAAGGCCGATTATTCCGCCTGCTGCTGCTTCCGGAGAAACATGTCCAATTGATAAACCGGAAGTTCCTCCGGAGAATCTTCCATCGGTTAGAAGTGCACATGCTTTTCCTAAACCTTTGGATTTCAGATACGAAGTAGGGTATAACATTTCCTGCATTCCAGGTCCACCTTTTGGACCTTCGTAGCGGATCACAACTACGTCACCTTCTACCACTTCGTTGCCTAGGATTTTTGCCACAGCTTCTTCTTGGCTTTCCATAACTCTGGCTCTTCCTGTGAATTTCCAGATAGATTCATCTACTCCTGCAGTCTTAACGATAGAACCTTCAGGCGCAATGTTTCCATAAAGAACTGCAAGTCCTCCGTCTTGAGAGTATGCATGTTCTACATCTCTAATACATCCGTTTGCTCTATCTAAGTCTAATTCAGGCCAACGTTTATCTTGGGAAAATGCTTCTGTTGTAGGAACTCCACCAGGTGCTGCAGAGAATAAAGCATATGCCTTTGAGTTTGCATTCTGACGAACGATATCCCATTCTTCCAAAGCTTTTCCTAATGTAGCAGAATGAACTGTTGGAACATCTCTATGGATGAGTCCCGCTCTATCTAACTCTGAAAGAATTCCGATAACTCCACCTGCTCTATGAACATCTTCCATATGATATTTTTGAGTAGCAGGAGCAACTTTACAAACACAAGGAACTCTTCTGGAAATCAGATCAATATCATGCATTTTGAAATTGATCCCAGCTTCGTGAGCAGCTGCAAGAATATGAAGAACTGTGTTTGTGGATCCTCCCATCGCTACATCTAAGCTCATCGCATTTTGGAATGCTTCGTGAGTAGCAATGTTTCTAGGAAGAACTGACTCATCCTCTTGTTCATAATATCTTTTTGCAAGATCTACGATCAATCTTCCTGCAGTTAGGAAGAGTTGTTTTCTGTCCGCATGAGTAGCTAATGTGGAACCGTTACCAGGAAGAGAAAGTCCTAATGCTTCTGTAAGACAGTTCATTGAATTTGCAGTGAACATTCCGGAACAAGATCCGCAGGTAGGACAAGCAGAACGTTCTATTTGTTCTACAAGTTCGTCTGGAACATTTTCATTGGCGGCTTCTACCATTGCGTCCACCAAATCTAATTTACGAATATCTCCATTCCAATTTACTTTTCCAGCTTCCATTGGTCCGCCGGAAACAAATATGGTTGGTATGTTCAAACGTAAAGCTGCCATGAGCATGCCCGGTGTAATCTTATCACAGTTTGAAATACAGATAAGTGCATCCGCAGTATGAGCGTTGACCATATATTCTACTGAGTCAGCGATCAGATCACGGCTCGGCAAAGAGTATAACATTCCGCCATGCCCCATGGCGATACCATCATCCACTGCAATGGTATTGAACTCTTTAGCAACGGCTCCTGCCTTCTCCACTTCTCTTGCGACCATTTGTCCTAGGTCTTTTAAATGAACATGTCCTGGAACGAATTGAGTGAATGAATTTGCAATTGCGATGATCGGTTTTCCAAAATCACCTTCTTTCATACCGGTGGCCCTCCAGAGTGCTCTGGCTCCGGCCATATTGCGTCCGTGGGTGGAAGTACGAGATCTTAAGTGAGGCATATTTAAGGCTCCCTGGTACAAGTTTAGACGTCGAGTTTTTTACTATTGGAGAAACGAACTTGGTTTTGAGATCGAATCGCGTAATCGGATTCTGGTCGCGGGATCTTGCTGTAGTGCTTTGTGGGAACTCCAACATCCCAGAAATAAGAGCTGATTTAATCTGGGCATACTTCTTGCTACGTAGCCAGCAGAGATGGAATCAAAAGAAGAATTTAGTCGAACTCTGGGTCCTTGGCTACTCTGGGGTTTAGGAGTCGGATACGTAATTTCAGGCATGTATTTTGGCTGGAACCTGGGTCTACCAGTGGGCGGGACCTTAGGTTTGGGGATTGCCACCTTACTGATCATTCTGCTATATGTTTGTTTTTCTTTCAGTTATACAGAACTCGCATGTATGATCCCCAAAGCGGGAGGAGCATTCGATTACGGTAGAGAAGCTCTTGGAAATGCCTGGGCCTATCTCGTCGGCACCGCCCAGTTGATAGAATTTTTATTTGCACCTCCTGCGATTGCCGCCGCCATCGGAGCCTACTTCTCTTTATTTTTGCCAGGTATAGATCCGATCTGGATCGCTATATTTGCATACTTACTCTTTACAAGTTTGAATATACTCGGAGTAAAATTTGCAGCATCATTCGAGTTTGGAATTACTATATTAGCAGTTTTTGAATTACTTTTATTTTCAGGACTTACACTTCCTAGTTTTTCTTGGGAGAAGTTTTCCTCCAACCCATTGCCTAACGGTTGGACCGGTGCCTTGTCTTCTTTACCTTTTGCAGTTTGGTTTTTTCTGGCGATAGAAGGAGTAGCAAACGTCGCAGAAGAAACTAAAGACCCTCAAAAAAATATACTGATCGGATTTGGATCTGCATTAGCTACCTTAGTTGTACTTTGTGGATTGGTATTTTTCTCTTCTATAGGAGTGGGTGGCTGGGAGATGATCGTATATCCAGAAACTGGTGCCGCCGCTTCTGACTATCCTTTGCCTCTTGCATTACGAAAATTATATGGAGAGTCCGGCTGGGCATTCCATCTTTTAATTACGATCGGACTATTCGGTCTGATCGCTTCCTTTCATGGAATCATTTTGGCTGGGGGAAGAGCCAGTTTTGAATTTGGAAGAGCGAACTTTCTTCCTAAATTTTTCGGCAAGATACATCCTAAATTTAAAACTCCTGCCAACGCATTGATCGCAAATACTGTTTTCGGGATCGCTGCATTATGCACTGGAAAAACATCAGAGCTAATCACATTGTCTGCATTTGGAGCTTTGCTCTTATACTTTTGTTCCATGATTAGCTTCTTTGTGCTCCGAAAAAAACAGCCAGATAGAGAAAGACCGTTTATGGTTCCAGGAGGGAAACTTCTACCTTCCATTGCTCTTGTTTTATCTGCGATCGTATTGACTGTATGTGCCTGGCAACATCCGATCCTATTCGGGATCTTTGTTTTGATTTTAGGAAGCGGATTGTTCTGGGCCAGAACTTCTATTTTTGGAAAATAGGAAGGCAATTTTCTTGCTCCCAAGATTTTTCAGAATTAGAGTAAGTAGTATCAAAGATCCTGAATGAGAGTAATAGGGAATCAATATGGGTTATAAAACCGTTCTTGGTAGGAAATCCTACGTATTTCCTGATTTAAAAACCTTACTGGCTAAGGCGAGTCCACTTCGTTCTGGGGACCAATTGGCTGGGATTGCCGCTTCTACACAAGAAGAAAGAATCGCTGCCCAAATGGCCTTGGCCGATCTGCATCTATCAGAATTTTTGAATATAGAATTGATCCCTGGAGAAAAAGACGAAGTTACTCGCCTAATTTTTGATTCTCATGATCGGTCTGCATTCTCTAAAATTTCTTCCTTCACAGTAGGAGAGTTTCGTGACTTTCTTTTAAGGGAAAATACCGATTCAGAATTGATCTCTGAGATCCGAGACGGAATTACTCCCGAAATGGCTGCTGCTGTTTCTAAATTAATGTCCAATCAGGATTTGATCTTGGTTTCTAAAAAATCTCCTATAGTAACCAAGTTCCGAAATACGATTGGTCTTCCTGGAAGATTGTCTGCACGTTTGCAGCCAAATCATCCTACGGATGATCCCAAAGGAATTGCGGCAAGTATCTTGGACGGACTTTTATTAGGAAGCGGCGATGCAGTGATTGGTATAAATCCTGCCACGGATAATGTTCCTACAGTCATCGCACTTCTTAAGATGTTGGATTCTATCATCCAAAAATATTCCATTCCGACTCAATCTTGTGTGCTCTGTCATGTAACCACTTCTATGAAAGCGATGGAAGAAGGTGCCCCTCTTGATCTGGTATTCCAATCTATCGGAGGAAGCGAAGCTTTGAACAAAAGTTTTGGAGTGAATCTCAATATTTTAGAAGAATCCAGACAGATGGCTTTGGAGTTAAACAGAGGAACTGTTGGAAATAACGTAATGTATTTCGAAACAGGGCAGGGAAGCGGCCTGTCCGCCGGTGCTCATTTTGGTATAGACCAACAAACATTAGAAGCAAGGGCTTATGCAGTAGCAAAAAAATTCGATCCGCTTCTCGTGAATACAGTCGTCGGCTTTATAGGCCCGGAATATTTATATAATGGAAAACAAATCTTAAGAGCAGGGCTCGAAGATCATTTTTGTGGAAAACTTTTAGGTCTTCCGATGGGTGTGGATGTATGTTATACAAATCATGCAGATGCGGACCAAGACGATATGGATACATTGCTCACCTTACTTGGAGCTGCGGGATGTAATTATATTATGGGGGTTCCTGGTGCGGATGATGTGATGTTGTCCTATCAAAGTACTTCTTTTCATGATGCTTTATATTTACGTCAGATTTTTGGACTAAGACCTGCGCCTGAATTCGAAAGTTGGCTTTTAGAAAAAGGGCTATTCGAATCCACAGAACAATTTCTGCCTAAAGAAAATCAGAACAGAGTTCTTCTCGAAGAAATTTTAGAGGATAAGGCTGGATGAATCCTAAAGAATTTTGGAAAAGTCTAACTTCTGCAAGAATTGGAATTGGAAGATCCGGTGGTTCTATTCCAACTTCTGAATTATTAAAATTTAGATTGGATCATGCAAGAGCAAGAGATGCAGTATTACTAGAACCAGATTTTGATACGATAAACATGGGACTCGAAAAAATTTTCCAACCAATTGGAAGCGAGATTGTAAAAGTAGAAAGTTTAGCAAAAAGTAGAGAAGAATATTTACTCAGACCAGATCTAGGCCGCAGGATCTCTGAACCTTCTCGATCTAGATTAGAATCTAAAAAAGGCAAATATGATCTTGCGTTGATTGGAATAGATGGACTTTCCGCAAAAGCCGTTGATTCAAACCTTATATCATTCTTACAAGTTTTGGTGCCAATCCTAACCGAACAAAAATATAAGATTGCTCCATTCGTTTTAGGAAAGTTAGGAAGGGTCGCAATTGGAGACGAGATAGGGGAAATATTAGGAGCCAAGGCAGTAGTGCTGCTCATTGGGGAAAGGCCGGGGCTTACTTCTGCGGATAGTTTGGGAATGTATCTAACCTTTGATCCTAAGTTAGGCAAAACAGATGAGAGCCGAAATTGTATTTCGAATATACGCCCAGATGGCTTAGATTTCCGTAAGGCATCCTTAAAAACCGCTTATTTACTTTCAGAATCTCTCAGACGGGGTATATCTGGAGTGGATCTAAAGGATGAAATGGCTCCTGATTTCTTGGAATCTTCTTCTAAAGGTACTATATCAAAAATTTGATAAATCTTTCGAATATTACAAATTCGGCTTGAATCCTTGTCCTCAAAGTAATAAATTTTATACAATGAATTAAGTTCGCGGAGGATTCGTATCCTTCTCGATAGGCGAAAAGGTAAAGAAATGTATAAGAATAATATAGAATTCATCATCAATTCCACCAACAAAGACGAACCAATGTATGGCATCATTGCTTTGGTGAGTGATACTCTTGAATCCATGAAAGCGGATATCGCTTCTCAAAGAGTGGATGAAGAACAAAAGAAAGCATTCCGTTCCGCTATGAAAGATATGATCTCTGGTTTGATTAAGTTGAATGGGATCGTAGAGGGTGCAGGCCAGAGAGTTAGATAAGCTCCTGGTTAAACTTCTTTTTAGAAATTATATTTTAATTCCGCAAAATATTCCGTATTAGAAGCGGACATTCCCATCGCGCGAGTTTCATAGACTTGGCTATTCGGTTGTACTCTAAAATTAAAACGAACTCCGGAAGAAAGTTTATCTTTATTGCCGGAAAAGAAAATTGCATCTAATAAGCTAACTGTCCAAATCGCCGCTAAAGCTCCCCAAATTCTCCCTCTTTCAACTTTTGCATCATCTAAACTTTCTTTGGAATGATCTGCTTTCATAATATTATATAAAAATTGAGGTTCATCTAATCTGAATGGAATGTACGGATACGAATTGGCAAAAAGTGTTCCAGATAAATATCTACTTTCCACTCTACTTTTATCCGATTGATAATCTCTTCTTTCGGTCCTAATTTGATCGTCCTGATAAATTCCTGCTGCGAGTAAAGAAACTCCTAAAGTAAGAAATGTTATTCCTTTATAAGATTCTTCTGCATAAATTTGTCCCCAGCCTGGAAATAATAAAGATCGAAATGCTCTCGAATACCAGTCTGTCTTTTTAGGGCTAAATCTGATTGGTTCTCCTGAATAAGTTCCTTCATTCCAAGATGAAGCCATAATACTGGACGCAACTCCGTCAGTCAAAAGTAGAAGTCCTAAAATAGCTTCTCCGAATATTGTATCTTGTGCATTTTGAGAAGAGCCAGTAGCAGAAGTGTTTCCTTGAAAAGCTCCTCCATGTAATCCTTCTCTCGATGAAAGAGAAACTAAATTGGCAAGCGCGGCTAACTCTAAAACTGTAAATGTTCCAGCTCCCCAATAATTTTCAGTTCTATACAATCCTGAATATCCTGGGATCAGTCCTAAGAAAAAATTAGAAGTAGGTGAGATTTTATCCTCTTCTGCTCTCGGTGTGAATATATTTCCTTTTTCGGATAATTGTTCTACACGATTTCGTTCTTGGAGTTCTTCTAGAGCATTAGGAACTTTTTTTGTCCAGAGAACGGGCTGAATTTTTAGTAATTTCCATGCACCTTTTGGTAGGGAAACTGACTTTCCGTTCTCTAAACTTAACTCTAGATACTCGGGGCCAATTTTTGCTTTTACGTTTTCGATTTTTTCTTCGGACTTTAAGTAAACAGTATCTGCTTCTATTTTGGGATGAATTGAAATGTAGATTACTGTAACGATTATAAATAAGTTTTTCAAATTTACCAAATTCGATTAATCCTTCCCTAAAAACAACCGGATCCCTTTTGCTATCGTTTGCAAGGTTCTCGCCATCAGACCTTCTAACTTTGTTTGAAGAAATAGCTCCATAATCAGTTTCCTAAGAGCCAGGTCGAAAGGAAGATTAAAATCATTCCAATCGACTCCGAATCGGAAAGGATAAGATTCTGATTCCTCTTCTTCTCCTAAACCAGTATGCAATAATGTGCCTTCAAAGTCTGTATGATGTTCGTCTATATGTCTAAATTCTAAACTAAGATGTACTTGTTTTTTGAATAATGGCAGAGGGATGATTTCCAGTCCAGCTAATTCTCCCCAGGTGATCCCGCTTAACGTGAGATATCCCCTATCTCCACCTTTAAGAGTTCCTGTTCTGAGTAGGCCTTCTCTCCCCAATCGACAAGAGCCCACTCTGCTTCTGAAAAGAATTTCTAATGGAGAACCTGCGTCTAAAACTCCATTCTCTATTTTGATATCGCGGATCTGAATATTGAATACGGGAGTTAAGGTTTTGTCCTCTATATCTATGCTGGAATGGGAAACCTTTTCTAACTTGAATTGGATCTTTCCTCTTTTGGGAAGATATTCTATCTTCTTCCTGGATTCTACTCTGTTTGTATAATCCATATGAAAGGAGCGGACATTCACTCCTCTGAATATTAATTTTCCTTTAAATAGATTGGAGAATGAGATCCTAAAATGTACAAAACTTCCTTTTGCATGTACTATATCTGTTCCAAGTTCTCCCGGAAAGAATACAGTAAAATGTCTGGCCCAGACCCAAAGTCCTGGAAGTATGATACCTGGAGTTAACCAACGGAATTTGAATAGCCTAAAGGATATTATATTTACTAGAAGTTGTATGAAAGGTCCGCTAAGTATGAGCTGCAGACCTATATAGCTGGATAAAAGTAAGAGGATCGGAAAAGGCATGAGAAGGAGGCGACTAGAAGTTCAGTCGTCGCCGCCGTCCGTATATTTATTATCTATGTTTTTCTTATCCATGGAAGAAATTTCCAGTTCTCTCGCTAGATCTACCAAAAATTCTTTTTCTCTATCTGTAAATTTGCCGTCAGTTGTTACGATACACACAGCGTCTTCGTAAAAGTTTACAGCTAAGACTGGATTACCTTCTGCAAAGTCAGTGATCATTTTAATGGGAAGAGGAGATTCAAACACTTCGGATAATTCTTCGATGATCTCGGCCTTTTGATCTTGGTGATGATCGAAGATGCAATCTTTATCGAACATAGCTTTTACCATCTGTCCGACTAGGTTTCCTTCTTTTCTATGAAAGACTCCGTCTGCATGACAAGAATAAGACCAAAGACTGACTAGTACCTTGGCGTAATTCATCTTGAGTTGAAAAATCTCGGTTTCTCTATCCAGACTTTTCTGAAACTTTTCGTAAAACTCATGACCTGGTAGAACTTTGCTAGCCAAGGATGAAACCCTTTCCATTTTCAATGCCTTCCCTTTAAGGGTGTTCCCGTTTTTCCGATGTATTTTAACCCAACCTGCGGTTTTGCAATGAAAATCCATGTTGATTTTGGGGGAATTTTTCTCAACCTGACTATGTGAGTTCCGAATCAAAACGAAAGATCCTCGTTACTTCTGCTTTGCCTTATGCAAATGGTCCTATTCATTTGGGCCATGTTTTGGAAGCGATCCAGACTGATGTTTATGTTCGTTATCAAAAATCTTTAGGCAATGAGTGTTATTTTTTCTGTGCGGACGATACGCATGGTACACCCATCATGCTTGCTGCAAGAAAAGAAGGGATCACTCCGGAAGAATTGATCGACCGTGTTAGAACGGAACATTACCGGGATCTCTCCGGCTTTTTAGTAGAATACGATAATTATTATACCACTAACTCTGAAGAAAATCGGATCCTTTCCGAAGAAATTTATCTTTCTCTAAAAGGAAAAGGTCATATCGCAGAAAGGGAGATTGAGCAGGCTTATTGTGATACTGATAAGATGTTCCTTCCCGATCGTTTTATCAAAGGGACCTGTCCTAATTGTGGCACTCAAGATCAATATGGGGATAGTTGTGAGAATTGCGGAGCGACTTATTCTCCTAAAGATCTAAAAGATTCTCATTGTTCCTTATGTGGTAACCCACCCGTTAGTCGAAATTCTAAACATATATTTTTCAAGTTGGGAGATTTTGAGAAATATCTTTCTAGTTGGGTCGAAAAGGATTCACATGTTGCCGAAGGTGTTCGCAAAAAACTGAAAGAATGGTTTGAATCCGGACTCCAAGATTGGGATATTTCTCGTGACGGACCTTATTTCGGATTTAAGATCCCTGGTGAGACTGAAAAATATTTTTATGTTTGGTTGGATGCTCCAATCGGATATATGGCTTCCAGTTTGAATTATTTCAAAGGGGATCGAAAAAAATTTGATTCTTTCTGGAAAGACGAGAAGACTGAGATTTCCCATTTTATCGGAAAAGATATATTATATTTTCATACTTTATTCTGGCCTGCTACATTAGAAGGAGGGGGATATCGTTCTCCTACTCAAGTCCATGTCCACGGTTTTATCACTGTGAATGGGGAGAAGATGTCTAAATCCAGAGGTACCTTTATCAAGGCTGAAGGATATCTCAAACATTTGGATCCGGAACATCTTCGTTTCTATCTAGCAGGAAAGCTTGGTCCAGGAATGGACGATCTGGATCTTTCTTTTGATGATTATACTGCAAAAGTAAATTCGGACTTTGTAGGAAATTTTGTAAACTTGGTTTCCAGAGTTGCGACTTCTATATTAGATAAACTTGATAGAGAATTAGGCAGTTTGGACGCAGAAGGGAAGAAGATCCTGGATGAACTCCGAAGTTCCGAATCTAAGATCAGAGAATGGTATGAAACCCGAAATTATACCAGAGTAATGAAAGAATGTTCCCGCTTGGGCGATATCGCAAATAAGTATGTGAACGATCTCGCACCTTGGATCCAAATTAAATCGGATGCAGAAGCAGCTCGTAAAACGGTAACAGTTGCTTTGAATGCAGCCAGAATTCTTTCTATTTATTTATACCCTGTTCTTCCTAAATCAGGGGAGAAGGTGTATAAAATTTTAGGTTTAAACAAAAAGCCTGAGTTTGCGGATCTTTCTTCCGATCTGGAAAAAACAAAAGTATCTGCATATGAAATGATCACCAAACGTGTAGAGGAAAAATCGATTCAAACCATGTTAGAAGAAAACACTTTGGAAACTAAATCCGCTCAACCTGCGACGCCCGCTGCTGCTCCTAAAACAGAAGGAGTTTTGGAAATTTCTATTGAAGATCTAAGTAAAGTGGATCTTCGAGTTGGTAAAATTATAGAAGCAGGTCCTGTAGAAGGCGCTGACAAACTTGTCCAAGTAAAATTGGATCTTGGTTCTCTCGGAACTAAGAATGTTTTTGCAGGTATTAAAGCTTCTTACCAACCTCAGGATCTACTTGGATTGACGATTGTTGCGGTTGCTAATTTGAAACCAAGAAAGATGAAGTTCGGAATTTCAGAAGCAATGCTTTTGGCTTCTGGAGAAGGCGAGAGCCTCAGTCTTTTTGTGCCTCATAGAGGTGCTAACCCTGGCGATAAATTGAAATAAACTCAGTCTAACAGCTAGTAGGAACTTACCTTGCCTTTAGAATTAGACATCTCTTATAGTTTTCAAAGGCTTTTGGAAAAGAGTCGGACGGTTTCTGGCCGCCTAATCTCTCGCCAGCTCACATTTATAATAGATTCCTTTTTAAGAGCCAGATTCGAAAAGTCATCCGGCATCTTAAAAAAAGGGGAAGAAGTAGCAGTTATCGCTTTAGGCGGTTATGGCCGTATGGAAATGGCCCCTCACTCAGATGTAGATATATTATATTTACATAATGGAGTTCCGGATTCTAAACTTTCAGAGATCATTTCTTCTATAAATACTTATCTTTATGATTCCGGAAAAGAAGTAGGGCATACCTGTAGGACTATCAAGGAATCCTTTCGTTATTTGGATGATATGTCCAGCTTTCATGCGGTCTTGGACAGTAGGTTCCTAACTGGTTCCAAAGAATTATTCAAAAAATACCAAGAAGAATTTTTAGCAAAACTTCCTGCTAAATTTGCGATTAGATATAACCAAGCAAAAGAAGATCAACTTTCGGAAAGGTTCCTAAGAGAAGGTCGACCTATTCTTCTTTCTGAACCGAATTTAAAAACAGATCTCTGTGGTTTAAGAGACATTCAATATTTATATTGGACCGAAAAATCCAGAAGCCCTATCCGTTCCTTAGGCGGACTCGCAGTTCTTCCGGTTTTCCAAAGCGGAGAAGTCCAAGCCTTGGAAGAAGCTTATGATTTTTTGATCCGAGTGAGAACCGCACTTCATATTCTTACTGGAAGAAAACATGATCGTTTGGATCTGAATCTTCAGCCTGAAGTAGCGGAGTATCTAGGCTTTGGTAAAAAAGAAGAGATGCAAACCATAGAGAAATTTATGAACACTCTCTATAGTCATCAAAAGAATATATTTTTTATCGTTCGTGTATATTTGGATTCATTACTAGCGGCTCAAAAAAAGGGAGAAGCACAGAACTTTGACTATGAAGGAATCCGTTTCCTAAAAATTGGAAATACGATCTTTCCTCCAAGCGAAGGAAATCTTTTTGCAGATCCTCATACTTTATATAAAGATATTTTACTTACTTTCAGGATGATCCAAGAAACGGGCTTTGAGGTTTCCGGTGGGTTGCTTAGCGAAATCAGATTTGCTTCTCACTTTTTGGATAATGACTTCAGATATTCCGCGGAAGTAAACGGTGGATTTATCAGCATTCTTCAGAATAAAAAGGATAGAGGAAAAATATTAAAATTAATGCATGAATGCCAGGTGCTTGGGGAACTTTTGCCTGAGTTCGGCGCATGTACAAATTTTCCTTTGTTCAGTTATCATCATGAGTTCACTGTGGATGAGCATACTCTTCTGATCTTGCACGAATTGGATCGTTTAGATAAAAGAGAGTTTGAGGATAGAGAGATCCTCGAAGTTTATGGAGAATGTGAGAAGACCGAAATTTTGGCTTTAGCAATTCTTCTTCATGATGCTGGAAAAGTAAAAGAAGGAGATCATTCAGAATATGGTGCGGAACTTGCTGTTTCAGTTGGATCTCGTTTAGGTTTATCAGAAGAAGACACAGATCTATTTCGTTTCTTAGTAGAAAAACATATCCTGATGTCGGAACTTTCTTCTAAAAGAGATATTTCGGATAAAAAGCTGATACGAAATTTTGCAAGAACAGTTTCTAATCCGGAGAGATTAAAACTTTTATATATTCTTACAATAATAGATACCAAATCAGTTGGCACAAACGTTCTTACTAATTGGAAAAAGGCAATCTTAAACGAACTTTACAAAAACTCTATAGACTTCTTTAAAAATAAAAGAAATGATTCGGAAGATCCTCACGGAGAAGAAGAAAGAATTTCTCTGTCCAAAGATCTTGTGGCATATTTGACCGAAAAAGAAGGGCAAGATCCTAAAATTTCTAAAACGATTGCGTCATTTGCATATTCAGTGATCCCTGAAAGTTTTTTAAAAACTGTATCAAATAGAAAAATATTAAAATATTTTAAATCGATTACTTCTCTTAGCCAAGATGCGAATTCGGTCCTGCTCTTGGATTCTGAACAAGATCCCGCTTTCGTAACAGTAGAAGTAGTAAGCCGTAATATTCCTGAAATCTTATTAGATTTATGTTGTTCTGTTTCTTCCGAGGGTTTGAGTTTAGTTGGGATGCAAAGTTATACTTTCGAAGAATTTCAGATCCATATTCTTCAAGTAACGGATCCTCAAGGCAGTGGAAATATTTCTTCTGAAAAACTTTCCAGAATGGAAGGCAAACTCAGATTAATGGCCTCTGGAGAATTACAAAGAGACAGTATTGCTTTCGAAAGAACTGAATGGAATCCACGTAAGACGATACCGGAAAGTATTATCAATCGTTCTGTTCGCTTTTCTAACGAAGATATTACAGATACTACCATCATGGAAGTGCGTATGCCCGATATGGTTGGTTTAGTGTATAGGATCTTAAGAAAAGTATTCGATTTTGGTTTAAAAGTTTCTCATTTGAGGGTCTCTACTTCTGCAGATTATGCTTATGACTCATTCTATCTCCAGACTAAGGACGGGGAACAGGTCAAAGATGCAGAATTGTTAAAATCCCTGGAAGATAAGATCTTGAGAATACAGCCAGTGGAAAGGATGACAGGGGAACTTGTTTTTTAAAAATGGTTCCCAGTATGGATTCGGGCAATCGTTCCACAGTCACTTCTAAAAGAAAAAAAGAAACCGCGACATCTGTCAGGCTGATCAAAAAGCCAAGTACACCTAACCGCGGCAAAAAGATAGACGCGGACTGGTGGAAGAACGCGGTAGTTTACCAAATTTATCCAAGAAGTTTTAATGATACTAACGGAGATGGGATCGGCGACCTAGAAGGTATTATCCAAAAACTGGATTATCTAAACGACGGAACTCCGAACTCACTCGGCATTGATGCCATCTGGCTTTCCCCTATTTATCCTTCCCCTATGTATGATTTCGGATACGATATTTCGGATTACGAAAGTATCGATCCTGTATTCGGGAATTTGGAAACATTCAAACGTTTATTAAAAGAAGCTCATAAACGTAAGATCAGGATCATCATGGACCTGGTTGCAAATCATACTTCTCACCAACATCCTTGGTTTTTAGAATCTAAATCTTCCAAAAACAATCCTAAGAGAGATTGGTATATTTGGAGAGATCCTATAAATGGAAAACCTCCTAATAATTGGATGGGTACTTTTGGGGGAAGAGCATGGACCCTAGATAAAACCACTGATCAGTATTATTATCATTCTTTCTTAGCAGAACAACCTGACTTGAACTGGAGAAATCCAGAAGTTAAAAAAGCAATCTTCTCCATGGTCAAAAATTGGTTAGATCTCGGAGTGGATGGTTTCCGTTTAGATGTTGTAAATCTATTCGTTAAAGATTCTGAATTAAGAAGTAACCCTCGCAAAAGATGGATCGCTAGACCTTTCGATCAACAAAATCATATTTATGATCGTGATCGTCCCGAGATGCATGATATTCTTAAAGATCTCCGAAAACTTTTAGATTCTTACGGAGACAGAATGTCCGTGGGCGAAGTGATGATGGAGCCTCCTGGCACAAGCGCACTTCCTGCTTCTTATTATGGTGCTAAAGGTGATGAACTTCATCTAGCATTCAACTTTGCTTTCTTTTACACTCCTTGGAAAGCCGAAAAATTCAGGGACGTGATCAAAGAATGGGAGAAGTATCTCCGAGACAAAGGTTGGCCGAATTATACATTAAGTAATCATGATTTCCGCAGACATATCACTAGATATTCTAAAGGTAAAGAGACAACTGCAAGAGCAAAGATAGCTGCTCTAATGCTCTTAACTCTAAGAGGAACTCCGTTCTTATATTACGGAGAAGAGCTCGGAATGATGGATGAAAGAGTTCCTAAAAACCGCATCCAAGATCCAGTAGGGATCAGGTATTGGCCGGTATATCCAAGCCGGGACAATTGTAGGCTTCCTATGTGTTGGTCTGGGGATGTGAACGGTGGATTTAGCAAGGGAGAACCTTGGCTTCCAGTTTTTTCCAAATACGAATCAGTAAACGTAGAAACTCAATCCAGATCAATCGAAAGTTTATTAAATTTTTATAAAAAGCTAATATGGCTTAGAAAAGGGAATGAGATCCTGAAAAAAGGAACTCTTGCCTTGGATTATGATTCTCCTCCTGGAGTTCTACAATATACAAGAGAGTTCGATAAGAAAAAATGTCTGGTCATTTTGAACTTTGAGAATGAATCTAAAAAGATCGTAGCGAATGCGAATCGTACCGCTCAGATACTCATCTCTACTCATAGAAAACCTGAGAAGATGGAGATCCCAGTAGTATTCGAGATCGCACCTTATGAAGGTTTGGTTTTAGAATATTAAGAAAAACCTGTTTTTCTAGTTCTATAACCTTTGCTATACTTTTTCTTCCAAACAAACGATGTTCGATGCATAGTATTCTGAGCTAAAAAGTTCTGGTAGTCGAGTTGTATTCGCTTATGATAGTGGTATCAGGTCGCCGTTCTTTAAAAGGAAATATTATGAATCATCCATTACGTTTAGCCGAGAACCCAGGTTTATCTTCTTATGACTTAACCGGTTACAAAGGAAATAGAGGTAAAAACTTTTACGAAGAGGATAAGATCCTCCAGAGAGTAGTAGAAAGATATTCTTCCGATTATAAACCGGATCATAAAAAAGCGATGGTCGATCATCTCAAAGGTTATGGAGAATTGGTCGGCGGCACCTTAGACGAACTCACCGAGGCCTCTCATAAAGAAGGTAAATACGGAGAAGTAGTTAAATACGATAGAACAGGAAATCGTATTGATCAGATCGTTTATTCTCACGAACAAAAACTCTCCAGAAAGATCTCCTATGATTACGGAATTGTTAATTTAGATTTTCATGATGAATGGAAATTTCCTTTTACTGATCTTCACAGACAGGCTTTAACTTATCTCGCCAATCAAAATGGAGAAGGAGGAGTTACCTGTCCTTTAGCGATGACTGAAGGTATGATCCGAGTTCTTCAGGGAATAGGAACAGAAGAACAGAAAAAGAAATATCTTCCTTTAGTCGCAGGAAAGGGCTCCTTCTCTCATTTTATGGCGGGACAGTATGTTACCGAGAGAGTTGGTGGAAGTAATGTAGGTGCCAACCGTACGATCGCACGCAAGGGAGAAGATGGAAAATGGATCTTAAACGGAGAAAAATGGTTCTGCTCTAATCCAGGAGATCTTTGGGTCACAACAGCTAAGATAGAAGATACCGAAACAGTCGGATTGTTTCTGGTCCCAAGGATCAAGGACAATGGAGAACTGAACGGTCACCATATATTAAGAAAAAAAGATATTATAGGTTCTAAGGGTAAGCTCACAGTAGAGATCGTATACGAAGATCTGGAAGCAGAGGCTTTAGGAAGACCTGCGCATGGAATTGCAAACCTGATCCGTTATGTGATCCGAACTTCCAGAGTTCACGTTGGTCTTGCAGCTTCTGGAATGTCCAGAAGAGCGTTCATGGAGGCAAGAGAATATTCCAGATACAGAACAGCTTATGGGAAGAAGATCCAAGATTTTTCTGCATATTCCAGAGAACTTGCAGAGATGAGGATTTTATATGCCGGTTTGGTTATGCCAATTTTCCGAGGGATTGATTGGTCTCAAAAAGGAATTTTAGCAGAACAGATCTCCACTCCCTTGATGAAATATAGATCTTCTTCACTTTCTTCTCAGATCACTCATAGAGCGATTATGGCTTTGGGTGGTTCAGGGATTATTGGAGACTACACTTGTTTGCCAAGACTTCATAATGATTGTATCATCAACGAAACCTGGGAAGGAACTCACTTGATCATTACTGATCATGCACTTGGCGCGATGAATCGTGCTAAGATCAGAGATTCTTTTGTCTCGGAATTAAAGAAAAATTTTGACTCTGCTAAAAAATACCCTGAACTAAAGGCTGCTGCAGAATTAGGAGAAAATCTTCTATTAGATTGGAATAAGAATATAGAAGAAAAGCCTAGAGAATGGAAGGAAACATTTAGAGTAGATCTTTCCGACCAAGCTTACGGTGCTTTGGTTCTTTCTGAATTTTTAGAACAGGCAGTTTTTGATAGAACATCAGGTTCTAAAAAATCTAGATTCGATTCTTTTGCAAAAGGTTTTGGAGCTTTCTTATTTAGGACTCTTCCTAAAACTTTCGGAGATTATGAATCTTTCCGTTTAGACCAAGAAGAAGTAGACGAGATCGTGAATTGGTAATCGCGACAGCGATACGCAGGGGAAGTCACGGCCGATAAGAATTATATTCAGGATATTGAATGTGATTTGCCGGGACCGGAGCGAACGCGTAGCCCGGAGTAGCGCGGTCCGAGCGAAGCGAAGGAGTCGCCCAGAAGAATCGCTGCGGAAGGTTCTCGCGAATGCTGCGAGTTGCCTCCCGTAGCGTTTGTAAAAAGTTAAGCCAGCTTAGGGGCAAAAACTTTCTCCATTTGTGCCTGTGGAATTGCTCCCACCACTTTCTCAGCGATTTGTCCGTCTTTGAATAACATCAGAGTCGGAATGGATTGAACTCCGTATTGTTGAGCCAATTCAGGTTTTTCATCTATATTGACTTTTACTACGGTGACTTGCCCAGGGTGAGCTTGTGCAAATTTTTCCAGCTCAGGGGCTACCATTTTACAAGGGCCGCACCATTCGGCCCAGAAATCTACTAGGATGGGTTTATCATGTGTTTTGAGAAGTTCGTTGAATGAACCAGGCATTGTGTTTTCCATACGAAGATTAGACTCATTCTAAATCGGATGGGAAGTCGTTTTTAGAAGTTTATAAAATTTTTCGAAAAACGTCAGCCTAGTAAATTTCGAAGAGCAGATTCCAGACTTGGGTATCTGAATTTATAACCCAGCTCTTGGAGCCTTTTTGGCACCACTCTTTGGCCGTGAGTTGCCACGATGGCACCTTCGCCCAATGCAAGTGAGAGTGCAAAAGATGGAACTCTTGCGAATGAAGGGCGTCCTAAAGTTTTTGCAAGTGCCTTACTGAATTGTTCATTGGAAAGAGGCTCAGGGGATACAAGATTGAATGCTCCTTTTGCTTCTTCTTTTCTGATCAGGAACATGATTGCAGAGAGTTGGTCTTCGATATGTATCCAGGAAAGGATTTGGTTTCCACTTCCTATCGGGCCGCCTGCGAATAATTTGAATGCAGGAAGCATGGTAGCAAGTGCACCACCTTCAGTGGTTAGAACAACTCCTGTTCTTAGAAGGATTGTTCGGATACCTGCTTTTTCTGCTTCTAAAGCTTCTTCTTCCCAATCTTTGCATAAGCTGCCTAACTCATCATCTGAAACAGGACTATCCTCGTCGAATGGTGGAGTTCCCGCATCATAAGATCCGTAGATCCCAATTGCAGAAGAGTTGAAAAATGTTTTGGGTGCGAACTCTCCCATGGATGTGAGTCTTGCAACAAGGTCCCTTGTGAAGTCTACGCGAGAAGAGCGAATTCTTTGTTTGTATTCTGGGGTCCAACGAACTCCTGCAATTGGTTCACCTGCGAGATTGATTAGAACGTTTACTCCTTCTAGATCTGCTCTGGTAGGAAGAGATCCGATTCGAACATCCCATTCTGAAATTCTTTGGAGTCTGGGCGGCAATTTTCCGCTTCGGCTAAAAATTCGGACTCTATGTCCTTCTGCCTTTAAGCGGATCGCCAACATGGATCCTATGAGTCCCGTGCCGCCGGTAATTCCAATAAGCATTTCGAGAACCGCCTTCCTAAGAAATTTCTTTCCGGGATCATGATTCGAAATCGGTTTTCTTTCGACAAGAAGAAAGGAAATCCTTCTTGATTCCGGGTTAAGAAATCGACATACTTGAATGAGTGGATTTTTTAAAATTGAACGCTGTTTCAAAAATTTGGGCTTTGGTTTTCGTAACCGGGCTGGCTTTTTCTAATTATTATCTGTATTCTACCACGAATTCCAAATTGGAATCCTATAAATCCGAACCTCCTTTTTTACGTTTCGATTTCACTGATTCTTATTTAGTGGATCGTTCTTCTCAGGCGCCTTATCTGGCCGACGGAAATTTGGATACCGAGTGGAAAAAATTAAGACCTTCTTCATTAAAGATGGATTTTGATTTAGAGTTAAGACTTTCTCATCGCCTGAAGTCCGGGATTTATGTTCCGACTAATTGGAAAGGTCTGAAAGTAATCGCTTGTTCTAAAAATACTCCTCCTCTTTCTCTCAAAGTTTTAGAAAGAGAAGCAATCAATGTGGATAAAGAATCCAGACTTCCTGATGATACTGAATATAGTTCTATCATTTTGGATTTTTCAGGATCTGAAATTGCTACGGTTTATTTGAAGAAGGACGCGGGTTCTGTTCCTCAAAAAGAATATCCAAATGGAATTTGGATTTGGGCAGTGCAAGGGACATTCGAAAATATTGGTCCTAATGCATGTATTAAAGATATTCAACTCTTTGAATAAACTTTCAAAGTATTGATATGAATTTTTCAGAAACCGGCAGAATCGATTTACCTGAATACAAATCTAATAGCCGTGAAAGTTTCTTTATCTTTTTATCAATTACTGTCTTCAGCGTTGCAGTTTTTGAAGAAGTTCGAGCCTTATTCGTAGTTCCGGTCCTTCTGTTTCTATTCTTACTGATCGGATTTCAATTTAAATGGAAGTCGTTATTCTATTTAAATATTCCATTATGTGCATTAACTTTCATTAATGTATTTCCTTATGCTAAAAATCTTTGGCCCGGAACTCTAATTGTTGCCTTAGTTTTTTATTTTTTAGCTTTTTCAAAAATTCGCAAAGCTGAGCTATTGAGATGGTGGCCAAAGGGAGAAGTTTCCAAACAAGTTTTGGGACTTTCTATTCTATTTGTTCTATCAGCAAGTATCGCTTTATTTCTTTGGTTTTATCTTTTGGATCCTGATATCAGTGATATCAAAGAGAATTTTCCAAAAGGAGAGATTCCTTTGCTGATTACTGCGGGCCTTGGCTTTGCGATCATAAACGCGATTGCAGAAGAGTTTTTATTCAGGGGAATTTTGTTTGAGTCTTTATTGACCGCGGGACTTTCTCTTTTTTGGGCTCTTCTTTTCCAAGCAATCAGTTTTGGGATTTTACATTTGTATGGATTTCCAAGAGGTTGGGTGGGAATTGTGCTCGCTGGGATTTATGGTTTGATGACTGGATTAATTCGAATTTTGAGCAAGGGAATTTATTATCCGGTACTCGTGCATTTCTTTGCGGATATTACGATTGCAGGGATTGTTTTGTTTTTCGCGAAATAAAGGTCGGTTACGCCAAGATTTTTCACAAAATTTTTTGGATTTAATAGTTGCTTTTGGCAACTATTAAATATAGTATTTTTTTATGAAAGATTATGTAGATTCTATTCGTGAATTCAACAGATACTATACAAACGCTTTAGGACTTCTAAATAATCATTTTTTGAATAGCGAATATTCTCTAACCGAAGCGCGATTATTATATGAGATCGGACATTCTAAGGATATTACCGCCGGTCAATTGGTTCGTTTGTTAAATTTGGACAAAGGTTATCTAAGTAGAACAATCCAACAATTTGAGAAAAAGGGAATTTTAAAAAGAACTCCAAGTAGAGATGATTCTCGCATTCTTCATTTGGAACTCACTAAAAAAGGAAAAGAGGTTTTATCTAAATTAATTTTAGCTTCGAATTCACAAATTTCAGGTTTGCTCAAAGATTGTTCTGATCCCGATAAAAACGAATTAGTTTCTTCTATGAATTTTGTAGTAAGGGTTCTTTCCAGGGCAGTATCTCCAGTGATCTATCGGGAGGCAAGTATTGGAGATCTAGGTTATATAATCCATAGACAAGCCGTATTGTATCGAGATGAGTACAAGTTCAATGATTCATTCGAAAAATATTTGATACTTGGAATGTCGGAATATCTAAAAAATAAAACTGAATTTGATAAGGTCTGGGTAGCGGAATCGAATGGAAATATAGCGGGTGCCATCTCGATCATTCATTCTGGAAAAAATCTTTCTCAGATCCGATGGTTTTATACGGAACCTAAATTTAGGAATTTGGGGGTAGGGAAAAATTTACTAACTCTTGCAGTAGATTATGCAAAATCTAAAAATATTTCCGTTTTTCTTTGGACCCTTAGCAATTTGGATGCAGCGAGAAATTTATACAAACGTTTCGGCTTTGTTCGTTCTGAATCTAAGCAGAATGAAATTTGGAAAAAAGGGTTAATTGAAGAGAAATGGGAATTAGGAAGAAAATTGGGGTGAACAACAGGCTCGCTTCAAGCCACCGTAAAATTTTTGGTAATAGTTGATTTGATTGTTTTGGATTAGAAGAAAACTGGGGTGAACGACGGGGCTTGAACCCGCGACAGCCAGAACCACAATCTGGAGCTCTACCAACTGAGCTACGTCCACCATGTTTGGTGACCCGAGAGGGATTCGAACCCCCGACCCACTGCTTAGAAGGCAGTTGCTCTATCCAACTGAGCTACCGAGTCTTGTGTGATAAAGAAGGATTCGGGATGACAGGATTTGAACCTGCGACCCTCTGTACCCAAAACAGATGCGCTACCACTGCGCTACATCCCGGATCGAAGTCCATGATTTCGCGGAAGGGCGAGGTGTCAAGTCGCTTGTCTATTTGTTTGAGATAGTTTTTTCAGGTGTTCTAAAATGATATCTTCGGTTGGAGCTTTGGTAATTGCTTTTTCGAAGGCCTTTCTGGCTTCTTCTTGTTTTCCCAATTTGGAAAGCAGAACTCCAAAGGAATCCAAATAAGCAGGATTGTCCGGGTCCAATTGCAGCGCTCGTTTGATGTTTTCCATTGCCAATTTTAGCTCTTCCGGGTTTGGTTCCTTTCCCTCTAAAAGTAGATACGCCACCGAATTTAGGCTGTTTTTTTGCTCCGGCCTCAATCTCAAAATTCTGAGGTGAGTCTCGATTGCTGCTTTCGTGTCTCCGGATTTTTCCAGAGCCGACGCTTTTAAGGAAAGAAGAATAATATCATCCAGTGAAAGTTTGAGACGTTCTTCCGTTTTTGTCAGAGCAGTTTTATAATCTCCAGTCCGGATCAGAGAATAGATCATCATTCTGAACGCGTTATCTCTTTCAGAGAATTTAGGAAATTCCTCTAATAATTCATCGATAATTGAAACGCATTTTTTGTGGTTTCCTGTTCTGGAACAACATATTGCAAAATTATAAAGTAATTCTGGATCTTTTCCGGTTTCGGACATTTCCCGATCGATCAAAGTTAGCGCGATCGTATAATTCTCTTTTAGAATTTCAGTGAAAATCCGTCTTTTGGCTGGGATTTTTCTGGAAGTTTTCTTTTCCATTTACTTCGATTTAACCCGGATCCTTTTTCTAAATTCTTCTAATTCTAGAGTAGAAGTTTGATCCAAACCTAAAGGTGTGATCGGTATTTTTCCACGGAAGAATATATCGAAATCGGCGCCTTCTTCAGGAACATGTCCCAGGTCCGAGCCTCCTAAGAAGAAGTCTGAGATCCCGCCGATGATCGGCTTGGACTCATAAGTATCCACATAGGTCCTTCTGCCCAGCTTAGCTAATTCTATAGAAGAAAGTGAGCTCTCGAATTTTTCGGGAATATTTATATTATAAACTATCCCCGGCAAAAATTCATCTATCCACGAATTCAGAATTTCGCGGACTAATTCTGCTTCTTTGATATAATCGTAATTTTTGTCCAAGTTTCCGGAACTGACTGCCACACTTTTTTTATTATGGATAGCACCATGTCTTGCGGCTCCCACTGTTCCGGAATAATGAACATCATGTCCCATATTCACTCCTCGGTTGATACCAGAAAGAACCAAGTCGATTTTAGGGAAGATGTTTCCATGAAGTCCTATATTCACGCAGTCCACTGGAAATCCATCTACAATATAATGGTTTTCATTCACTCTTTCCACTCTCAGGGAGTCATGAATACTTAGCGCCATAGAAGTTGCAGATCGTTCTTTTAAAGGAGCGACCAAATAGGTATTATGTTCTTTTCCTAAAACTTTTTCCAAAGCAAGGATCCCGTTGGAAGAGATCCCATCATCGTTGGTGATTAGAATATTCATATTATATAATTTACTGAAGAGAAGGATTGAACGAAGTAATCACCGCAGAATACATCGCCAAAGGAAGGAAGAATGTTATAAGAAAAGTGATAATATTGATACGAAAAGAATCCCTAAACTTAAGATCATAGATGTAAGAAGTTCCACGAATCAAAACCGCCATAAACAATCCATAATGGATTGAATACAAAGTAATCACTCCGAATCCTCCTTTGATCCCTAACTGCGCAAGAAGTATCCCCCAAGCTGCATTAGAGATAAAAAGAGAAAGAGAAAGATTTACAAATCTAAGAGTGATATTTGCATTTCCCTTTTTTCCTCTGGATTGAGCGAACCCGTCTACGATGAATGCAATTGTATAGGGCAAAAGTAGAAAGAAGCCAAAATGCATTATCGCTGCGATTGCAAATTGTCCAAAACTTCTGCCTGTAAATGGAGGAGTGATGAATACATAACCAGCTCCCGCACTTATTGCAGCCAGTATTAGGACCATGACACCTACTATTCGAAGTGGATAGGTTCCCCAGGAAGCAATTACATTCTCCGCTCGATATGGCTCGAATAAAACCGCATCTAAAAGATCTATAAATCTGCTGAATAATTCTTTCAACACAGGATTACCATGCCATTGAATGAGGATATAAAACTAAAACTGGAGAACGTTTGAGTTCTTGGAGAAATGCTTTTTCTCCTCCAAAAAATCCTCCCGACTTTGCTTGCATAAGTTGGAATAATTTATCCCAAGGGTTTACTTCTTCTTCGAATAATGGAAGAGTTCCATCGTAATTACAAAGTTTAGAAAGTTCTGCCAATGCTTCTCTTCTTCCGCCGATATCATCTACCAATTTGTTCCTAAATGCGTCCTGCCCGGAATAGATCCTTCCTTCTGCGAGCGCCTCTACAAATTTTACGGTTTGATTTCTTCCTTTGGCTACATCTTCTATAAATTCTTCGTATGTATCGGAGAGCATTTTTTGGATCATCGCATCTTCTTCCGGAGTGTTGTCACGGAATAGAGAAAGTGAGTCCTTATATTTTCCTTCTTTAAAAGTACGGACCTTAACTCCGTATCTTTCTAATAGGCCTTTGATATTTGGAGCGATTGCAATCACCCCAATTGAACCTGTTAAAGTTCCGCCTAACGCGAATATCTTGTCAGAAGCAGAAGCTATATAATATCCACCTGAGGCAGCGATGTCTTTCATGGATACTACTACCTTTTTGTTTTTCTCTTTTCTGAGATACATAAGCTCTTTATAGATCTCTTGAGAAGCACCTACCGATCCACCTGGTGAGTTTATCTCAACTAGGATACCTACGATATTGGAGTCGTCTTCGATTCCTCTCAGTTGTTCCAATATGGTTTGAGCTCCCGCAGAATCATAACTAGAATGTCCGGAGTGGATCTCTCCTTCTATCTTAATTAGGGCTGCCCCTAATCTGTCTGTCCCGAATCCGGAACCTGAATCTATTTTTGTAAGTTTAGAAGAAGAAACATTGGATACTAAATTAATAAGCCCAACGAATAGGGATAGAATGGTGACTACAAAGGTGACTGCTAATGCGATACGATTTCGGTCCACAATTTAGAGTGGATCTCGGTACCGATCCCCTGTCAATGAAATAGCGAGCTTCGGTTTTGCTCGGGAGAGCTGGCTGGTTTCTCTTGACGAGGGGATAAGTTTAATATGTGTATCAATATAGGTAGGGGAGTGTGAATTTGTTCAGGATTTTAACCTTAGTATGGCTCTTTGTTTTTGCTCTACTTTTCGAAGGATGTCTGACTTTCAGATTTGGGCATGTAAATATTATTAAAGACGATTTTAGAAATACTCATATAATAAAGATGAAATTATTAATGTTGTCGAACGAACCATATTTGGATTATTTCGGCGCACCTACTTCTTTAAAATATTATTTCTATTTTGATCTTACGCGGGAGATAGGTCCTGACAATAAGGTAATCCCGACTTCCATTAGATTTTCATATCATGGTGCTACAGGAGATGCTCCTATTGCAAAAACTGGATTTTTAAAAATTGGAGATAAGATCAGTCCTCTTATAATCGGCAACTCGGATAGCCAACTGGTAACGAATACTTCCGTTACCACCACAACTTCTACTAACTTTGCGAATACAGGCTCTGACAATACAAATGCGATCATGAATGCAAAAGGTGGATTTGTGGATTTCACCAAAGTTCAATCTTCCGGTTCAGGACGAGGAAATACTCAAACTAGAACTTCTGTCAGCTCTCACACAGGTAAAGAACAGTCTGGAATGTTTTTGCTAAAAAGAGAAGATGAACAAGCAATCTTGGAAGGTAAACCTTTTAGTATTCGCTTATATATGGGATCTTATCCTTTGACATTTTCGTTTGATCAGGAAAATTCAAAACATCTTAAAAATTTCCTGCTTGCTCGACCTGAGATGGAGAAGAAGGAATAGAAAGCCCTATATTTTGATCTATAAAATTTAATTATATATATTGGAGAAGCAGTTGTTTAGAAAATTATCAGTATTACTTTTATTTGCTACATTGGTCGGTTGTACTACTTACGGAAAAGTGATCATCATAAAAGATGATTATAAAAAATCTCATATCGTCACAATGAAAATGAGAAAGGTATCAGCCGAGGAGATCGGGGATACTTGGGAAAGATATATTACTATATTTGATTTTTCCAGAGAGATAGGTGAGACAAAATCAAATTCTACAGTAGCCAGATTTACAGTTACCGCTCCTGCAGATAGTTATCCGTTGGAAAGGAGTGGTTTCGTAAGGATAGGAACCAAGGATACTACCTTGGTTTTGGGAAACCTAGATGCACGTTCTGTGACAACTTATGATACAAATGTGACGACTACTACAACGACAAAGAATAATTCTTCAGGTCTTTCTAGTTCCACTAGTTCTTTTGGGAAAGGTCCATCCACAGAAACTAAAACTTCTACGAGTACTAGTAGTAATACTCATAAGGAACTCACTGGAACATTTTTATTATCTAAAGAACAAGAAGTAGAATTATTGGCTTCTAAATACTTCGCAATCAGACTTTATTCGGGTGCTTTGCCGATTACAATTTCCTTTGCAGAAGATGATTTAGAAGCTCTAAAAAAATTTCTGAAAGCAAAACCTGGAATGGAGCAGGAGTGACTGTTATTTCGTTTTATATATATACTGGAGAATCAACTTGTTTCGAATTTTAATACTAACTGGCTTTTCGATTTTGGTTCTATTCGTTTCGGGGTGTCAGAGCTTCGGAAATATTCGTATCATAAAGGATGATTTTAAGAATACGCATATCATTAGGATGAGATTGATGATTGAATCCAACGAATCTATGTTGGATATTTACGGGGACGAAACTTCCATAAAACATCCTTTTTACTTTGATTTTACTCGAGAGATCAAGGCCGACAAAACGACTATTTCCTCTTCTATCAGATATTCATATCATGGATCTGGGTCAGATGCTCCGATCGAAAAATCGGGTTTCTTAAAGATTGGAGATAGGATCGTCCCGCTCATCGTAGGAAATACGAATAATCAGATGATTACAAATACTTCTGTTAGTACTACTACTGTGACTACCACGCCCAATTTGAATACTGGTGCTGCTAATACTAATGTTCCTACCAACTCAAGTGGAGGATTTGTTGATTATTCGAAACCTCCTTCTAATACGGGAGCAGCCAATACCCAAACAAAAACTTCTGTCCGTACTTATAGTAGTAAGGAACAAACTGGAATGTTCTTATTCAGAAATGAAGACGAACAAGATATCTTGCAAGGGAAACCGCTGAAGATCCGTTTATATATGGGCTCTTATCCATTGACGTTTCAGTTGAATGAGGACCATATAGACCGACTAAAGGATTTTTTAAACGCAAAACCTGAAGCCGAAAACTAAGCCTACCTAACGCGGAGCCGATGTTACCGGTCGGTTTCTGCATTTCTCACATATTTTAAATCACTTCGCTTATTAATTTCTTGCCTAAGAACATTTTAATTCGTCTCCTAAATTATCTTTTAGGATGGAAGAGGCTTTTATGGAATTTACGATTCGGCCGATCGCAAAGGTCTCAAATTCAAGATCAGAGATCCAAGATGATTACTGGGCGGAAATTGTTTCCGAAATAGAGTTAGAAGATAATATTCCAGCTGAGTCTTTAGATGGGATCGACACATTCTCTCATTTGGAGATCATCTATATTTTTCATAAAGCTGTCGGATCTGAACCCGTGCTGGGAAGTGAGCATCCAAGAGAAAACAAAAGATGGCCTAAGGTTGGGATCTTTTCTCAAAGAAAGAAAAATCGGCCGAATCATATAGGCTCTACAATTGTAGAACTCCTAAGAAGGGACGGCAAAAAACTTTTGGTGAAATATTTGGATGCAATTGATGGAACTCCTGTTGTGGATATTAAACCTGTAATGAGGGAATTCCTACCTATGTCTGGGATTTCTCAACCGGATTGGTCCAAAGAATTGATGATAAATTATTGGGAATAATTCCTTCGAATTAGATTGACTAGGATTTAATTTCCCTTAGGTTTTTCGGCCATGGTTTCAATCAGTCGAAAAACATTTTTAAAATACGGTATTAGTTTCGGTGTAATTCTTTCAACTTCTCAAGTTTTACAATATTGTAAAAGTTCTTCCGAGGGGAGATATGATTATGAAAGAAAAAATCCTTTCGATCCCGAATTCCTTTCTGAAAATCTATCTCCGATCTTAAAGGCAATTCGTATTGGGATCACTGCTCCTAATCCACATAATGTCCAACCTTGGAAATTTAAAATTATCAATGATCATTCTGCACTTTTATATGTGGATGAGAAACGTTTATTAAAAGATACAGATCCTACCTTTCGACAGATCCATATCGGCCAAGGTACTTTTCTTGAAAACTTAAGCTTAGGAACTCAAGTGCTTGGATATTCTGCAGAAGTTTCTCTTTTTCCAGAAGGAAAATATACAATTGCAGATATCGGCAAAAAACCGATCGCTAAAATTGTTTTAAATAAGCAGGAAGATCTTATCCGAAATCCTTTATCCGAATTTATTTCAGAACGAGTAACTAGAAGAAGTGTATATGAAGGAGAAGAGCTAACTCAGGAAGATTTTGAGAAGATCCGTAAAGAATCTGCAGTTCTGTATTCGGAATTAAAATTTGTTCCTAAAGCCGGTTCAGAAAAATTGAGCAAACAATTAATCGCTGCGATGCAAATGGAAACAGATACATATAGAACCTACGAAGAATCTAGGATTTGGTTTCGTTATAATGATGAAGAGATAGGAAAATTTAAGGATGGTATTTCTTTAAGAGCAAACGGAGCTTCCGGTTTGAAATATTATTTCGCTCGAAATTTTTTCTTAAAACATGGAACAGAAAGCTGGCATTCACCTGAAAATAAAAAAGCAGGAATGGATATGTTTGCTTCGATGGTAGAAAGTTCTAAGGGATTTATTTTTCTGAAAACGGATCATAACGAGATCATTGATTGGGTCCAAGCAGGAAGAGATTATCTTCGTTTACATTTGGCCTCCACTAAAAATGGATTTTCTCTTCATCCAATGAGCCAGATATTGCAAGAATATCCCGAAATGGATCTTATTAGAAATGAATTTGAATCTTCTTTAAAACCTGGGGAAAAGATCCAGATGTTAGTTCGTTTGGGCAAAAGTGATTATCATTTTTATAGTCCGAGAAGAGATCCAAAAGAATTCATTTTATGATTAAAAGTTTCCTCGGATAAAAAAGTGATCACCTTTTTGTATTCATCTAAAAATTTGGAATATAATAACGCGATCACTCTAAAGGAATTTTTGTCGAAATAAATGAATATACTCAAGAAAATCCTATTTTGGTTTGGGGACCTTCTGTTCTTACTCGTTCCGTTATGCATCATTTTTGCAGAATCGGGAACCTGTATCCAAGGTGATGATAGTATTTTTCTATTATTCACCCAAGTTTCTTTTATAGTTTCTATATTTTGCCTTTTTCTAATATGGTTTGGGATCCCTTCTGGAGGTTTGGTAGGACAGGCGATTGTAACCTTTCCATTCTTGGTCTGTTTGTATTTTTATATCGCTTATATCCCTGTTTATTTTGTATATTCTACATTACAAAATTACGATTTATGTGTAGTGATCGATTCTGATCTGACTTTGTATGACACTACGAATGTGGTCCAAAATGGGGCTGCAAGTTTGTTTTCCAGAAGCTATGCTATATTGATGTTATTGCCTGTTTTAGGCAGTTTTTTGCCTGTTTATAAATTTTGGAAGTCTGGGTCCTTCTCCAAAAAGGAAAAAAAATAGAAATTTTTTCTCCTCACAAGGCGACGAAATTTAGCCTGAATTTTTTAAATTTCTCATGTAGAATGAGAAGATTCTGTGTATTTTTTGTCGTCAAACAGTGATAACACTAATTTTCCATTGGAGAAAAGAATGAATCGCAATCCCTTATGGGTCCTTCTAGCAAGTATGCTAGTCTCCAGCGCTATTTTCGCTCAAAGTTCGCCAGGCACGACTACTCCTCCGAAGTCCACCACACCTAAGGCGGAAACTACTAAACCTTCAGGAACAGAAAGAGAATCATCTACCGGAGAAAAACCGGATCTATTTATTAATTCTCAATCTTCTTTCGAGTTCAACTCCAAGGACGAAGGTTCTACTGTTGATTATATTGAATATAAGATCGGATCTGGAGATTACACTAAATATGTTTCTTCTATCACATTAGTGAGAGAAGGTCTGACTAAGATCACTTACAGAGCTGTGGATAAAGCAGGAAATAAAGAACCAGAAAAACATTTTAACGTTCTTGTGGATAATACTCCTCCTTCTACCAAGATCACTCCGAGTGCAGCACTTATAGTTCATGAAAATACGAACTATGCAACTAAGACTTTGACTTATTCCATCACTGCTCAAGATAACCTGGCCGGTGTTCAAGATATCAAAATTTCAATCAATGGTTCAGAGCCAAAAGTCTATGACGGCAAACCAATCCAGTTGGAAAAAGCCGGGGTAAACACCATTAAGTTTTCTGCAACTGATAAGTCTGGAAATACTTCTACAGATTCGGTTTTAGCAGTAACTGTTGACCAAGAGAAACCTTTGGTTGAACTTTTTGGATCAGCACTTGTAACTGTGAAAGATAAAATTTTCGTAAAAAGTGGAAATGCATTCACTATCAAGGCTTCTGATACATTATCTGGAATTAAACAGATCTTTTATAAATTGGATTCAGGGGAATGGAAATCATATGCTGATCCAGTTTCTGTAGAAGCACAAGGAAATCACACGATTGAAGCTAAGTCGGTGGATTCAGTAGGAAATGAAAGCGAAGTTAAGAAGATCGCTTTTATAGTAGATACTACTCCTCCTGAAACTAAGATCCAGAAAGTGGATAATAAGCCGAGCACTCCTGCTCCAGCTTCTAAACCTGCAAATTCTTCTTCCGCTTCACCAAGCACAGAAAATTAGAAATCGCCAAAAGGGATCCGTTGAAAATACGGGTCCCTTCTTCTTTCCTTTTTCGTAGCCCGCAATACGGACTATTATAATAATTTAATAAACTATTTTTCTTGGAGTTCGGACCCGGTCTTTTGCCAATCCGGTTTTATCGCGTTCACTTTGATCTTGAACTCTGCCTGATTTCCAACTCTGTCCGAAGTATAAACCGTTACAGTGTGAATTCCAGTATTGAATCCAATCGGATTTTGATAAGATTGAATAGAGCCATTGCCAATCTTATATTCTAATTTAGAAAGTCCCGATCCTGTGCCTGGATCTTCACATCGAATTGTTATGAGTCCGTTTTCTTTTAGATAATAGATCCCATCTTCTCTGAGTTTACCTTCTGTAGGCGCGAATACACAGGCTGGATGTTTTGCATCGATTAATAATGGGATCTCTGATTGGATATAATTCCCTGCCTTATCATTTGCTTCCCAACGAAGAATAGAAAGCCCGTCTATACCTGAGGAAGAAATTTTGATCGGCTTCTTTGCTTCTTCTCCAGATAAAGTTAAATTCACTTCTGCTCCACTTCCATCTCTGGCGGCAAGATTGATCGTAATCTCTTCCATTCCGGAACCTTCTTCAGTAACTTGTAATGTAAGTTCTGCTCCGGATTTGATCTCTATGAGTCCTGATTGTCCCTTCTTCTCTCCAATCAAACGTACTTGGGGTGCAGTTGTGTCTTTGAGATACTTTGTTTTTTTAGGAGTTTCTTTATTTCCTAATATATCTTCAGAATAAAATTCTACCTCATTCCAGCCTTCTTGAGAAAGAGAAATTGAACCATCATATCTCTGCCATTCTCCTCCATTCACTCTATAATATGTGGAGACTGGAACTTGTTTTTGAGAATTTGGAGATCCGGGCGAATTGGTAGAAGGTCCGCTGGTTTTAGGATCACCCAGTGAGATCCGCAATTCTTCCGAAGAAGCAACAACTGTAGAAGGTCTTTCTACTTTTACCTTAGGCGCGGCAGCAAATTTATCCGCCAAAGAAATTATGGGGGAAGAAACTCCTCTTCCTCCATCCACATTGATCCCGACTACACGAACATAGTATTTAGAATCTTGTGAGTTGAATTCATAACGGAAGTTTTTGGTCTTATAAAAATGGTGTATTCTTAAAAATTCTCTATCTTCTGAAAGTTCGATCAGATAATATTCTGCGCCTTGGCTGGGTTTCCAGCGAAGGCTTACTCTTTGTTGTTCAGAAAATACTTCTCCCGAAAGAAGAAGGAAAGATAATAAAAATGAAAATTTATATTTTATAATATTCCGATCTAGAATTCTCACTCTAACTCAACCTTTTCGGGAAGTTTTTCCGGTTTAGAAGGAGCTTGTCCTTTTACCACAGTAGTTCCGAATCCTGCAGGGACTGCTACTGTTTTTCCTTCTGCGGAGACTTCTAATTCTCCTTTGTAACATCCCACTGTAGTATTTTCAGGATCTGGAGCACTTACATATAATTCAGTTCCCCTTACTCCTACCACCGCTGTGGGAGTTATAACAGTAAATTTGCGAGTATCATCTCCGGCTTTTTTAGGAGGGACCTTGGCTTCTAGATATCCTGATTTAAGTTCTAGAATTCCTCCGTCTTTATTCAGCTTGAATTCTGAAATGGATTCTGGAGTTGTTTTTACGATCTTGGTTAAGGTTTTTTCTCTTAACTCTATGACTGTTCCGTTCTTGGTGAATATAATTTTAGAAGAAGAGCTTTGTCCTGTTTGGACCCAATCATCCATGTTCAATAATTGGTCTTTGGAAAGTTTGGACCAACTTGCAGGAAGTCCAGTTGGAGTAAAATCTCTAGAAAACTGAACCTGTCCTCTTTGGAAGTCAGCAACTGCTACAGGACCTGCATTCGGTTTTATAATTTCTCCTGTTGCAGAGATTGTATCTTTTCTTAAAAAGCCTGGAATAAAAAGAGTAGTGCCTTCTCTAATCAAAGAAGGGTTTGGAATTTCATTATATTTTAATAATTCTTTCCAGTTTCTTGGATCTTGTAGGAATTCCTTTGCGATCTTGGATAAGGTATCGTTCTTCTTTACCTTATATTCGAAAACGTCTTCATGAACTCCTTTTTTGGGTTCTGCAAGAAGACCGATTAAAGAAACGGAAATGAGAAGGATTGCAAAAAACTGAAACAGTTTAGATCGAGAGATCAAAAAAGAGAAATTTTGAGAAGCCATGACTTATCCTGGAAACTAGTTCTGACCTAGTATTAGAGGGGAATCTTGTGGGAATTCCAACAAAATACGGTGCTTAGGCGAAAAAGGAGAAGAAAGAATTGGCCAGAATTTCACGGAAAATGATTGCCTTATTTTCTGAAATTCCAATGATTTGGGCCTCATTTTGAGATAGTATGTCGGCCCATCTTCCACCACTTGTTCCAATAGTTTTCGGTTCTACGGTATTTGCTATCTTAGGATATTTTTTCTCACTTGTACTTGGCTCTAGAAAAAATTGGATCGGTTCTTCTTTGATCCTTTTGGCTTTAGCAGCTTGGCTTGTGTTACAAGGGATATTAAGTGGAATTGGATTTTATCTGGTCAGCGACTCTTTTCCTCCTAGATTTTTGTGCATGGTGGTCCCGCCGATCTTGTTCTTAATTTTACTTTTTATTTTTCCTTCGAGTAGAGCTTGGATGGATCAGATCCCTGGAGAAAATTTAACTTACTTACATTTGGCAAGGATCCCAGTAGAACTTGTTTTGTATTGGCTAGCAATGTATGGTTTGGTCCCGATCAGTATGACATTTGCTGGTTGGAATTTTGACATTCTGATTGGTTTAACAGCTCCAATCGCTGTTTATTTTATTTTGAATAAGCCAACATCTTCTAAAAACTGGATTTTGTTTTGGAATATAGCAGGCCTTTTATTTTTATTGAATATAGTGATCTTGGGGATCTTATCTGCGCCTGGGCCTTTCCAAAAATTATCTTTTGAAAGGCCAAATATTGCAGTGCTCCAATTTCCATATGTATGGTTGCCTTCCTTTATAGTTCCTTCTGTTCTATTTGCTCATCTTGTTTCTATTCGAAGAAGGTTTGTTGTAAGTTGAACTTTTGTTTTTCTTTCACGAAATCTTATTCTAAATTATTAATTTCACTTTTTTGCATATTTCTATTTGCTTCTTGTTTTCCGGAAATGGTCCGCAAGAAAAAAACCGAAAACGATTGGTTCAGGATAGAGAAGATCTTTTATAAAACGGAACCGAGGAAGATAGATATCTTCATAAAAGGAACTGTAAAAAATCAATTTTTAATAGGCTTCGAAGGAGTTGAGCTAAATGAAAACTCTTCTGATGTTTCCTTGTTTCAACATGAAAAGTCAATTCCAGCAGGACCCATTCTTTTAAAATTTAAGATAGAAGTTCCCAAAAACAAAGAGTGGATCCAAAAGATCGGGACCACTCGTAAGTGGATCCAGATCTCATTTAAAAATGATAATGGCCAGGTTACTCATTTACAAACAGAAGTTTTAATTCATGAGTCCGACAAAAAACAATTCAGAAAAGATCTTTCATTGGAAGCGGAAGGAGAGTCCATTCGTTTGGACGGAAGAGATTGGAAGCTGGTTTCCGATGTAGATAGAATTGACCAAGCATTACTTCAGTATGTTCCAAAGTCCGAGTCCTTATTATTCTGGAATGAAATGCTTTCCATTCATGTTTATAAAGTGAGAGCTTCTTCCCCTTCTGAAATTTATTCCTTATTGGAGTCCGGCAAAAAGAAAGAATGCCCAAATATTCTTTGGAACCTGGAGTCAGAAAAATCTGGGAAAATTTCGTATTCTTGGGAACATTCGGGTTGTGGTAAACAATCTCCTTCTTCTCAGGTTTCGAAATTACACAGAGGAGAATTCGGAATTTATAATATTCGATACGATAGAAGAAATAAGATAAGCAAAGAAGATAAAAAACGCTGGTCTGACTTATTGGATCTTCTGCCTTCGAAATTAGACTGAGATTTTTGACCTTTTGTAGGAATTCCCACCATCAGAAAAGTCCCTTTTTTGTCTTGACCGAGATTGCGTAAAGTTCAACTACTGTAATTACATATGTGTAATTACATATATGTAAATGCACATTATTTCTCTTAGGAGATTTCGTATGGAATTGACGATTGATAAACCGGTGCTTTCCCCTCATAGTTTTGCAAGGATCCGTTTCCAGGATTGTGATCCTTTCGGTCATTTGAATAACGCAAGGTATATGGACTACTTTTTGGAAGCTCGTTCTGAGCAGTTAAGGGAGACTGCTAATTTTGATTTTTATGATTATGGTTCCAGCTCAGGTAAATCTTGGGTAGTGAGTAAGGTGGAGACTCAATATTTGGAACCGGTCAAACAGAATGATGTGGTGAAAATTGTGACTCGTTTGATCAAGCTGACTTCTGCGACGATACATAACGAATACTTACTTTTAGATAAAGAAGGAAATCGTTTGAAGGCTGTCTTGAGAGCACAGTTTTCTTTTATTGATCTTCAAAAAGGACGTCCTGTTCGTCATGACCAAGAGATGATGTCTTTTTTAGGGAGTTTTATATTTGATGAACCCGGTTTGGAAGAAGGTTCTTTTGAGGACAGGGTAAAACAGTTGCGAAAACAAGTATCGGAGGGAAAATATTCCCAAGACTAATAGTCTTTTTGATCCTATGTCTAAGAAGTCTCAAAATATTACGGCTCGGAAGTCTGAAAAATTTCCGAGCAAAGCGGATTTGCTTAGCGCAGGTTTAAGTTGTGTGAACTTTAATCTGCGCAGAGCTTCCAGAGCGGTCACACAATTTTATGATAGAGAATTGGAGAAGGCAGGCCTTACTTCCCAAAGATTCAGTTTATTGCATACTCTTGGTGCTACTGATGGTCTTGGTCTTGCTGAATTAGCAGACCTTCTCGTTTTGGATAGAACTACTTTAATACGTAACTTGACTCCTTTGGAGGAGTTGGGTTACGTTGCGGATGTTCCTTCCGAAAATAAAAGAGCTCGAAAAGTTATTTTAACTCAAAAAGGTTTAGATGCTTTAAGGGTTGCATATCCTATCTGGGAAGAGGCTCAGGCTGCCGTCACAGAAGCTATGGGAGAAGATGATCTAAAAAGATTATTGAAAAGATTGAATTCGATCGTTCGTAAAAGGAATTTTAAAGAATTTTCCAAATCAGAAGATTGAAATCAAATTTTCATTAGTTTATTTTTCTATAATATTGGATTTTAGAGTTTGAGCCGGTTTTCAAAAACAATGAATAAAAACCTTTATCCTATCCTATTCATTCCTATTGTCTTGTTCTGTGCGTATTATTTTTTTTCTCCTAGTTGTGTTTCCGGTGATTGTAAAAATGGGATCGGCACTAAAACTTTGTCCGGATCTTATCGTTATGATGGAAGTTTCCAAAATGGTTTGGCCCATGGTAAAGGCAAACTTGTACTCGGTGGAGTGGAATCTTACGATGGGGATTGGGATCGAGGCAATAAAGAAGGCAACGGGATCTATAAATATGCTGACGGCACTATTTATGAAGGCGAATGGAAATCGAATAAAAGAAATGGCTTTGGTAAATTGACAGACTCTGACGGGAGTTTGATCTTTGAGGGCCAATGGAAGGATGATGGCCAGGTTTTGGCTAAAAATTCAAAATGAAATATATTAGTTTTTTATTAATTCTATTTTCTGTTTCTATTTATGGGGAAGATCCCAAAATCCAAGTTTCAGAAATCGGAAAAAATGTCTATGTTCATACTTCTTATAAACTCCTAAAAGATGCTTATTTTCCTTCTAACGGGCTTATTATAGAAACGGAAGAAGGTATCGTTCTTGTAGATACTGCTTGGGGAGAAGAGCAAACTTCTCAACTTTTGGACTGGATCTCTATAAATTTGAAAAAGCCTGTCATTGCTGTTATTATTACTCATTTTCATGAAGATAGAGCGGGCGGTATAGAGGTATTAAAGAAACTAGATATTCCAACTTACTCTGGTAAAAGAACAATTTCTATCTTGAAAGAGGAAGGTAAGCATCTTCCTGAAAAATTATTAAAAGATAGGGATCTTTTAATATTTGGTAAAACTAAGATCGAAACTTTCTTTCCTGGTGCAGGTCATTCTAAAGACAATTTGGTTGTTTGGCTTCCGGGATCTGAAATATTATTTGGTGGTTGTCTAGTCAAAAGTGTAGAAGCAAATGAGATAGGTAATACTAAAGATGCAGATCTTAAAGAATGGCCTAAAACAATTCACAAATTAAAGAAGACATTTCCAAAAATTTCTATCTTGGTTCCGGGTCATCAATCCTGGGGAGGAAAAGAAAGTTTAAAACGTACCTTGGAGCTGCTGAAATCTTCTAAATAGTTTTTTTATTGCGGATCCTTACTTAACGTTTAAGTTCGTAGATCTTAAACCAAGGGAGACCAAACATGAAAGTTTACGGCACTTCTGTTTCTGGGAATTGTTATAAAATTAAACTGTTATTACATGTTTTGAAAATTCCTTATGAATGGATTGAGACCGATACCAGGAAGGGAGAAACCAAAACTCAGGAGTTCCTTCTAAAGAATCCAGTAGGTAAAGTCCCTCTGTTGGAGTTGGACTCTGGAGAATTTCTTTCTGAATCTAATGCGATCTTATACTTCTTAGCAAAGGATACGGACTTCTTCCCGAAGGATCTATTGATCCAATCTAGGATTTTGCAATGGATGTTCTTCGAACAATATAGTCACGAACCTTATATTGCAGTTAATCGTTGGTTGATACATTTCCAGAACAAAAAGGATGATCCTAAAATCCCAAACAATCATACTAAAGGTTTGGATGCTCTTAAGATTATGAATGATCATCTTGCCAAAAATCAGTTCTTCGGTTCTGAAAAACCGAGTATTGCTGATATTTCTCTTTTTGCATATACACATGTGGCGGAAGAAGGGCATTTTCCTCTTTCTGATTTTCTAAATCTGAGTTCTTGGTTAAGAAGGATAAGAGAGATCCCAGATTTTATTCCTATATACTGAGAGGTTTATATCAGAAGGAATACATTTCGGATTTGGAGAACCGCCTAATTGCAGTTTTCTAAATTCTCCTTGATTCCTCACTTTTGGTTTTCATATTCTACCGTTAAGATTCGGCCGATCCGATCCCGGCGAAAAAAATGACGAAATATTCTATATCCAAGACTTTACTAACGTGCGGCATCGCGGTTATTCTTATCGTTTTGGGGATTTCTCTATATTTTTTCTTTCGGAATGGTTCGAAGCCTCCTATATTTACGGATCGTTTTGAATTTAAGGGCCTAACACAAAACCAGGCGGAGAAGTTCGGTATCCTAGGCATTCCGAATGGAGTATCGGATTACTTTATCAAGCGTTGCGGGTATAGAGAATCTTGGGTGGTCTTTTCCAAATATAAGGTAGAAGGTTCTGATTTTAGGAAATCAATTCTGGAAGGATTTAAAAATCATCCAGGTTTGGATCATAGATTCGATTCTTATCCGAACGATTGGCCGAAAAATTTTGACCAGGGAAATTGTAAGCCGGATTGGTGGGCGCCTTGTTCTAAAGGTTTTTGGGCGGAAATTTCCAAGGATCCTTCTGTTGTAGCTCATAAAGACGGATTCTATCTCTGCGAAAGTGGAAAAGAACTCAGATGGTTCGTTTTTCATTTTAGAAATATCCTATAATTACTTACAAATGAAGAGTATATTCGAAAAAATTAATACTGAAGAAAAACATTTGGCATACGCTAGTTTGAGCAGAAGGGTTTATGCTCTAATTCTGGATTCTTTGATCCTATGCCCTGTTTGGATCCCTCAAATTGTGGTTTTTTATTATCATAATAAGATGGTATTTGAGCTGCTTCCCTTTTATACCGCCTTCCATTCATTACTTTATGTCGGGTATAAATTCGTAATGCATGCGTTATACGGCAGAACCATTGGAAAGGCATTTGCTGGGATTATAGTTACTGATTCTTCCAAAGGCCGCATAGGCTGGATCAGATCTTTTGTCAGGATCATACCTGAGCTTTCATTATCATTAGCAACGATCATGAGTTCAGTATACGACTCCAGGATATTTATGGAGCACCAGACCGAAATGGAAGGTTTACCTTGGGCGGGTGTTCATAGGATTTTGAATAAATTGAACCCTTTGGATAATTTCACTTTCTGGGATTCAATTTTATATTATGGGATTTCAGTGCTTTGTATCTTCCTTTCCCAAAAAAGGACCGCATTACACGATCTTTTAGCAGGGACCAGGGTGCTTCGTTTTAAAGAGGAATGAGCCTTCTAAATCTTTTAAGGAAATAAGTTTCCGGTACACAATCTCTTGACTCACATTCCGTAAATGTTATACTACAAAGATGCGGATCTTCGACTCTCATTTTCATATAATAGATCCAAGATTTCCCTTGGTGCCTAATCATGGGTTTTTGCCGGAACCATTTACGGTTTCGGACTATAATAAGCAAGCAGATTGGCTTAGGATCAAGGGAGGTGCTGTTGTTTCCGGTTCTTTCCAGGCCTTTGACCAAACCTACTTGTTAGATACTCTTTCCGTATTAGGAAAAAATTATGTAGGTGTTACTCAGCTTCCTGCAAATACAAAAGATCCTGAAATTCTTTCCCTTCATAAGGCTGGAGTAAGGGCAGTCCGGTTTAATGTAAGAAGGGGAGGCTCTGAGGAAATTTCCAAGATTAAGGAAATGGGTGCCAGGGTTTATGATATAGCAGGTTGGCATGTTGAATTGTACATAGATGCCAAAGAGATAGACGAATTTTTAGAAGAAGTGTTATTATCTCTTCCTAAAGTTTCTATAGATCATTTAGGATTATCTAAAGAAGGTTTTTCTACCGTTCTAAAATTGGTAGAAAAAGGAGTAAGAGTAAAAGCGACAGGATTTGGCAGGACAAATATAGATATACGATCTGCTTTGGTAGAAATTGCGGAGATCAACCCGGATGCTTTGATGTTCGGAACAGATCTTCCTTCTACTCGTTCTCCCGCTCCTTTTACTGAAGAAGATCTGCATATAGTTACGGATACTTTCGAAGGTGAGTTATTGCAAAAAGTGTTATATTCGAATGCTCTTGAATTTTACGGCGTAAACGTAAAAGTATAAATTATTCTTTTTTAAAGATCTGATCTGCTATCCTTTTCACGATTGAAGAAGGAAATATTTTCGTAGAGTAATAATGTGCCTTATTCATAAATCCAGGGACGGATTTTTTGGTCTTGTTTTGGATAGCATTGAAGGCAACCTTCGCTACATCTTTTGGATCCATTGCGATAGAATAGGCTAGATTTCCTAAACCACCTTTTTTGTTTTCTTTATGAATTCCTGCGACTGAAAGGAAATTTGTTTTAGTAGTTCCCGGATATAAGATCCCAAGTTTAACTCCATATGGAGCAAGTTCTGCAGTTAATGCTTCTGAAAAACTAACCACATAAGCTTTACTCGCTGCATAAGCCGCCATATAAGATAGAGGCTGCAAAGAAGCAGTGGATGCAACATTCAATATAAAGCCGCTCTTACGCTCTATCATTCTTTTTGAAATTTCATTAGAAAGTCTGGTGACAGCGTTTATATTGAGTAAAAGCATAGAGTTCACTTTTTCTGGCGAAAGTTCCCACGATTTTCCCCAAAGCCCGAACCCTGCATTATTAACTAAGACATCTATATCTAATTTAAGTTTAGAGATCCATCTTAAAATTTTAGGGATACTTTCTGTTTGAGTTAGATCTGCTTCTAAGGTTTCTAATTTTCCTAAAGAGTTGATCTCTTTACATTCTTTATGAAGAAGTTTGAATTCTTCTTTGGAAACACTGACTACTAGTACGTTATAACCTTGTTTATATAATAAGATAGAAAGTTCTTTGCCTATTCCGGAAGATCCTCCGGTGATCAAAACTGTTTTTAAAGTATTATTCGCTTTCATTTTGTTTCCTTTTCGATTTCGCAATAGATCATTGGTAATCTGAAATCTGTCAAAGCCTTTCAAAACCTGAAAAATCTAGCTTGCTCCTTTGAAAAAGGAACTTAATATTCCCGGAATGTCTCCTTTATTCCAACCTTTAAAAACCTATTTGGATACGAAACTTTCTTTGATTGATAAGATCTCTAAGGAAAGAAAGGCAGTCCTTTCTTCTTTTGCGGATTTTATTCTACAATCTTTCGAGACCAAGCAAAAAGCGAATCTAGTTTTTATATGCACTCATAATTCGAGAAGGAGCCAGATCGCTCAGGCATTCGCAGCATGTATTCCTCACTATTTTGATTTTCCTGGAGTTAAATCTTTTTCAGGTGGAACAAGTATCACTGAGTTACATCCAAATGCAGAGAAGGCTTTAGAGAATTGTGGATTTCGTTTGGAGAACCAAGGACCTCCTCGTAATCCTAAATATTCAATTTGGTGGGCAGATGGAACTCCTCCTTTGATCGCTTATTCTAAAAAATTCCAGGACGCTCCGAATCCTGCTTCTGAGTTTATCGCTATTTTGGTTTGTTCTCAAGCAGATGAATCCTGCCCTTATGTTCCAGGAGCAGAAGCAAGGATCTCTCTTCCTTTCGAAGATCCTAAATCAGCAGACGATTCTGAAAATCCGTTAGTAAGATATTTACAGACCTGCGATCAAATTGCTTCTGAACTTCTTTATACATTCCGGGAAGTAAAACAGAAACTTTAGATTCTTTCGGTTCTTGTTGGAATTCCTACATTTATCGTTTGCCACCTAATTTCTTTCTGTAGAACTAATATTTATGACGGTTCGTAATAAAGAAGATCTGGAAGCATTACAAAGGATTGGCAGGATCACTGCCGAGACCTTGGTTAAAATGAGAGAAGCTGCTAAGCCAGGGATTAGCACCAAAGAGCTGGATCGTATCGCGCATTCTTATTTTTCTAAGTTTGGAGCGAAAAGTGCTCCTCAACTCATGTATAAATTTCCAGGTTATACTTGTATCAGTTTGAATACTGAGATTGCTCATGGAATTCCAAGTGATCGTATCTTAAAAGAAGGAGATCTTCTGAATTTGGATGTGTCCTTAGAGTTGAACGGATATTTTGCTGATACTGGTTTTACTCTTATCGTTGGAAAAGATGATAAAGGTTTAAGCAAACTTTTAGATGTTTCTTCTGAAGCATTAAAACTTGCTCTTTCTGGTGTGAAAACTGGTGAAAAACTAAATTCTATCGGAAGAACAATTGAGAATACCGCAAAGAAGAATGGATTTAAAGTGATTCGAACATTATGCGGACATGGAGTAGGAAAATCTCTCCATGAAGAACCATTCGATATTTGTAATTATTACGAACCAAGAGATAAACGAATCCTAAAATCGGGGCAGGTCATCGCTGTTGAAACTTTTGTTTCGACTGGGGCAGAAGACTTTGTAGAACAATCTGATGGATGGACTCTAAAAACTCCTGATGGTTCTTTTACTGCTCAGTTTGAACATTCAGTAGTAGTTACTGAACGTGGACCGATTATTTTAACAGCGGCATAAAACAAAAATGATCACTATAATTTTAAACATACTTCCTATTCTAATATTCATTCTGGTATTTACAATTGCTCTATGGGATCGAAAACAAAAGGAAACTTTTTCTAAAAGAAATTTCGGCTCCTTCTTCCCTGCTATTTTATCTGGAGAATTGAGATCAGATATTAACTCAGCTTCTTCTCAAATTGAAAAAGCAGGATATGCCGTTCAGAAAGAAGGAGACAAACTTCTTTTCCAAAACGCTTCTCAATTAGCAAAACATAGAAACTGGTTATGGTCCTTTGGTTATGCTAAGAAAACTGAGAACGGATCCATTCAGTATAAATTATTCATTAATTTAGGTTCAGTGCTTACTGTTCCTGCTGCATTGTTTGTTGTAGTATTTTATGGAATGTTAGTGCAGAATAATATTCCTCAAGAGCAAGTTTCTATTGCGCCTTATTTTTTCCTTGGATTTGCATTTTTCTTTGCGATCTCTAGTTTTATTTCTCAAACGATCAAAGAGAGAAGTTTCCTTAAAAAAAGTCTTTCTTAAAATTAGAAAATGTTAATACGGATCGTACTCATTCTCCTTTCCCTTTCCTCTATGTACGGTTTGGGATTGAGAATAGAAAAAAAGGAATTGGGCTCTTGGTCCAAATTTGTGCCGATCCTAGTATTTGCGTTCTTTTGGAATTTCGGGATACTTCCTTTATCTGTATTTTTTACAGGAAAACTTTTAGGAGTATCCGAACTTGCGTTTGCTGCAATTTTTCTTTGTGCTGCTTCTCCTGGAGGAGCTTCGGGAGGATTATTTGTATTAAGAGCAAAAGGAAATCCAGCATTAGGCGGAATGTTGATCGCATTATTGAATGGTGCGAATACTATTCTCACTCCTTTGATATTTTCAATTTACCAAGGTGGTTCTGGATTTAATTTCGATCTTTTCCTAAAACTTTTTCTGATCGGAACATTTTTGCAAGGGCTACCTTTACTTCTCGGACTTCTTAGCAAATACTTCTTCCCTAAATTTTTTGATCCGGTTGCTCCTTGGGTGGAGAAATTCAGCACATTCTGTTTGGTATTGTCTATCTTACTTCTAATCTTTCAATATGGAGAATATGCACTAAGCTTAGGTTGGATTGCTTGGATAGGCGCTGCTGTAGCGGTAGGGCTTTCTCTTCTTCCTGGTATCTTTTTGTTTAATTCAACACAAGAAGTCAGAGCTTCCTTGTCTATGGTTTCCGGGATCAGAAGTTTATCTTTGGCTCTACTTCTTGCAGAACTTCATCTCAAACAAAGTGAAACATTACTTACCGTTCTTATGTATGGAACAGTAATGTATTTAATTAGCGCGATAGCTGCAGAATTTTGGAATGGAAAGAAGAAGATCCAAATATGAATTTTTATTTGAATGCGTATTCTAAATCTAATTTTATAATAGATGTTTTAGTTATTATTACTTTTATCATATTTCTTTTTACGTTTTTGGGAAATAAGAGAAAGTTTACTTTTTCCAAGGAATGGGATCTTTCCTTTTATAAAAGAATTCTAATTATTACTCTAATCTATCTGATCCTTGCATCCACTGTTCCCTTTTTTTTGGATGTGAGTTCTTTTATCCGAGTTAGGATTGCTTGGACAGTTTTAACAATTGCCCTTCCTCTATTTGGCGTCCTTCATTTTGTATTTTCTAAGAGAATTATTTTCTTATTTGTTTCTATCTTCTTGGTTTGTATTAAATTTTATTCTGAAGTTTGGGAACCGAATCATCTGGATGTGGAACATATCCAAATACGTTCGGAGAAAATAATTTCTCCTATCAAAATTGTACATATCTCTGATCTGCAAACAGATGATATTAGAAAACTTCACTTAGAAGTTCGAGAAGAGGCGAATCGATTTCAGCCGGATCTGATCTTATTTACAGGAGATGTGATGAATCATGTCTCCTTATATCCGATAGTAACTTCTTATTTAAAAGAATTTAAATATAATAATGGATTCTTTTTTGTTACAGGCGATGTGGATCATATTTTGCGTTATACTGATTTTTCTTCTCAGACTGGATCAGTTCTTTGGGATCGTAAATCAAAGGTAATCCAGATCGGCAAAAATAAGATTGGTTTGATGGGACTCGGTTTGCCTGATTATAGAAACAAAACTTTGATTTGGAGTTTGAAAAGAGAAATTCCTGAGGACATTTATTCTATTCTGATCAGTCATTATCCTGATTCTGTTCTTCATCAGCCGAACGAAAAAGTGGACCTTGTCTTAGCGGGTCATACGCATGGTGGACAGGTCCAGGTTCCGTTTTTTGGTCCAATCTTAACTCTTTCCAGAGTTCCTCGGCATATTGCAGCTGGGGGATTGAACGTTTACGAAAATACTGATATTATAGTAAGTCGAGGTTTAGGGGCAGAAGGTCATGTGGCACCCAGAATTCGATTCGGAGCAAGACCTCATTTGATTTTGTTGGAGCTCCTACCTGCAAATTCCACAAAAGAAACCGTTAAATACGGGATCTAAAATTTACGAAGAAAGGGTCCGATCTGTTATGCGGTTCACGTTAGTCTCTCTATTCTGCTTACTTTCTGTTTTTGTAACCTGCCAGTCCGTAACTGTAGAATATCCTATGTATCCTCCTACAAAAGAAGGAAGAGACTTAAAACAATTCTTAAATGGAGTGAAAACAGTCGCATTCGCTCTGGAACCGATGAATTCAGAAATATGGAGCCATGAAAGTAATCGTTCTTTCGTAATGATGGTCCCAGCAAAAATTTATGAAAGTTTTTCCCAAGATTCTTATTTTAAAATTTTGGATCTTAAAGATAGAGCAGATTTTCTGGAAGAAAAAGATCTTTCTTTAGAAGGGATACAAAAGAACAGAAAGAAGATCGGAGAAATATTAGATGCAGATGCTGTGTTATACGTTTCAGTTAAACAGCCAGAGTCCCAATGTTATGTAGAAGCTAAGATGGATTATCTTGCTCTTGGGGTGGCTGTTCTTAAAGTAGTTGCCGCTGGAAAGGATAGGAATCGGCAATATGGTAGAGCGGCGTCTTCTCTCGTAAGCGATCCAATCGTGAAACCCACTGGTGTCCGAAAAGTTTATATTCCTATAGAAGCAAATTTGATCCGGGTTGATTCCGGAGAAATGATGAAGACTATTCTTAGCAAACCTTCTATCATATATAATGGAGTAGGGGACGTTAGTTGTCCTAGTATGCTTCCTTCTCTTTCTACTGCATTAGATGAATCCATTTCAGAAATACAAAGAAGGCTTTCTCCTAAAGTAGAATCAGAAGATATTTCTATATTTACGGAAGATGAAAATCCAGAAGTAGAAGCACTTCTTTTAGAAGGATATGAAGAGATCACGGGAGAAAATCCGAATTTTCATAGAGCTAAAATTTCTTGGGAAAAAGCAGATCAAAAAGCAAAAGGGAAATCTTGGGCAGCAAAAGCAAATTTAGCTACTTACTATTTTTCAGAAGGTGATTACCAAAAGGCGATCCAATTTTATGATGAGGCAATCCGTTTAGGCGGACCCGAAGATGATTATCTAAAAGAATTAAAAGAATTGATGGCGCCTCCTCCGCTAGAAGAATGAAAATTCCAGTAAAAGCATAAGAAATTTGTATTTATTTCTATGATTTTGTCATGTCCAATTAGTATATTGGCGCATGAGCGATATTGAAAAGAACTTTCAAGCGCCGCATTTTGAACTAAAACAAATTAAAGAAGCTATTTCTAAGGGAGAAGGGTATTATAGGATCACTAATAAGGCAGTAGTTGATGCATCAGATTTATTTGATTTGGATATAGATAAGATTAAGGAAATTATTCTATCACTCGAAAAGAATGAATTTCAATTTGGGCACTTAACGGAGAAGACGAGAGGAAAAAATGGATTGGCTTTCGACGTATATAGAAAAAAGATCCAGAATGCAGATTTCGACGCATATATTAAATTAAGCTTGGATGAACAGGGATTTGCAGTAATAGCACAGATTATTTCCTTTCATGAGTATAAATGAAATGGGGAGGGAGATAAATGAGGGATAAATTATTTAAAGATTGTCCAGTATGCGGCGCAATTGGCTCTATAGAACATAGAATTTCCCAGTCCTTAAAAATTTCGACTTCTAAAACCGGACCTTTTACAGTACGCGGATTGAGCGGGCAATATTGTAAGGTTTGTGGAGAAGGTTTTTTGGATATCAAATCCATGAAAATCCTGAAAAGCTCTCGAGCTAGGAAAATAGCCGAAGCAGATTCCTTAATTACACCTGCCGCTAAAATTTTATCTGTCGAAAGTATTGCGCAAAAAACAGGCATTAAAAAGCAGAATCTTTTTACTATGATCCATGAAGGTGCATTACCGTATGTTGTTGATGGAGAGGGTAAAGAACGTGCTACTTCCGAGACCTTAAAAGCTGCTATTCTTTATAAGAAAAAACGCATGGTTAAGGTAGAGCCAAACATAGGTAAAAAAATTAAAGTAGGAGTTCTTAAAGCAAATTCAGGAAAAGCTTTATTAAAAGAACCAAGTGGAAATTTCCGAGTATTTTCTGCGTCCAATTTTGCACGGAGTTCGGAAAATCAAGATCGTATAGGTTCATCTAAAAAAAAGACAGTAAATTCTAAAAAATCCGGCTCAGTCAAAAAATAAACTGAACTAAATTCTTAAGGAAAAGTAAATTAACCTCTCCCTTTTTCTCCCCTTCTCAAAAAAGCAGGAATATCATAATCTTCTTTCATGTTTCCGGAAGGATTTTTAGATTTGAGCGCTCTGTATGCTTCCGGGTCATTGCTGATCCTTTCCGGTTCTGTTTTGAAAGTTTGGCGAGGTTCCTCCATTTCAGGAAGCCCTACCACCTTTCTTTGAGGTTGGGATTGTAATTTAGGAACAGATCCAATTCCCGCTGCTCTTTTATTAAAACCAGTCGCGATCACAGTGATACGAATTCTTTTTTCAAGTTCTGAATCCTCAGTTAGACCAATGATAATATTTGCGTTTGGATCTACTTGAGAAGTTATGATCTGAGATACTTCATTCCAATCGGAAATAGTAAGATCAGTTCCACCAGTTACATTGATCAATAGAGAAGTTGCTCCAGCGATAGATCGAGAATCTAATAGAGCATTATCGATCGCGAAGTTCACAGCTTCTGAAACTTTGTTTTCTCCGTAACCTTCTCCGACTCCCATAACCGCGTCACCGGTATCTCTCATGATCGCTTTTACATCTGCAAAATCCACATTGATGATACCAGGATTATTAACGATATCACTGATCCCTCTCACTGCATTCAAAAGAATATCATCTATTACTCTGAATGCTTGGTCGATCGGAGTATCTCTTTCTACTACCTGAAAGATAGATTCATTATTAACTAAAATTAATGTATCAACATAAGAACGAAGTTGTTCTATCCCTCTTTTTGCGAGTTCCATTCTTCTCTTTCCTTCGAAAGAAAAAGGAATAGTGACCACTCCAACTACTAAACATTTCTGCTCTTTTGCGATCTTAGCAACAATAGGTGCTGCACCAGTTCCGGTTCCGCCTCCCATTCCAGCAGTTACAAAAACCATGTCCGCGCCATGGATCACAGATGCGATTTTTTCCCTGTCTTCTTCTGCGGCTCTTGCACCTAACTCAGGATCTCCTCCTGCGCCCATTCCTCTTGTAGTCTTGGAACCTAATGCAATTTTACCTTCAATCTCGGAACGTTTTAATACCTGTTCGTCGGTATTCATAATAACGTATTCCACGCCTCTTAGGCTGGAATTCGCCATTCTTGCAACTGCGTTCATTCCGCCGCCGCCGATCCCTAAAACTTTAATAATAGCAGGGTTTGATTTTTCTTCTTCTTCGAAACGTAACATGATCACTCCCTTAGAGGTTTTCCTCTATCCATCTCCGAATTTTTTTGCCCCAGGTTTCGCTTCTGTCCTGGGATTTTCTTTCCATGTCCCCAAGCCTGGAGGCGTATTTAATAAGTCCAACTGCGGTAGCGAATTCAGGAGAAGAAACTCTATCCGAAAGTCCGGAAAGCCCCGCAGGCCTTGCACGGGTTACCGTTAGACGAAATACATCTTCCGCCAAACTTTCTATTCCTTCTAAAAGGCTTCCTCCGCCTGTGAGGATCACTCCTCCAGCGAGAAAAGATTTTTTTCCGGACTTAATAAGTTCTGCATCCACCATTTCGAAAATTTCTCTCATACGAGGTTCGATCACATGAACTAATTCTTCTCGGAGAACTGCTCTAGCAGGTCTTCCGCTGATTGGTGGTATCTCTACTGTTTCAGTTGGATCAATTTCTTCTAAAGAACAATGACCGAATCTTTTTTTCACAAGCTCAGCAGTTTCGATGGTGGTTTTTAAACCGATAGAAAGATCAGAAGTAACATTATATCCACCGAAAGGAATTACAGAAGAATAAGCAATTCCTCCATCCACATAAACGATCAGATCACAGATCCCGGCGCCAATATCTAATACTGCGGTGCCTAAATCTTTTTCTCCAGAAGTTAAAACTGCATCGGAAGAAGCGAGACTTGAAAGAACTCTTGTCTCTTCTGCCAAACCTGCTGCCTCAATACATTTTTCTAAATTATGAAGTGCTGTTAAACCTGCTGTGACTATATGGACTTCTGCTTCTAAACGAACTCCAGTCATTCCGATTGGATCTTTAATAGAAGTCTGATCATCTACTGAAAATTCTTTAGAAAGTACATGTAAAATTTCTTGGTCAGCAGGAACTCGAACTGCTTGTGCAGCTTCTATCACTCTAACTATATCAGGTTCAGTTACAACTCTGTCTCTGTTTGTGATTGCAACAACTCCCTTAGAATTATCAGCACGAACAGATTTACCTGTTACATTCACAACAACATAACCTATCTCTTGTCCACACATGAGTTCAGCTTCACTCACTGCTTCTATGATGGAACGAGTGGTTGCTTCTATATTGATAATGGATCCATTTTTGATCCCGGAAGAAGGGAACATTCCTGTTCCGATAATTTCAGTTTCATATTCGGAGATAGGACGTCCTACCACCACTTTTGTAAGTGCTGATCCCAGATCCAGAGAGACTATGATTCTTTCAGAAGATTCCATATTCTTAATGGTAGACCGCGTCTTCTCCTCGTATGTCCACGAGTTTGGGGCGGACTTTTTCTTTTTCAAGATATGCTAATACAGCGTATAACTTTCTGACCTGTTCTGTTTGGAATAAGGTCCCAACTTGCACACGAACTGAAAGAGGAGTGTCAGCGTAGACAAAAATTTCTCCATCTTCATGCAAGGATACTTCTGAGATACGAGTCTTTAATGCCGGATAAGAACGAAATGCATTCTCCACAGAAGTATGAAGATCCTTGAATGCAGCGCCGACCACTTCTCCTTTTTCTCTCGGGAATGTTCCGGAAAGAACAGTGAGTCCTTGGCTTCTAACATCATCCATGGAAACGATCTTAAGATCTGGATCTATTTCAAAAAGATGTCCGTCTGAGTTCACGAGGTAATTCGGTTTTCTTTCGGTGATCTCCACCAACAATTGGTCGTCCGTTTTTTTTTCCAAGTGAGCGGATTTGATTCTAGGATGTGAGGTAAGTCGGTTTTCCATTTGGCCGAGGTCGTAATTTTCGAAAGAGGTTCCCGGTTGGATTCCCATGATCTGAACTATTTCTTCCGTTCTAAGAGTTTCGTGTCCTGTCAGTATGAGTTTATTCAACTCCTGGGGAAGGGTCCCTCTCCTAAATCCCCAGCCTAAAGTGCTCGCCAATAGAAAGAGGAAGGCCAGAAGCCACCAACTCGTTCTTTTTTGAACGGATTCTTTCAAAAAGTCAATTATATTATGTCTCATAGCCGTTTTGAGGGGGTTTTTTCTTCCTTTCCCTTAGGATTATCGGGAAATTCTCTAAAATTTCGCCCATCTATTTTTGATTTAATGGGATTTAGTTGATCCGAATCCAAAGCCGAAGTTTCTAATAGAAGAAAGTATGAAATTTCCGATCCCATCTCCCATTCATCTAGGTTTCGTTTTCTTTTGTGCTTTTTTCGTACTCTTATACCAATCAGTGATCGAACGATCTGGTTCCGAAGAAGATTATCCTTATACTTTAAAAATTTATTATCCTAAGTCCCAAGGGATTCGCCCTGGAACTCCAGTTAGTATTTTAGGATTGGAGAGGGGAATTGTCCGAGATGTGGATGTGGTTGGGATAGAGGAAGTTCCTGACAAAAGATTTTTGGATAAGAACAGGACCAAGGCAGTAGAGATTACGATCCGACTTGCGGAGCCTATCACATTATATTCAAACTATGATATTAGTTTTAGGACAGCTACCGTACTTTCTGGAAGAACGATAGATATCAATCCAGGAAATGCGGAAGAAGATTCCAAGCAGGCATTTTTCAAGCCAACATACAAGGAAGAAGAAGATTTCCGTCCTGACTTTGCTCCTTCTGCCAGATACTATGATGACTTTTTTGCTGCATCTACTGGTGTGATCCGCGAAAACAAACAAGACATCACTTTGATGTTTGCAAACTTCGAAGAGATATCTTATAAACTCAAAAGTAGTAATGGATCAGTTCCAAGGTTTATCAATGATCCGGATACATACGATAATCTGGCTGAAACATTGACTGATATGAGAATTTTAGGGGACGATGCCAGAAGGTATGTCGAAGGATACCGTAAGATAGAAAGAAGCGCTCCTATCCCTTTCTCCATCAATTTGTATCGCAGGACCACCATCATCGGCGGGATTTCCAGCGATTTCTATCTGAACAAGCTATAACTCCGCATGAGCCTCTTCGAAAAGACGGGGACAAACTAAGCTACCCTGCCGATCCTAGTATCTATGAAAGTCGCAGTGATCCATGATTGGCTGAATGGAATGAGGGGAGGAGAGATCGTACTCGATTCTATCCTAAAAGTATTTCCGGATGCAGATCTATTTACCCTTTTTTATGAAAAAGGAAAGTTAAACGAAAGAATAGAAAATAGAAAGATCGTAACTGCATTCACTGATAGGCTTCCTTTCAAATCCAAGTATCGTTGGTATCTTCCTTTATTTCCTACTGCGATAGAGTCCTTGGATCTAAGAGGATATGATCTGATAGTATCTTCTTCTCATTGTGTTGCAAAAGGTATAATTCCGGATCCGGATGCGATCCATATCAGCTATGTACATTCTCCTATGAGATATGTTTGGGATCTGTATTATGATTATTTTCCTGCGAGAAGTGGTTTGAAATTTTTCGCATTCGAACTTGTTTCTAATTATCTTCGTACTTGGGACTCTGTTTCTTCCAATAGAGTAGATTCATTCTTATGTAACTCTGAGTTTGTTGCAAGAAGGATCCAAAAATTCTATAGAAGAGATTCCAAAGTAGTTTATCCTCCTTGTTTGCCTAAAGGTTTTAAGGTCAAAGCGGAGAAGAAGGAAAACTTCGACCTGATCGTGTCTGCATTCGCTCCTTATAAACGGATCGACTTAGCGATAGAAGCATACAGAAAGAATGGAAGGCCACTTAAAATTTTAGGAAGCGGCCAAGAATATAAGAAACTTATAAAAGATCTTCCTCCAAATGTAGAGATCCTACCACATAGACCAAGAAACGAAGTGCAAGAGTATATGGCCAAGGCAAAAACATTCATTTTTCCTGGGATGGAAGATTTCGGGATCGCACCTGTCGAGGCCCAAGGGTATTGTACTCCTGTTCTGGCATACGCAAAAGGTGGAGCCTTGGAGACAGTGGTCTCCGGCAAGACTGGACTCTTCTTCAAAGAGCAAACAGTGGAGGCATTGAACGCTGGCTTGGCAGCATCCGACCAAAAAGAATGGAAATCTAAGGATTTTCAGGCCTCGGTAAACCGTTTTACAGAGGAAAAATTCATCATCCAAATCCAAAAGGCGGTCGAGACTATAAACAAGAACTCTGGAAAAAGGAGGGGCGTATGATTACTTTGCATAGATTGAAAGGAAATGAATTCGTTCTAAACGCCTCTCATATAGAATGTATCGAGGCCAATCCGGATACTACGATCACTTTGTCTAATGATAGAAAATATGTGGTCCAAGAAAGTATACCCGAAGTGATCGAAAAAATTTTGGAGTTCAAAAAACGAGTGCTGGTGTTTCCTTTGGGTTCCGCGCCGGATCAATTTAAGAGGGCAGATTAAACTACAATGGATATAGCTACAATCATAGGTTTCGGCTCTGCAGTCGTAGTATTCGCTTTCGGGATCCTTTCCGCCGGCTTGAATCCACTTGATATCGTGGATATACCTTCCGTATTGATCACATTCGGAGGAGCGACCGCTTGTACAGTGATGGCGGTCCCTTGGCAAAATACCTTGGAATTAGGCAAGGTAACTCGTAAGGCTTTTAGAGAAGAAAAAAGCGATCTAATCGGACTCATTAAAACATTAGTTTCCTTCTCCGAGAAAGCAAGGAGAGAAGGTCTACTCGCGTTAGAAGATGACGTGAACGAACTTCCTGAAGAATTTTTAAGAAAGGGAATTACCCTAGTTGTGGATGGAACAGACCCTGAGCTTGTTCGGAATATTATGGAAACCGAAATGAGTAATATCGCTTCCAGACATAGTGCCGGAAAAGCTTGGTGGGAAAACTGGGGAGCACTTGCTCCTGCATTCGGGATGATCGGAACTCTGATCGGACTCGTTCAGATGTTAAAAAACCTTGGATCCGGAGACGCGAGTGCGATCGGAACAGGGATGGCGGCCGCTTTGATCACCACATTGTACGGATCTATGGGAGCGAACATGATTGCGATCCCAATCATGAAAAAACTTATGCGTAAATCCGAAGACGAACTATTAGTAAGACAGATCATGATAGAAGGTACACTCTCTATTCAGTCCGGAGATAACCCTCGTATCGTGAAAGACAAGCTCGCAAGTTATCTGCCTCCTGGCGAACGCGGCGTTCTAAAAGACGAAAACGATTAAGATTTATTTCGGAAGAAGAATATGGCAAAACAGAAATGTCCAGATTGTATCCAGAATATTCCAGAGTACATGCTTACTTATGGAGACATGGTTACACTTCTTCTTTGCTTCTTCATTATGTTATACCGTACGGGTAAAACGAACGCGATAGAGATGCAGATCATTCTATCCGCGTTCAAAACCACTACTGGGTTTTTTGACGGTGGACAAACTCTTTCCAAAGGAAAATTGGAAGAGATGGGAATGAATATAGAAAGTCTTCCTTCCATGACTACTGGAAAGGCTCTTTCTAAATCTAAGAAGACCGCTACGGAATTATTCAAACCTGAGATAGAAGCAGGGAAAGTGCGAGTAACGGAAGACGAAAGAGGTCTTGTGATCAGCTTAGTAGGAGCCGATTATTTTAATCCAGGCTCTGCAATTTTACAAGAACCGATCAAAGGTACATTAAAAAAGGCTAGCGGTCTCATCAAAGGATTGGAAAGATTTGTAAGGGTAGAAGGTCACTGCGACGCTGATGCAGTACTGCCCGGCGCCAATCCAAACAGGGAAGAAAGAACATACTTAAACAATTGGGATCTTGCAGGTGCAAGGGCGATCAACTCCACAGACTATGTTGTGGGAGTAGGAAAATTAGATCCAAGTTGGTTCCAAGCAGTGAGTTTTGGATCTTATAGACCTCTGGTCGTAGAGAACCAAGGAACTCCAGAAGCAAAAGCATTCAATAGAAGAATTGATATCGTAATCTTAACGGAAAAATCCACCAAACGAAGCGACTACGAATCCAATTTCGGCCTACCAAAGAGCCGTGTTCCAGGTTCAGAAACTTCCACCGAAAGTGGATTATAGTAGAGTAAAAGGAGAATACCCATGGGCGATCCCGAAATAGACGAGGAAGAAGGCGGTTTACCCGCGGCGGATGCCGGCGCCGGCTCGTCTCCGCTCATCAAATGGCTGATCTATATTGCCGGTGCTGTATTCGGAATTATCATAGTTGTACTTGTTTCCATGTTTGTAGCGAAACAGGCAGCGACTAGTACCTTCCGTGAAATGAAAAACGTAGCCTTAGTAAAACCACCTCCGCCACTCATGACCTTCCAATTTCAGGAAGAGTTCAGGATCAACACTGCAGATAAAGGTGAAACTCACTTCGTAAAGATGAAATTATCTTTCGGAGTTGCAAGAGATGATGCTAAGATCACTGCGGAACTTGCGGAAAGGATCGCTCAGATGAGAGACTTGGTGAACCTAATTATAGGAAGAAAGACCAAGGATGATCTGATCGACGTAGAAGATCAGTTAGATTTGAGAGAAGAGATCAAGGCTCAGATCAATCATATTCTCTCCGACGGAAAGATCCAAGAAGTTTACTTCACAGAATTTATCGTCAACTAATGACAAAACCGAAAATCCTAGGGGTCATACCCGCAAGATATGGAAGTTCCCGATTTCCTGGCAAACCGTTGGCCAAGATCGGGGACCTTCCTATGATCGCCTGGACATATAAGAATTCTGTCCAGTCTTCTCTTCTTCATGATGTTGTTGTTGCCACTGATGACGAAAGGATCTTTCAGATCGTTTCGGATAACGGTGGTAAGGCGGTGATGACTTCCCCGGATCATCCATCCGGAACAGATAGGATTAGAGAAGTCGCACTCAAATATCCTGACTCAGGAATTATAATCAATATCCAAGGTGACGAGCCTGGAATAGAATCTGAACTTATTGATGGAGTAGCGAAACTCAAACTGGAAAGACCAGATTGGGCGATGAGCACTGCAGCAGTTCGATTAGAAGAAAATGAGATCCAAGATCCGAACCGGGTCAAAGTAGTCTTAGACAAAAACGGAAAGGCACTCTATTTCTCCCGTTCAGCAATCCCTAGCCAATTCAAAAAGACAGTTCCTGCTTACAGACATCTTGGGATCTACGGATACGATAGGGATTTCTTACTTGGATATCCCTATCTTCCCCCAAGCGCATTAGAAGAATCTGAATCACTCGAACAATTAAGAGCGATGGAAGCTGGACATTCTATCGGAGTGTTTATAACAAACCGCGCAGCATTGAGCGTAGACACACCTGAAGATCTAGAACTAGTAGTGGAAGATTTTAAGAAGAAGGGACTGATCCCTTAACTAAGAGCTTCTTGCAGAGTGTTGTGGATTAAAACGAAATCCGTAAGACCAACGATATCCATCACTTTTCTGAAATGATCGTTTAGGCCTGCAAATTCAATTTTGGAAGAAGATTCACTTGCTTTGGTGATCAAACTGATCAAGGTTGCAAGCCCCGCCGAATTGATGTAAGATGTTCCATGGAAATTCAAAATCACCCTGGTCCTACGTTGTTCGGGTATGGACTGGTATTTTCCTAAAATTTCGTCATCCGCTTCGGAGGTGATTTCTCCAGAGATATGGATCACCGGAACATTAGGTTCAAGATCCACGTTTATTTTGAATTCGTCAGACATCTGCCTTATTTAGCACAAAAGACCTTCCCTCTCGAAGACAGTCAATCCCGTTTCCTGGGAAAAACCGACCACCTACTGGGAGTAATCCATTAAACGTGGTGCTCTAGCTCCTCTGGAGAAAGTCTGTCGAAAATCTGGCCGCATTTGGAACATTGAAAAGAAACAGTAGTAGGTTTGGAAGAAATCCCGAAAAGGATCAAAAACCAGGCCCAATTACCGTAAGTTTTCACTTCTCTGGAAAGAGGGGATTTCCTGTCCGTTCCGCAACTGTCGCAATGTGGTAAAGAAGAGGATTGGCTCACAAAGCTAGCTTGAAATGGGGGTGGAAAACTTCCAGAAGAAAAGTGGGAAAAAATCAAGATGGGAGTCCTTTCGGACTCCCGAAGAATTTGAATTAATTTTGATTTAGGTAGATTACGTACTTAGAAATCTTTTTAAGTTTTTCGTCGCCTAAGAACTTGTAGGAAGTCATCACAGGGTTGCTTGGAATTCCATTATTCAAAGTTTTCAAAATTCCTGCTTCTGTAGGACCATTTTTCCAGTCACTAGCAGGTGCTTTGTAATTTCTAGGCTTTGGATTTAAGCTAGCCGCAGCTGCTCCGTCTCCAGCGCCTGTATCTCCGTGACATGCGTTACATCCGTTTTCAAGAAAAAGTTTTTTACCTTCTTCTACTTCTGGACTTAAAGTTGCTGCGGCACTTACTACAGGTGCAGCTTCTTCTTTCGGCTTTTCTTTATCTCCGCAGTTCAATAGGAAGATGAGGGAGAGAATGGAAACAAAAAGGGAAATCAGGATTGCCCGAGTCTTCATGGATTACTCCTTTATATTGGTTCCAACTTTCTCATTCAGAAAGAGAAAGCAAAGAACTTTTTGTCACGGTATTGTCGGGGTGGATTTCGCAAAGGATTTCGGTAATAGGAAGAAGGATCCGAAAATTGACTTTTGTCAAAGCATCCGGAGATGATTCTTAATATCGATTTCTAAGAATGGAAAAGAATCGGACTTATTGGTTTTTCGTAAAACAAAAGCGGGGGAGTCCCACCCCGCTTCCTTTTTAGATCAAGCAGGTTTAAAAATAAAACCTGTCGAAGTTTCCGTTCTATCAAAAAGGACCGGCATATCAATCGCGATCGATTCGGTGACCGGCTTACCTTGGTATTCTCCTTCGATAATACTCATGGTTTTTGCACCTTCTTCCAGCTCAATGACTGCAAGAACGTAAGGCGCTCTTGGAGCTAAATGTCCGAAGCCAACATGAACCACAGTGTAAGTATAAACTTTTCCTTTGCCTGAAAAAGTTTTAGCTTCTACTTCTTCTGATCCACAGCTTGTGCAAGAAACTACAGGATCGGTAGCTTCGAATCCACAAGATTTGCATTTTTTTCCGGTTAAAGAATGAGCTTCCATAATCTCCGCCATTATTCCCCCCTCTGCAGAATATGTACTATACTAACTGCACCCGGGCCGCCTAAAACATGAGTTAAAGCAGTACGAGCATTTGCAACTTGTCGTTTTTCAGATTGGTCTCTGAGTTGGTAAGTCATCTCTACAACTTGACCTACACCTGTAGCTCCAACTGGATGACCTTTTGCTTTTAAACCACCTGAAGTATTTACAGGAAGTTTTCCACCCAGTCGAGTATGACCATCTTTAGTGAATTGGCCGCCTTTTCCTTTTTCAACAAAGCCAAGATCTTCTATATTGATGATCTCAGTGATGGTAAAACAGTCATGGCATTCTAAAACATCGATGTCCTTTCTTTCTACGCCAGCCATTTTAAAAGCTTCTGTAGCTGCTTGAACAGATGCAGGGAAGCTAACAGAATCTTTTTTAAGAGCCACATTGAAGTAGTCTCCACCAATTCCGGAACCTTTTACAACAACATAGTCTTTACGAACAGATTTTGCTTTTTCTTTGGTAGTGATCACGACCGCGGCGGAGGCATCCGTAACCAAAGAAACATCATGAAAACCGAATGGAGTAGTTACCATTCTTGCTCTCATAATATTATTGAAAGAAATCTCTTTTTGTTTATGAGCAAACGGATTTAAGCTGCCATGGAAATAGTTTTTTTCAGCAACTGTTGCTAACATTTCCTTGGTAGTGCCGAACTCATGCATATGACGGATTGCGTTTAAAGCAAAACCAGAAGGACCGGAAATACAATAACCGCCTTCTACATCCTGGTCTTGGCCTCTTGCTACGATTTCCATCGTAGTTTCAGGATCTAAGCCGTTCATTTTTTCCACGCCCAGAACTAAAACGGTATCGTATAGACCGGATGCAACGGCAAGAACACCTTGTCTCATTGCGATTCCACCGGAAGCACAAGCTCCTTCAGTGCGGATTGCAGGACGATCACCTAAACCAAGTAAGTTGGCTGCATAGGAACCCATTGTGTTTTGAGCGTTAAACTCATTACCTGCATAATTTCCAACATAAACAGCTTGGATTTCCTTTCTGTCGATACCTGAATCTTTAATAGCTCCGTTACCAGCTTCGGTAACTAGATCACGTAAAGTTCTGTCTTTATGATTACCATGGACCGTTTCATAGGCCCCGATGATTGCTACTTCTCTCATGATTGACTCCTTACATTCCGATACCGGCGCCGCCGTCTACACGGAGGAAAACGCCAGTGATATAAGATGCTTTATCAGAAAGGAAAAATTCCACTGCGTTAGCGATCTCTTGTTGAGTACCGGGTCTCTTTAAAGGGATGAACATAGGATCAGTAAGTTTTTTCTGAACTTCTTCTGGAAGAGAGGCAGTCATATCTGTTTGCACATAACCTGGGCAAACTGCATTTACTAAAACGTTTCTACCAGAAAATTCTCTTGCTGCAACTTTAGTAAGAGCGATCACGGCAGCTTTAGAGGAAGAATAGTTTGCTTGTCCAGGTTGACCAGAAAGACCTGAAAGAGAAGAGATGTTTACAATTCTACCAGAAGGAGCTTTTAAAAGAAGTTTAGAAGCATACTTGGTCATTAAGAATACACCTTTCGCGTTCACATCCATTACGAAATCATACTCTTGCTCGCTCATTCTGATAAAAAGATTATCTTTCAGAACACCGGCGTTGTTTACTAAAAAGTCCAGTTTACCAAATTTCTCTTTAACAGCATTGATAGCAGCATCGCAATCTTCAGGTTTAGTAACGTTTACTGGAATACCTAATGTTTTAACGCCAAATTCTTTAGCGATTTCGGCAGCCGCCTGCTCGATATGCTCTTTATTTAAGTCTACAACGACTACATCCCCACCATCTCTTGCGATAGTATTGGCAATAGCACGACCTAAACCTCTGGGAGATGCAGCTCCCGTAACTAATGCAACTTTACCTTCGAATTGTTTTGCCATTTGGATCCCTCTTATGTCCTCGGATAACGAATTTTAAACTTTCGGATCGTACAGATAGAATTCGATCTGTTTGAAGTAGAACGATTGTTCTGGTAAAAGATGGATTGTACCTGGATTCCCGACAAGAAAAATTCATTAGAATATAGACCTTTGAAACAGTGTTCGTTTTTATTGAACATTTGTTCGCAAGATGCAGGTGGAAAAAGGTTTGGTTTTGGATAAGGGGGTAGGGAGGGGATATGTCCCATTTTGGAATGGAGATATGTGCAGGAGAGAGTGGCACAAAGGAATATATTATGAATATTTGATATTTTTTGAAATGTAAACGTTTTTCTGAGCCTTTCTCTTTGGATTAGCAGTTTGGCGAGCCTGATCTACAAAACGATTTCGAAATTCTGACTATAATGGCGATTGCCCAAATGGGGAAATCTTATTCACCGAGGAATAACTTGAATGAAAATCTGCCTAATCGGGTAGGATTTTTTTTGGATGAGAATCAAGTGAGAGAGTGTGGTTTGATGATTTGATTTTCGGGTTAATGGAAAACAGATGAATTGGTTTATGAATAATTAATTTACAAATCTGGTAATTTTCGTATTATAAAAATTTAAAATATATATTTTTTTCAAAAATTATCCATATCGCTATCCCATATTAGAATAATGTAAGCTATCCTTTAGGGGATATGTTCTAATTTTCAAACGTTATCCCGTCTGAGACAAAAAGTTCCCAAATTTTTTTCCGTTAGCTTCGTTTCGTCGTGATACTCATCAGTTTTACTAACGTTTCCAAAATTTTTTTTATATTTGCCACAAAAAATTAGACAAAAAATGGAACTTTTTTCAAACGTCCATTCAAACGCCCAAGTTATGTTTCGATTCAAAGATGAATCTGACAAAACTGTGAGTAAAATTTTGAACTCAGTCAAAAAAGTCGGCTCATGTCGAAAGATTTGTCCGGTGCGTTTTGTATTTTGGATTTGGTTTTCAATAGTGATGGGAAACCGGAGGTTCGTTCGATGTTCGATTTGATCGTTAGGATTGTTGTTAGGAAAGTTATTATAACTTCTGTTGTACTTTCTTTCGCAGGTTGTTTAAGCGACTGGGGTTTTGGCAGCGGAGATGTGGATTTAAAAAAAGCCACATGGTTAGTTGCAGAAAAGGTCCCTCTAGTGGTTGATAAGGGAGGAGTTCCTGTTCCTGGTGGAAATGGAGGAACTCCAACAACTCCGGTAAATGGCTTATTTAATTTAAAACCTGGAACTAAAGTTAGTGCGCAGGCTCTTGGTGGTGCGATTGATCCAACAGGAACTACAATCGTTAACGACTTTGACGGGGATGGAATATTAAACATCAATGAAACTACCACCAACGTATGGGTGGCAGATTATCCGGAAATCGATACAGTTGTTGCACCACCTATAACTATGAAGGTTGCAATTTTAAAAAGCAGCACTGGTGAAAGTGATGAGATTGTAAGTGAGATCAATGTAGATGACTTAGAGTCTACCAAGAACGAAGGTTCTGAATCGATTCATCAAAATGAATTGAATTTAAAAACTGTTCAGTTTCAGGACCAATACAAAAGAGAAGTAGAAGCAAGCGGGTCAAATGAAGTAGAAGCAAGTGCCAGTGTTTCGGTTTCTGTAGGCGGTTCCGAATCTCCTGCTGCGATGTCTGCTTCTGCATCAGCGTCTTACAAAACTGCAAATAGCTGGGCTGCTAGAAATTTAGAAGAAGCAACAACCACTAAATGGGCAGATAAACCGTTTAAGAACGATATAGATAAAGAAGCAAAAACCGTTAAGTCTGATTCAGCAAGTAATAAGGCTAGAAAATATAGATCCGAAAAAACTTCGAAAATAAACCAAACATCGAAAGTAGATGCAAATGCAGGATATGTTAGAGCAGCGCTTTATATTAAAAATAGATCTGTAAATATGCCGGTTAAGCTCAGCAATATTTTATGTACTCTTATGTTTGAGGATGCTCGAGGCGATTTAATTCCAGTCCAAAGTTTCCGTTTAAGGAACGATGATTATAGTTTATTCCAAGTAGAAGTTTATGGTAGCGATGACTTTGGACCGTACGTAGTAGAATTACCAAATTTGAACACGGCAGAAATTGAAAGTGCAATTGCTTCCGGCTACACTCCAAAAATTTTTATTGTAGACTATACGATGACTCATGTGGCGGACTCAAATTATAAATCAGTACTTCTGAATTTCTCCGGTGATAATTTAAAGATTGTAGAGGAAAACTCCAAAGGAAGAACCAGCTTAATCAAAATTTATGGTCCAAACTATAGAGAAAAATATAGAGTAGCTGCATTTGATGATTTAAGCACCAATAATCCTTGTACTACAACGACTGCTGCTACTCTTTCTCCAGGAGTAACCTTGAGAAAAGCACTGGAAAGAATTGCTTGTTCTGGAGTCCAAGTGGAGTTCCAAGATTATGTTCTTGATTATAGTGAATTTGCACCATCACTCGGTGATTCAAAATTACATATTAAAGGAATTAAATCTTTAGCGGGAGTCCCGACAAACCTACCTTGTGTAAATCAAACATTTGCCGGTTCTGATGGAGTCAATCGTACTGCTTGTGTTCAAAAGCCGATTAGTACATGGACTGAAGAAGAAAGAAAGACTACAGGCATTTGGGCAATTTATTCTCACGGTAAATACAATGCTCCAACTGAATATTGGGTAGATGGATCCAATATTCGTATCTTCGATCCAGGCAACGTTCGAAAAGCACAGATGGTAAAAGGTGTAGATTCTATTATCTGGGCCGGCGATTATTATGATATTGTATACATAACGGTAAAAGATCTTGCTAAACATGAAGAAAATCCGCCATACGGTGCTACGCCGATCGGAACATCTGGTTCAAATCCAACTGGCGGATCTATCGATCCGAATGATCCAAATTCATTCTTTAAATTAAATACACAATGGGATCTTTCTCAATTCGGAGAGAATCCATATGAGCCAGACCAAAAATCTTTTTACGTAGGAAAAGTAGGATTTAACGAGAAAGTTGTATTTACCGTTAAGTTGGATAAGACTAAGTATTTGAATCCGAATTTTGGATCTCCAGAAAACGGTGGCTCTTACCAATATTTTAGCGATTTCAAATATACTCCTACAATAGCAACAAAGCGTTTCAATATAGATCAAGTTATGGATTTCGAGATCAGTTTAGGTTTTGGGGGACAAAGGACTGATTGGGTACATGTTTATAAGGATACTGATGACACAGATGCTTATAAAGTGCGTAAGATGTGGATTGATACTTCTGGTTATGCCGACCAGATGTTTAGGATCTGTTTACGCATGCCTCAACTAAGCAATATAGTCGACCCGAATAATAGCTTAGTGAATATATATGTTCGCCCCGCTTTGAACAGTGCATATCGTAGAACCATTTGGCCTTTGAAATACACCGATGTGAAAAAGATGCGAGGAGAATTGAGTTCTCCAATAAGTATTGGCGATACTACAATTTATCTTACGGGAGTATATGGTACTATCGAGACGAACGATTCAATCTTCGTTAGTGGAGACACTTATCCATATACCGTAGTGAGCAGTACTCCTACTCCAGGATATCCTGATGGTTCTTTCACAGTAGTTGTAGATACTGCGATGAAAAAGAAAAATATAAAAACTACTCCGGTTACTATTCCAGGGTCATTATCTGCGCCGGATGCTCGCTTGATTGTGGATAATTCCTTCTTAACCGATTGGAATACACAAACAAATGGAACTCCTGCTTCTAACTATTCCCTCTCTCAATACCTTCCACTTTTAACAGGAAGTGCTATTACATGTTCTGGAGCGAATCTATTTCATCCATACGGATGCCTCGGATATACCCCGGATTATTTAGCAGTTAACTGGATGGGGAATTATAATAAAGGAATTCCTTACTGGAATTCTTGGGCAGATGCGGGTAGTTTTACAAGCTTCCTTTCAGGTGGTATGTTCCAAATTAGTACAAATTCAGGCCGCACATATAAAGCAGGGACTCTTGCAAGTGACACTATTTTAAGTGATGCTGGAACAGCGGTTCCGCTTGGTGAACCTGTTTCTATAACTGATGGTGATGCAACCATGGTGATTTGGAGAAGGGATACTAATCTTTATGGAAAGGTATTCCAAGTTTCGACCGGAACGGTTTTAGGAGCTCAGTTCCAAATCAATACCACTGCGATTACTGCTCCTGGAGAATTGATAGCTAAGTTGGATAATGGCAAAGTAACTATTGCTTGGGAAAATAATAAGGATATCAATATAGCAGTTCGAAGTATGAGTACAGGTTACTCTTCTATTGTAGCCGAAACTAAGGTATTAACTAGGAACTTTAATTTAGGAGCCTGGTCAACAATAGGTCTCGCAGTTGGTTCTGATCGTGCGCTAGTTGTATGGAGTGATGATCAGACTATTGATGCATTTAATAATCATCATTTAGTGAGAGGTAAGATCTATAATACTTCGACAGGGGCAGTGACCGTAAACCCATTTATCGTTGCTGATAATATTACCAATGACGCGACAAGACATGAAGTGGATGCTGATGGCTCAGGCACAAATGCATTAGTTACGAATCACTATAGCAATCCAGTAACAACTACTAGAACGATCCAAAGTAGGATCTATGATCTTACGACAGGTGCGCAGATTGGTTCGACACTTTCTCCTTCAAATGGAGAAGGTCCAGCTTCAAGCGTTCCAGAAACAGTGATAGCTAAGATGAGCGGAACAAAAGGATTCGTTATCTGGAAAACTGCTGCTGATACTTGGATTGCAAGAGGTATAGATATATCGACTGTTACTATGCTCGGAACTGGTGCTCTAACGATTGAGACTTCCGTGCAAGACGATATAATTGACGCTTCTTTGTCCGGTGCTTGTGTGTTTGTAACTTATGCTAAGAACGGAGGAATGTTACTCAAAGTATTAAATCTTTCAGACGGACAGTTTCTTTATTCGAATGCTTTACCGATAGGTTCTACATCTGCAAGTGCAACGCAGAAACCTGGAAAAACTGTTCTTTCTGGGAATATTATCACTTCTGTTTGGGAGCACTTTGAGAATAGCAAGAGAACAGTCAGAGGGCGAACCGCTACTCTATCTCCTTATGCTTTAAAAGGAAGTGGGGAATTTTTCTTGAGCACTACCAATCAAGGAACCCAGTCTGGAGTGACCTTGGCAGCTTATGATATCAGAGCTCTTCCTGTTTGGTTATCACAGGATACAACTCAACAAGTAATTCGCGGGTTTAACTTGGATCTCTTGAGTCCGGGATCCCTTCAGTTTGGTTTGAATAACTTCTTTATAGCTCCTCTTATCGAGAGAGACTATACGTTGAGCGTTCAGATCGTTCCGTAACTAATCGAACGGCTTCTCTTCTAAAAGAGAGGCCGTTTTCTCTCCATTAATAAAATAGAATATAAGAGTACGGGAAAGATATGTTGGTAAAAGGATCTTCAGTTCAAAAAAAGAAGTCTGTATCGTTTGTTAAGTCACAAACTTCTTTAAGATTTTGGGTCTTATCTATTACCTTTCCCCTCTTTCTTAATTCCTGCTCCGGCGGATCGGACATGATGAATCGTCTCTTCAGATTTGCGGGGGTTCTCCCTTCTGGAACCTCCTTTCTGTCCCCGGGTTCCGCACCTGCACCGGAAGGAAGTGATCTATTTTCTATTTCTACAAACTACAGCGAAGCAATAGACGACCCGGAAACAAAGGCAGATGCCTTAGCCGGAGCTTCTTTTATCGCACCCCCTGAGCCGAATAATTATGGAGCGGTTTCTTTAAATTACCCAATACAGGTTCCTGCGGGAAGAGCAGGAGTTCAACCAAGCCTTGCGTTATCCTATTCTTCTACTGGAGGAGATGGATGGACCGGGATTGGTTGGAGTATTGGTCTTGGGGCAATTACAAGGACTCCTGAATATGGAGCTTTGTTCTATGATTCCAGAGATACATTTACTTGGAACGGAAAAAGGCTTATTAAAATTTCCGGTTCCACTTCTAATGAGAACGGGGTGTATAGACCCGAGATCACGGAAGAAGATTTTGCATTATTAAAATTAACGAATATAGAGAATGGAGGGACCTGGGAGGTTTTGGATTCCGGTGGGACTAAAACAATCTATGGCGACTCTGCTTCCAATCGGATCTATGATCCAAACCAAATTTCCAGAACATATAGTTGGTATCTTTCTAAAACGGAAGATAGGAACGGAAACTATATGCAGGTTACCTACGATACTTCCCAGTATTCCGAAAAGAGAAACTTGTATATCCAAGAGATCAAATACACTGGGAATAGCAGAAGTGGATTTCCTGCGAAGCAATATGTGAAATTTATAACAAAGTCAAGAGGAGATTCTTATGTAAGTAAGGCTCCTGGTTTCACAATGGTCATGGATAAACTTCTAGATAAAATAGAAGTTGGTTGGACTGGTGGAAAACTTTGGACGTATTCTTTTGTATATGATACTTCCTTCGACTCAGGAAGACCTATTCTTAAAACTGTAGATTCGGACCGTCACACTACAAAACCAGAATTTAAATATAGCAGCTCTGCAAGAATATTAGCTTGGCAGAATATAGCAAACCAAGCTTCCAGCGAACCTGAAATTCTTCCTAATTCTACTGAGTATTTCGAAGGTGATTTTAATGGAGATGCGATTTCGGACATTGTATTCTTCAATCCTCAAACCGGAAATTGGAAAGCAGCAGAAGGAAGAAAAGAAGGCGGATATAATTTCAAGACCTACGCGAACCGTTATAAAAACTATGATGGTCCTTCTAAGATCCGATTCTTCAAAGGAAATGTAAGCGGTGATTTTAATGGGGACGGAAGATCTGATATTGCATTCTATCTTCCTGAAACCAAAGACTTTATAGTCGCAGAACATGACGGACAAGTATTCCAATTTCGTAATTATGGAAGATTGATGAGTGGGATCCCGGATATTTTCCGGATGGAATGGTTTCCGGGAGATTATGACGGAAACGGACTTTCTGATTCCTTACTATTCGATGAGCCAACTGGTCTTTGGACTTTGATGTTAAACAAGGGTGGAAGTTTTGAATTTCTGAAAGTGGGTAAAAAATTCCAAAACGTATTCAGAGGAGATTATTCTCCGAATGCGAACTTGGATAGTGTCAGCACAAACGACACAAGTATCGATGGAAAAGATAGAGCCAAGGTTAAGTTTTTAAGCGGAGATTATAACGCGGATGGACTTACTGATATCTCTCTTTATGACCAGAGAACTGGGAAATGGTTTGTAGGAGAAAATCTCAGAAATCCAGACAAATCAAGTTCTATCTATTTCATTACCAACTGGGTATTATACAAAGTATTTACTGCACCTGAGCAGGCTTTATTTTCTAACGATCAATTCTCTGGCGATTTTAACGGAGACGGAACTTCTGATTTCTTACTATTCGATCGTTCTTCCGGAGAATGGACTTTAGGAGAAACAATAAACCAGACTATAAATTTCAAGATCTGGTCCAAGGCTCCTCAATTCAAAACGATCACTCGCTGGTTACAAGGGGACTTCAATGGAGATGGTGCGACTGACGTAGGATTTTTCTCGGAGTCAGATGGAAAGTTCTGGATCGGAGAAGCAACATCTAACGGATTCCGATATAAAGTTTATAGCGATATGAGCTATGGTCCGAACCAAGAAAGAGTAATGAAAACTCCTCTTCCTTTGGATGAGGTAAAACCTGTAAAAGGATTTGGAGTATTCTCCACTTCTTCCGATACAAAAACAGTTCTTTTAGATTATCAATATGATGGGAACTCCAACCCAGGAAAAGGGGAAATTGCATATCCAGGATGTTTTACAGCAAACGATTGCTCTGCTTCTCCTGAGTTACTTCTTTTTGATAGAAAAACCGGCGTATTTGATTTTAAGAAGGGTTCTACATTTACAGAAGCGGTTCTTACTGGGTTTAATCCGGAAACAGCAGGGATCGTAACGATAAATAGTGGCAAAGCAGATCGTTATACTGTAAACACTCGCGACGAAGTTTTATTTTTCGGAGACTTTGGAAGCACTAGCAAATTTTTCGTCGTGACCCAAGATAGCGGGAACGCTTTTAAAAGAACGGATCTTGCCAGCATTGCAGATTCACAAGTTGTATCTTTCGATATTAATTCGAGTGCATATGCAATTGATTATTTTGATGTAACTTCTTCTAAGTCTACTTTGATCTTGAACGATCAAACGAGTACAGGCTCTCAAAGATTTTTACTCACAGGACTAAGTGGAACTAAGTATCTAACAGTTTCAGGCGACGTATCAGATTCTTATCTTCAGAATTTATTCCAAGTAGGAAACGAAACCAACCGAAACAGAAGAAATCTTTTCAGTATTTTTTCCGGAGATTTTGCAGGAGTTGGAAAGGCTCAGATCTTACTCGTAGATAGAACTGAAACAGCACATAAATGGTATTTGGGAACCATAGGCTCTACTGCGATCAACTTCAAACTTCTGACCGGTTCTGTGAAGGTTCCCGTATCCACTACAGTTTATGATAAAACAAGTCAGGCTGGAATCCAATATGCACTCTTTGAGGAAGTATCCGGAAGCTCCATCGTTTACGAAGATCCAACCGATACTGCCGCCATCGTATTTTCTAAAATTAGAATTACTGCAACTACTGTTGCAAGAACCGCATATGGCCCTGGATTTGTAGGATTCTCAAATCAATTCGATCATAGAGGAAATCCGATCATTGTTTCTGATGGAGAGAATAAGATCTATGATCTTTCTCAAAGTAAGGTGGTTGCTGCGGCTTCTCCTGTATTTGCATTGTCCATGGATCGTCCGGATCTAATGACTAAAGTATATCCATTCGAATGGATCCAAGGGGATTATAACGGAGATGGACTCACTGATATAGGGATTATCCATCTTAAAGAACCAACTTGGTATTTTGCAATGTCAACAGGAACTGTTCCGGATGTGATCGAACAGGTCAAGAACGGGATCGGTGGAACCTACACTTTAGAATATGATAATTCTACCAAGTTTGATAATAACGGTGGAGATAATATCCCGGATCTTTCGATTAACTATAGGGTTTGCACAAAGATTATATTAGAAGATGGACTTGGGAACACCATCCCTAAGAATTACAGTTATAAAAACGGGGTTTCTTTCTCCGCATTCATCAACGGTAAAAAGGAAACTGACGCATTCGGATTCACAGAATTTACAATGACTGATGCAACCGGTTCCAGAACGGTTCATTCTTATTTCAGCCAACCTTATTCTAATTTTATGCATAACCGAGCACTTTCAGGTGCTGAAAAAGAAATGCATATCATCGGTTCTGATAATCAGGACTACGGATCTTCTAAGAAAACATATGAGATCCAACAAATTGAAACTGTTACCGGAAAGATCAGCTATCTCGCTCGTATGAGTAAAACTCAAAATTTTATTAATGGAACAGCGACCACTACTTCAGAAGGTTCTGTGGTCTTTAATGGTTACAATTTAACAAAGAAGACGGATGTAAGCACAGATCATTATGCGGATTCTGCTCACCCTTCTCAAAGTTTTACTTCAGTTACAGATTTCGAAACTGATTCTACAACGAACCAAACACGTCCTAAAAAGACAGTTTCTTTATCTAGTTCTTCTTATGAAACTACAAGCAATCTTACTTACGATTCCCAAGGGAATCTGACTCGCAATGCAGTGACCTATACAGGAAGTGGATTACCTTCTGTTCCTGCGAATATTACGGAATCCACATACGATACTTACGGGAATAAAACGGAAGAAAAAAACACAAGCGCGAGTCCAAATCGTGGGACCTCCTACGTTTTTGACGACCAACTTCATCAGTTCGTAAAAGAACAAACAAGTTTCGGTGGATCTATCCAACTTAAAACCAGATATACTACGAATTACGGAAAAGCTTTTGGTTCTCCGGAAGATTCCACAGATCCAAATGGAAACAAAACATATTTCGAATATGATGATTTTGGAAGACTTGTAGAATCCAGTGCAGATACAGATTCCGGAACCAAGGTTTTAGCAGTATATGAGTATGGATCTAATTTTCCTTATAGCGCCAAAACTACTTTCCCGACAGGGGGAGCAGATCCAAGTTTTGCTCTTCGCGGTTATAAAGATGGTATGGGAAGAGTTGTCCATACAGTCAAAACTGGATCGAACGGACAATTTGTAAGATCCGGAAAGATTACTTACAACGGAAATGGACAAGTCATTCGTTCTGGACAACCGGATTGGGCAGATGCAGGCGAGATTGACATATTTGTTCTGCATGCCCAAGAAAGAAATCCAAGTTATATTGAATACGATGCCATAGGAAGAGCGAAGAAAACCATTCTTCCAGTTGCTGCTGGAGAGACAGAAGCAACTACATTAACTGTTACATATAACGATCCGTTTGAGACAATTGAAACTCATAGTGGTGGAACAAGCAAAAGAACCGTAAAAGATGGAAAAGGCCAGGTTCTTTATATAGAAGACTTTGGTTCAGACGGGACCAACGCAAAGATAGGTTTTTGTTTTGATCTTGCAGGAAAGATGATCAAAAAGTCCGACATGAACGGAGGAGCGTTATCCTGCGATACAAGCGGGATCAATGCAAAAGACACTTCCGGCCAAAACCAGGCGTATTGGTTATACGACGCTTTCGGAAGGTTAAAGAAAAACAGCGATCCTGATTTCGGAGTTAGCACTGCTTCTTATAACGCATTCGGGGATACTACTCAATCCACAGACGCTCGTGGAATCACGACTAGTTTTACTTATGATTCTCTTGGAAGGATGATCACAAAAGAAATTCCAGAAGGAATCGTTTATTTCGATTATGATAGTGGTTCCGGATCTGAGAATGCTCTTGGAAAACTAGTAAAGGTAGAAGATTCTGCTCAGATCAAAACCTTCAGCTACGACAAATTAGGTAGAGCGAAGAAAGAAACTCGAAATATCAAGAATCTAACGATCGAACTCGCAGACGGACCTTATATTACAGAATATAAATACGATTTACTAGGCCGTGTCTCTTCTATTGATTACCCAGAACATCCAGTAAATCATACACGGATGAAAGCCTGCTATAATTATGGAACTGCAGGTTATATCACAGGAATTTCAGTCCAAATAAACACAAACAGCGTAATCCCAGGATATTGCAGTAAAACCATCGTAGAAAATATTACTTACAACGAGTTCGGACAAACTTCCGGGTTTGGACTTGGGAATGGTATCCAAACAAATTATACATACGATGTAAAACAGAGATTAGTTCGTATCAACTCAGTAGGGGATGTGGATGGAACCACAAAAACTCTCCAAGATGCAGTCTATGCATTCAATAGCAGAAATAATATCACTGGGATCACAAACACATCCAGCGAATACACAACCGCATATAACTATAGCTACGACGGATTAAACAGGCTTGTAGCAGCAGACGGACAATACCAAGAATCTGCAGATAATTATACAAAAACCTTCCGCCAAAGTTTTGCGTATGCAAAGAACGGGAACCTACTCGCAAAACGAAATCATAACTTTAACGATAATACCCTCATAGATGAGTGGAATTACCAATATTCCAACCACCAAGTCACTCATATAGATTCCACACAAAGTGGGAACGATCGCCTGGTAATGAGTTACGATTCCTCCGGGAACATGACTTATCAGCGGGATAATTTTAAAGATCTTACCAAGATGATTACTGTAGATTCCCAGAATAGGATCACACAGGTCCAAGATGCGTTAAGCACAACAATTGGTAATTATTGGTATGATGAAGGTGGATTTAGAGTTCGTAAGAAAGCATTAGTTCCAAGCGGAGCGAGTTTCAAAAACCAAGAGATCCTATATCCAAGCAAGTTCTACGGATTAGAGTATTCCGAAGAAACAAATATATTAAGTTCTATTAATAACGTTTATCTAAATGGAGTTCGAATTGCTGCTCTGAATGAAGATGGAGTCACTGCCTACTTCTTAACAGACCAAGTGGATTCAGTTGCTCACGTACTAGATGAAGGTGCTCATACTCTTTCGAGAATGCAGTACGAGCCTTATGGGGAGACTTTAGTTCAAAGAGGAACGTTAGATTTTGCTCCGAAGTATAACTCTCAGGAGTTAGACAGAGAGACTAATTTTTATTTTTATAATGCAAGATATTACGATCCGCAGATCGCGAGGTTTACGAGCGCCGATAGTGTGATCGATGGGGCTCGTAGTACACAAGGGTGGAATAGGTTCTCGTATGTCGCAGGGAATCCGATTCGATATAAGGATCCAACGGGGCACGTAGCAGAAACGCCATGGGATGCTTTTAATGTCGGTTTAGATATTGTTAACATAGGAATAGATGTCGCAACAGGCGACTATATTGGAGCAGCCATTGATGTCGCTGCGTTAGCATACGATGGCTTTGCTACAGCCGTTCCAGTTTTGCCTGGCGGAGCAGGTTCAGCAAGGAACGCATACAAAGCTGGCACTTGGGCTGCAAAGGGAATTGAATTCGCAAATAAGGGGAAGGCATTATTAGATCCGATGAAAGCAGCATTCCGCAGGCAAGCCCGCAGGATCTTTGATAAAACTGATGAAGTCTATCAACTTGCTAAAAAGAATGCTAAGGAGTTAGGGAAACGTATACCTTACCAAATTGATCATAAAATTCCATTGGAATGGGCCCACAGAATGGGCAAAAATTTTGATCCGAACAAAATAAACAATTTGCGTAAATTAAGTGAGGATGCACATAAATTTGTTAGTAAAGAATGGGGAAGTTTCCGTAAGATGTTGAAAAATGCTGAACCTACAAAAGAAATGTTGTTGAACTTTCATAAAGAAACTACAAAAAAATTATGGAAGCAATTTGGGGAAAAATGATGACTTCGGAGCCTTACGAAAAACTCGAACAAGTAATAGGTTATGATTTTCCAAAGGAATACTTAGATGTAGTTGCTCGTAATCCTTTTAAGGACTCTAAGGACCCTAGATTCAAAACCGATTTACTCACGTCGTGGAATGATATTGCGACAATAAATTTAAAGGTTCGAAAGGAAGGCTATAATTCTCAGGAATGGCCATCTCATTTTTTTATTATAGGTTATGCGGGAGATATAGATGAACCAGATTACTTTTTTATAAATTTAAAATCAAAGCGAACTATTATTTTTAAAACGGAATGGGGTAAAATAATTAATCCAAAAAATGTCACAAAGCTAGTTTTCGGAGATAACTTTGACTCTTGGATATCAACTATGATTTCTATTCGGAAGGTAACGCTTAAGGCATATTTAGATAAAAGCTTGAATATTATGTGAAATTTCTTATGATTTCCGCAATTCTCACTTTTGTTCCACGGTTAGACGATGATTTAAATCTCTTTAATTTTTTTCATTGAGATACATAGTCAGATACTTAAAGACATTCTTTGCATTCAAGGTACCGGGAGTTCCGTGAAAGAGAGTTAGTATTCACCTTACACTTCTCCTGAACGCTTGCTCTAAATTTCTGCTTGGTCGACCTCCGATTCTTTTGTCCTAATACCCTCGACGAAAACTTGAAAAGGAGTTCTTCCTGCGATCCTGAAATGCTCGTCAAGTAAAGTCCTATGAAGTCGCTTAACGTATCCATTGCTTTGAGGCCTTCGAACTTTAGTGGTTCGATGCTCGATGTCTTCTAATTGAAGGGATGTTTATCCTCTCGCCCACAATACTCACGACCATTATCGGTAAGGACAGTCTCAACTTTAACGTTATGTTCCTCGAAGAAAGGAAGAACATCGTTATTCAAAGTCTGAACAGCAGTGACAGGAATTTTGTCATTGAAGAGCCTTCCCCATGCGAATCGGCTTGGATGTGCCTTTCTCTGTATTCAGGGTCGAATTTTTCAAGGAGGCTTATCTGGTTTTCATTGAGAGGAATGATCTTATCTCTATGATGTTCTTCGAGTCTTAGAAGTCTTTGGCGTTTGGTAACGAGCTTATTCCTTGTCCAAACACCCCCTGACTCCACCTGAACTGACCTTAACGCCTTTAAGGGTAAGTTGTTGAACAACCTTTAAACATCCATGTGTAGGATGATGTAAAGAATACTCTAATACTTCATTTTCGATTTCTTCGCTGACTCGATTTGGAGGGGTCCAGTGGCTCCTGGGATTCTATCTAAAAGTCCTTCTGCTCCGTAGGTTTGGAAGTTCCTTCGGATTTCGTAGAACTGCTGACGGGAATATCCTACGATTTTGCAGGCCTTACTTACATTCTCTAATTCATTTGCAAGCTCTAGTAAATTTAGCTTTCGTCTGGTTGCCTTAACTGTTGCATTGGTGTTGGTGGTCATCGGTTTCTCCTGATGTAAATAATTTTGTCGTTAAAATCATTTTTCTTTCAGAAGAAGCTGGGGCCACCGGTTTTTCGATGACTGTCAGGCAATACTATCTCAGCACAGAATAAGGCTTTATAGAAAATAGTTGCACGGAGTTAGTATTTAACTTAAACTTCCCCTGAGCCTGATAACGTCCTAAATCTTTCGCACATTTAGTAATTCAAAGAAAGGCTTTCCTTGCCAATTGAGATTGTAACCAAACAAATTTCAAAAAGGAGAACCTCCCATGAGGGCAGAAGAAGAGAAATCCCACCTGAAAGTGATTCAGATTGATGAGACTTAAGCTCGTGACAAAGCCTGAAGCGCTGTGGAAGCACTGAAAGTTAGTTACGATAGTCCGTTAAACTAAAAAACTAATAATTTAAGATTATCTAAAACTTCTTTCAATAGTAACTTATTTAGCGGTTCTATAAATTCCGCCTCACGAATAGTCCAATCTAAGTTCTTTATCTGATCAGAGAGAACTACCCCATCTATTTTTTTAGATTTAACTATTACTTCAAACGGATAACCTTTAATTTTACTAGTGATTGGGCAAAAAATTGCTAAACCAGTCTTGGCATTATATTCCTTTGGAGATAGAACAAGTGCTGGCCTACGCCCTCTTTGCTCGTGCCCTGCTTGAGGAGTAAAATTTAGCCATACAATGTCCCCCTTTTCAGGGGTATATTTACTCTTTTTCACCAAGTTTCATTACCAACCGGAGATCCGCTAGAAACCTCTGAATGAAGATTTTGTTTTGTTATTCTTGCTAACTTTTCTTCTAAAGAAGCTTTTCTCATCGGATAAATTACTATTTTATCCCCTTCATATTGAAGCTCTACATGGCTACCATCATTTAATTCCAATTCGTTAGCCATAGCCTTTGGGATCCTAATACCTAGGCTATTACCCCATTTTTGAATAATCGATTCCATAAAGTAATTATATATACATTGTATATACTTCAACGAAAATTTAGTCGATTTGTTAAATTTGTATAAAGAAAAATTTTCCAGACTACGCGGATTTTGCGAACCTTCGCCCATGCAAGCGCGCGAGATCCTCTGCGTCTTTGCGGCTCTGAGTGAGAATCGCAGCTTGTTTCAAAATTCCGAACTATAAAAATCCGGTCCGGGGTTCGCAAACTGAGGATACCCGGAGAAAGGCTTTCCCCCTATAAGATAAAATTACTTGCAATTTATGAAGTTATTACTATTGTTATAACATGGATACTTCATCAGTAAAAAAGACAACGATCAGGGCAATTGGAAATTCTGCAGGAGCTACAATTCCTAAAGTTCTTCTGGAAAAGTATAATTTCCATGAAGGTGATACCGTCTTTCTTTTAGAAACTGAAGCAGGTATTCTTCTATCGCCATATGATCCTGACTTTGAAGAAGCAATGGATATTTATCAAGAGGGTTCTAAAAAATACCGGAATGCCTTAAGAGAATTGGCTAAATGAAAAAAGAGCCAAGATGGTTAAATAGGAAAATAGTCGAAGCTATACATTTAGATCAAGTAAAACAGCATGGAGGATCTCAAGGGATTCGAGATCATGGACTCCTTGAGTTTGCCCTTGACCGTCCGAAAAACAAATGGTCGTATGATTCGTCTGTTAGTATTTTCGATTTAGCAGCTTCATTATGTATAGGTATAGCAAAGAACCATCCGTTTATTGATGGTAATAAACGTGTCGCATTTATCACAAATTATGTATTTCTTGGATTAAATGGCTTTAGTATAGACGTTCGCGAAGAAGAAGTCGTTTCAATCATATTGCGAGTTGCTGAAGGAAGTGTTAATGAATCGAATCTCTTGATCTGGTTAAAAGATAGTTCAAATCCTCGTAAATAGGAAAAATTATAAAGTAATAGACCCTAGCCTTTCTCCGCCTATTCTTTCCCAAAGTAATTTCATTCGGATTATTGAATGTTCCCATTCTTCTCTTTTCTTCTATTTCTAATTCTCGCATTTTTATTTTACTATTTTCTTGAGGTGGTAGAAAAGCCCGTTCTTCAGTTCGGTGAAGGCGAGTTTGTGAGGAGGGTAATTGCAAATTGCCCTCGTTTAACTAGAAAATATTTTCCTACGTTCTGGTGTTTCAATAATCATCTAATGTTAGCGCTCTTACTTTTTAGAGAGTATCGTTCCGAATTTTTTCATTACGATAAGCTGGAACATCTTCGAATGAAGGACGGTGGAGTCACTGGTCTTGCCTGGTCCAATATTAAAGGAAAGAAAAAAACAGATCCCCATCCGATCGCGATTGTTTTTCATACAATCAGTGGTGATGAGCAAGATGTTAAGTCTATTGTGAAAGCAATCCAGGCCCAGTTAAAATGGGCTTCTGTTGTTTGTATTAGGAGAGGACATGGAAATCTTCCCCTTTCTAAGCCGCAAATAAATACGATGGGTTCTAGTTCAGATTTAAAAGAACAACTTTTATATATTAAGAAAAAATTTCCGAATAGTCCTTTGTTTGGAGTAGGGATCTCTGCTGGTTCCGGGTTGCTTGCTCGATACCTAGGAGAATCTGGGACTAAAAGTTTATTAGATGCTGCTGTTGCAATTTCACCCGCATATGATATCGAAAAAGCATTTCATAGGGTTCATCCGGTTTATAGTAAGATCATGGGCCAAAGATTGATTAATTATTTTTTGAAACGCCACTATGAAACCTTATCTTCGTTAGGAGGATTTCAGGAAGTCCTGGAATCCAAGACCCTGGGTGAATTCCAAGATCGTTTGCACAGCCTCTCCGGTTTTGATGATAAGGAAGAATATTACAGGCATTCGAACCCCGCATTGGTAATGAAAAATATTAGAACTCCAATCATGATCTTGAATGCAAAGGATGATCCTATTTGCGTAAATCAGAATGTTCTAGAAAATTTGCATTGGTTGGAAAACCTTCCTAATTCCATCCATGTTTATACAAAAAGAGGAAGCCATATTGCATATTTTGAAGGATGGAAAGCGATATCTTGGTCGGATCATCTTGTATGCGAATATTTTAAAGCCGTTCAAGACCAATTGCCTAAAATTAAAAAGAAGACAAAAGCTAAGACTGCGAAAAAGCGTTAGTTGTTTTTGCAGCACGGACTCTGAGTTCCGCTTTGCGTCACCCAGGTCCGAGTCTCGCATTCGGAGCAACACTGTTGCTCCTCGGTGCTCCGACTCCTCACAAACTCGAAACAGGAAAAATCACCCGATTATAGATCCGAACTTCATCTATACTTCCTTGAAATAGCTGCGATGATAAAGAAGAAGTTCCGAAATCGATCCCGGTACCAGTGTCCCAAGGACGAAAACTTCCGAATTTTTTGGAAGAGACCAATACATTATTCACATATAAGGATGCATATTGCGTCTGTATATCCCATGTGAAAACCATATGATACCATAAGTTTTCGGGAGTTTTACATTCTGTTGCTACATCGACGTCCCCAGTACCTCCGTTATTCGTAAAAACTCTTAGTCTACCGGTGCATCCTTCTCCCGAGAAATAATATAATTGCATTCCGAGTCCTCCTCCTTGGCTTAGAAAGATAGAATCGCCTCCGTTACCCCCGGTTCGGTATTTCCCTTTTACCCAGACGCTGATCGTAAATGAAGAAACTGTTCCATCTAAAAAAAGGGGACCCTGTGCTATGGATTCATGGATTGCGCCTTGTCCGTCGTAATAATAGGCTTTGCCTTCTATCCCGAATCTATCGGCTGAAAGTGTAGGAGATCCTCCGACTTCGACTAAGTCTAATCCGCCAACCTTGTCTTGCAAATCACCATCTAATGGCCAATAATGAACAAGTCCAAAAGAAGAATCTATAAAGTTCAGACCAACTAAATCCTTAAATATGGATCGGTCGCTTTCTTCTTGGTTGGTTAACAGTAAGTAGGTTCCACAATTTGTATAAAGGCAGGAAAGAATAAGGAGACGGAAGAAAATTCGCATAGAGTTTCTTGATTTGCATAACAATTTACGTGGATGACTTTTTCTTTTGAAAGTATTATTTCGGAATATTTATGAAAATTCCATTCCGAAGAACACTTGAGAGTTTTCGACTTTTAATCAGTTCCTGTTAAAGCGTCAAATATCGATTTGACGGTAAGGCTATATTATAAATTTTAAATTCGTTTATTTAGACTTCTACGTGATCGTTGCCTAGCGGGTGGAATGATCTATAAATTTACTCTAATTATGATATTGCCAGATTAGAACTGATCCCTTATAAGGAAACCATGTATGATATCCCACTCGTTCAATTAGGTCCTGTGAAAGCTGCTCGTATTCCAGGCGATCCGCAAGGGCCCTATGTTATCTTTCTGCACGGTTACGGTGCTAATGCGTTCGATCTTCTTCCCTTGTATTCATATATGGATGTTCCAGAAGGAACGAATTTTATTTTTCCAGATGGGATCTTAGAAGTCCCGATCGCTCCAGGTTATAATGGTAAGGCTTGGTTCCCTATCGATATGGAAGCTTTGCAAAGAGCCATGGTTGCAGGTGGTTCCAGGGAACTTTTCGAACGTTATCCGGCCGGTATGGCAGAGGCGAAACAAAAGGTAGAAGAGATGATCCAGGCCCTAGATGTTCCAATGGATCGGATTATCTTAGGTGGTTTTTCCCAAGGTTCTATGCTTGCGACCGAGATTACTCTTAAAGCGGAGAAAAAGCCCAAAGGTCTTGTCATTCTGTCGGGAACTTTGCTGGATGAGACTCATTGGTCCCAATTTGCAAAACAAACTCCTGGCTATAAATTTTTTCAAAGCCATGGTAGAATGGACCCTGTGCTCGGTTATCCTGCCGCGAAAAGATTAGAAACAGTGTTAAAAGACGCAGGCTGGGAAGGTGAGTTACTGGCATTTCCGGGTGGACATGAAATCCCTGAGATAGTATTACACGGTATGAACCGCTATTTGCGAGAATTGTTCGAATGACCTATCTGATAGAAAAATACGTAGCCCTTAAAAATAAATACCGTAACTACGATACCAAAGAAGCTTTAAGAAGAATGCAGGCTTGCCGCATTGCATTAAAGGAATTAGAAGATAAAGGTTTTCGTACCGGTGTAGAAATTTTAGGTTCGATCAATTTTGGGATCGTAGAACCTTCTTCAGATATAGATTGTATTCTATTACATTATTGTGATTTACATAAGGATCAAGAATGTCCTGAATATTGTCCTAATTTTTTATACGAATCCGAAGAGATCAAAGCAAGTCTTCGCAGAAGATTAAAAAACGAAAATCTAAAGATAGAATTTTTAGATTGTATCAATCTTAGAATGGTGGAAAGAGCACTCGACACAGGTAATTGGAAAGACCACGAGGTCCTCCGAAGGCTTTTATTTTATAGAACTATTGGTCGTCCAGTGAATAGACCTCTCTTTATTCCTTATGCGGAGAAGTTAGAAGAGAATGAAGAATATATCCGAGACATTTTAGAATGGGGCTCAGAAGCCTTGAGTGTTTATCTTGGAACTTCTCGACATAGATTCTCTTTTAGTAAATACAACGAAAGAATAGAAAGCTCCGGACTTCAACTTCCTCACGGTTTAAAAGAGGAATTAGAAAGTTATCTAGAGCAGGGAGAAGGTTTCGAAACCAATAATGGTGCAGAGTCTTCTAGATCCAAGGACCCAGTTTAAACTTTTATGTGCGCCAAGCGGGTTTCATTATTATTTACAATCTGCTTTTCGATTTTTCAGGTTTCTTGCGCGATCCAATCTGAAAATTCTGGAGACCCGAACACAAAAGCATATTATGAAAATGCGATCATTAACTGTTTAATTAATGGATGTGATAGGGAACTTATCATTACTGGAGGAAATTCTCTTCCCGAAGGCAGTTCTTTAGTTTTATCTATCTCCTTGGTCCATAAACCAGATTCTTCTTCAGTGACTTATAATTTTTCCAGTAGTAATCCTGCAATAGCTTCCGTCTCTCCATCAAGTCTGATATTTACTCCTTCAGATTATGATATCCCTCAGACCTTGACTATAACAGGGGCATCTGACGATACTGATTCCACAAATAATTCTATTGTGATCTCCATTCTTACTCCTGATTCGGAGACAATCCCTTATCCAATCGTACAAAAGGATAATGATAAATTCCTATTTGCCACACCGGTTTCATATGCTGGAAATTTCGGCTCCGGTGGTTTTGCTGATTTTGTTTGTCAGAATGAAGCGAATAACTTGTTTGGCAGCGGGCTCCCTTCCGGGACGTATAAAACTTTTGCGGTAGCAGGTACCTGGAGAAGGGCAATGCCTTCTAAGATTGATTGGGTCCTAAAGCCGAATAAAGATTATATAGATTTTGCAGGTGGTACTTTTGTTAAAGCGTTTGCAACGGATGGAAATGCTTTATTTGCTTTCGGGACCGGAAGTGGAATAAGTGCAACTGCCGCAGGATACTGGACTGGTTTACAAACGGATTGGTCTACTGCAAGTACCTGCCTAGGTTGGACTTCTAGTAACCCTTCTGACCAAGGTAATTTTGGAGGTAACTCCGATCCAAATGTCGGAGGGATATCTACTGGAACTCCTGACTTTTGTGATACGCCTAAATCTGTAGTTTGTATTCAGCAATAATTCGATTTTTATAATATAGATTAAGAAACTTTTGTTTTTTCGGTGACTTGGACCGGATCGGAAAGATGGCGAATGTCCATACCTGTATTCAAACGCACCAACTCTTCTGCGATGTTGACTGCATAGTCTCCTGCTCTTTCTATCCCTAAGATCATTCTGTATAAGTCTGCAAATTGGTTTTTATCCAGTCTAGGATCCAATACAAACTTTAAGAATGCTGCATGACATAGATTGTTCAGCTCTTCCTCAACAGTATGAACTGAACCATAAAATCTGTTTTTCTCTTCTACCAAAGATTCTACAGCCATTCCTACAAGAGTAACTACTCTGGAGAGCATCTTGTCCAAAATTTCTTCCTGTCTGAAAAATCCTTTTGGGAGAAGTCCTCTTCTGTAACAGGTAGCGCAGTTTACGATCTGGTCTCCCATTCTTTCTAAACTTCTGTTGATACGAATGGAAGAGAGTGCGAATCGAAGAGGGTCTTTTTTGAGAATAACTTCCCCGTCGATTTGGTCCATCCCGAGTAAGTTGCGGTTTGCGATTGCTTCTAAAATTGCATTTTGGGAAAGGTTATCGTTTTGTTTTTCTAAACTATCGATCAGATCGTCTCTTTCGATCACTTGTTTAGCAAGATCGGGATTTTCCTGTTCGATTGCATCGTCCAAGATCAGGACTTGTTCCAAACATAGCTCCGCCATTGCATAAAGATTTTTACGTAGATAATCAAACTTGGAAGCCATGTCTCCCCGAAGGTTAACCTCGAATGTACACAACGGTCAAGAGGTTTTTAATAGCGACTTCCCGCTTCGCGGGAACCGCGCTGCTTCGACTTCGCGCATTCGCGCTCATCCGGGCAAAGCCCGGACTAAAGGTCTACGCATCGCTGTCGCGTTGAGCTAAGAAGTTCTTTTATATATCAAAGAATGGAGCGTACTAATATTACCAACATCGCGGTAAAACAAAGATATTGGATTATAAACCCAGTAAATCTTACATTCACATTCCAAACACCGCCGCCGCTTAAATGTGCAGTTGTTTGCAGCACTCTTGCACCGAATACGATCCATGCGAGAAGATCAAAAGTATCGTTTTGGTATCCTGAAAGTATAAAGGTTAAAACTAAAACTGCAAAAACAGGAAGACCTTCTACACAGTTTAGGTGAGCCCTGTGGAACCTCCAATATAGATCGGAACCATGTTGGATCCACGCAGGGAACTCATTTGATTTTTTAGTGCCAGCCAATACTTGTGCTGATCTAAAAGATACTACGATGAGTACGAGTAGAATGGTCCAAGCAGTAAAAGCGATTAATGGAAATAGAGAACTAAACATAGTCCGATAGAGAAAAGTCTAACGGAAAGATTGGCAAGACAAATTTGGTAAGTTGGAGTGGAATACTAATATATATCGTTTTTATCTCAAACAATATATATTAGTATTTTATAACAGGATTAGTCTCCGTCGTTCGAAGAAGGAAGATTTGGAACTCCCAAAACAGAGAACGCATCGATGGTCATCAGGTTCTTCAAGATCTTTGCCTGGTCCCAAATTGGTTTTACATTTGCAGTGACGCTTGTTCCATTCATAGTGTTTCCATCTGCATCAATCTCTGCAAACAAATCGGCAGAACCACTGATCTTTGCATCGATCATATTTTTAAAGTTCGTGAGCTCAGCTTGGATATCATCATCTAAAGAAGAGTTTTGTGCCCTGACTAGTTTTGACATAGAGCTGATTTTAGGATCTGCAGGATCACCTAAATAAGCAAATTGGATCCCTAATATATTATCTCTTAGATCTTCATAAGCAACTCTGGAATAGATCGCTTCTAAGAAGACTGGATCCGGCTCTTGTCTTTTTCCAGCTCCTGAGCAAGAAACACTTAAGCAAGCAGCATTCCCAAGTTTATTATCCTGGATTTGATTCACTAAATTTCCGAGAGATTGGATATAAGTATCAAAAGCTTCTCCCTGAGAACGAAATTGAATCCCGGTTCCAGTGGTATATTCATTTAAGAAGTTTCCGCCAGTAGGAAGCCATTTATTATATAAATCTAATGCATCCTGATTGATTACTTGGGCAAGAGCTAAAATATAATCTCTTCTTCTGGATTCAGCTGCGTTTGCAGTATTGATATTCGAATTTGAATCAATCGTGGTTCTGCTGAAATCGAAGTCAAAAAGTAGGATTTCAAGAGATTCAATTCCTTTGTATTTTGGCGGGCAGGCAGTTAAATTTGTTTTGTTGATAGTGGTAACCGTAGCAGTACAAACGGTGACTGTACCATCGATGATCTGCTTTACTAAGTTAGCACTTGGTCTTGCTCCTGATTTGATAAACCCATCCATCTTAGTATAATACTCTGTTGGATTACCGGCCGGTCCGAAATAGTAAGGTTCTACTTTTTTTAAGGAAACTCGTACCTGATCCCAGGCTGTCTGAAGAGCCCCAAGATTTCCAACATTGGTGGTCCCGGCATAAGTAATAGCAGCTGCTTCTAAGGCTGCTGTATCCGTAGTTAATTGTTCCAAACTTGGAATGATCACGAATTTACCAGTATGTTCTAAAAATGCGGAACTTCCTGGTCCAGCTGCGAGTAAAAGTAAAGGATCTTTGCTTCCTCCACCGCAGGAAATAATAAAGGACGCTAAAATGAAGTATAATGTTTTTCTAAATAAAGATTTATATAATATGGATCTCATCGCCGATTCTCCTATAAAGATTCCAAAAATTTGATCAGCTTTTGTCTATCGGTGGAAGATAGATTTTGGAAACCATTCCTTGCTGCATCAGCTTCTCCGCCATGCCACAGGATTGCTTCTTCTATCCCATTGGCTCTTCCATCATGCATAAGTTTTAAATGCCCATTTACTTCTTGGATCAGTCCTAGACCCCAAAGAGGAGGGGTTCTCCATTCTTGTCCGTCAGCATCAAAATCTGGTCGTCCATCTGCAAGATCAGGGCCCATATCATGCAAAAGAAGATCAGTATATGGTTTGATAAACTGATAAGAAAGTTCAGGAAGTCCTGGAACGTTTCCAGTAAGAACAAAAGGTTTATGACATGCATCACATTTGATGGATGAGAATATTACTTTTCCATCGATCACATCCTGATCAGATAAATTTCTTCTGGCAGGAACAGCGACCAACCTGGTGTAAAAATTCACAGAGTCTGCAATTGATGCAGTAATTTCCGGTTCTGCAGTTCCAGAAGCTTTTGCTAAACATTGTGTTTGTGCACTTGGGCAATTATCTGTAGAGAATAATGGACTTGTAATTCCAATATCTCCTAAAAAAGCTCCTTGGTTTTGTTGGAGTAAGCTTGGCTCGTTTGCTTTCCAACCGAAACGCCCCATCACCTTTTTATGATTTTTGGCGTCCCAAACCATATTCACTTTTCCTGATATTCCATCCGCATCCGAATCAGTCGGATCTGCCCAGCCTTGGATAGTTGACTCAGGAATTGCTTCTAACAAACCTAAACCAGGGATCATAGGAGCAGTTCTTGGAGAAAAATTGAAGGAAGCAGGAGCTACTGCGATATTTGTATTCCAGCTAATAGAATATACTGGAGTGTTTAAGGTTACTGATCCACCTGAAGTGTAATTTCTTACTATAGCTGCACCTGTATAAGATATTGATGCAACCCCCTCTGGCGGAGTGAAATTTGCGCCAGTAGTACCATTACAATTAAAGCTAGAATCATAAGTGAATGGGCCAGTACACCCAATTGCTTTATGATTCAATTGTAATCCGAAGTCATCCAGTCCTACAGGTCCATTTGTTGTAGGATCTGAAACTCCAACTTTAGAAAGTCGTATCAGAATTCCTACTGTGCTATATAAACTTCCACTGGAAGGTGGTGCTCCTCTTCCGTCTCCTGCATGGCAATTCTGGCAAGAACTTGTATTAAAAGTCGGTCCTAAACCGGAGGAGGCACTATTACCCTCTGCTACCCAAGTTCTGTTGAAAAAGTTATTTCCAGTATTGAATTTAATTCCATCCGAACTTAAGTTTACAACAGGAGTATCGAAAGAAGTCGCATTGGAAATGAATCTAGTGCCGTATCCGCCTGAGAAAGCTTCTCCCGGATCCGGTGAGATGTTTGTTTGGCTTGCGATCACTGCTGCGATTCCAAGAGGATCTGTTCCTTCTTTCCCGCCGCAGTAAAAAAAGTTTAGAAGAATAAATAGTAAGATCGGGATCGTTTTGTTTAAACGTCCCAGAGATGGATTCGGTTCCGGATTTGTTCCGGAACCGAAGTTTAGATTTTTATCACAGTTCATATTTTTCTATTTTTCGGAGGTTTTCACAGGAACCGAACCTGTTGAGTCATTTAAAGACCTATCATTCCGGAACTACTGAGAACCCAATCGCTGCTGCTGCGGAAACAAAATCTCTGTTCAATGTTGAACCGATCAATCTTTGCACGTTTACTAATAAACCGTGTTGGCTATCTGCAGAAGATATTGCTTGGTCGAATCTATGAGTTAAACTTCCTGCAGGGCAGCTGGTTGTAAAGTTAGGGTCTTGGGATTCTGTGTCAGAAAGATTGATGCAGAAAAGATTTCTAGAACTTTCGATCTCGGATTGGATCCCGCCTTGTTGTTTAAGGCTTAATATTGCAGAAAGTCCTGGTCCAGAACTGATGTTCACACCTTTTTTGATGCTATAGTTTCCGGTCCAAATATTCAATACACCTTGTGCATCGTAATAGAAGTCTGCTTTAGTAGTATCACTGAAACAAGAATGTTCTTCCTCTTGGGTTTCTCCGATCACACCAGTAAGACGCTCTCCACCCCATTCTCCTGCCATGAAGGAACCTAATCCTTGGAAGATACTTCCAACAGAAGTATTTACATTTGCAGAGTCTAAGAATGTTGCTCTAAAGCTTCCAGTAGTTGGCTCCCATTCGTCCTTGATCAAACCAAGGTGAACAACTAATCTATCAGTGATTGTTTTTAAATAATGTCTACGTCTTGCACCATTAGCAGTCGCGTCTGCAAAATCGCTGACAGGTCTAACACCCGCTGTAGTGTTGCTTGTATCTTTTCCCCAAAGTAAATATTCAATCGGATGGTATCCAGTTAAAACGACCTTATCCGCATCATCGTCCGAACCTAATGAAGTATCTCCAATCTTAGCAGCGATGGACGAAAAGTCAGTAACGCTATTACCACCGGCCGCGATATAATCATCCACTGCGTCTTCATCCAAAGGCCAAGCGTTTAAAAGACCTTCGCATTCTGCACCGTCACATGCAAGCACGGCATCGTTATCTATGGGACCATTACTGAAACGGAAACCTTCCGTGATCAAATAACTTGCGCGAGCTTTAACCCAAAGATTTCTGAGGTTGGTCAGATCGGAAGCACTAGGCGTTGCAGTAGAATCAAAAGTATCCACTGCAGCAGCTAAGTTGGATGCATCTAATTCTGCTTGGGTATAGGACTCGAAAGCAAGGTCTGCATATCGATTTAAAAATTGAGGCTTAGTTGCACTGGCTGGAATATCCAGACCTAAAAGCGCTGCGGCTGAGTTATCACTGCCAGGACCTGCACAAGAAATTAAGGAACCGAACAGAGTAACACTGAACAGAATTGAAAATATTTTTGTGTGGATGTTCCGCATGGGAAATCTCCTTAAATTTTGGAAAAATCCCCGGTCCGGATAAAATCCGGCCGGGGCCAGAGATGAACTGTGGGGATGACTCCCTCCGGCTCCTGGGACAGGCTTGATTTTGCAAGTGAGAATAAGTCTCAAAAAAAGTCAATAAGGATTTTTCCTCACTCTACAATCCATCTCAGGCCACACGGGAGATTTTTATCTAAAATCCCGTTTTGTTTCAGTTTATCCAGAGGAAATAACCCTTTTGGATTAAAAGAAACTGAGGCTGACTCTCAAAATTTTCGACAAAGGGAACCTGGTCAATCCGAAAAAGGTCGGGAGTATAAGATTGTTAAACTTCCGTCAATAAACCGTGGGAAGTATCTTCAGTAAGTATTTCAAATGCTGCACTTCTGGCAGATCTTAAACGAAGGGGAGAAGTTTCTCCTTTTCTTTGGACCAAAACTTCTGCCCTTGCAATTTTACTGTTCAAACAAAATTTCCAACCGCCCGGGGGATTCGCATAACGTAGGCAGGCGAAGTCTTTTTTATCTGCGTGAATTCTTCCTTCTATTTTTATTTCAGAAGAAGAAGCCTGGAATTTCCAATCGAAGTACTGATAACTCGCTCTCCTGAAAGAAGAGAATAAACTGTTCAGCAAATATTCTTGTCCATGCAAACGTAAAACAATTGGAGTGATTGCAGGAGTCCAGAGAGGACCTATCTTTATCTTTGCAGTTGCCAATTCAAGGAAGGAGCCTTCTTCTCCATCAAAACCTGCTACTTGGCCCCATGCGTATTGGTCTGTATGTTTAGGACCCCAATTATGATTTTGACTTCCTTTCCAATCTTTTAGATCTATTTTATTATTTTCTAATTTTATAAATCCATTAAGTAATAAAGAGGGTTTACCTACGAGGACTTTCGCCTTTGGAAAACCGCCTGAGTATAGATTTTTAGGGAAAAGAAAAAGAGGTTTATCTCCTCCAGAGAAGTTTAGGTCCCATTCTATATTTGTGGATCCTTTCTTATTTCCTGATTTGCCTTTAAGCCCTTTATGATCTTGGACAGAAGAGCCGATCCGTACTTGAAATGGGTCTCCCGCAAATTCACATTCTGAAATAGGATATTCTGATTTGGAAACATAATGTTTTCCATTCTCTCCGTCAAAATAGATCGCCCATAATTCTCCTATAGAATCTTTAGGGGAATTTTTAGGAGAAAAAATAGTATAACGGATCCAGATTGCGAGAGGACGAAATGGATGATTCCCTCTTACGAACCAACTCTCGTAATGACCCGCATTCGAGTCAGAACGAAATCTGGGAAAATCATAATCTTCGTCAATATTCATGGAGGAAATATTTGATCTTTCTCAGTTAGGAGCAACTATAATCTGAGAGCCAGCTAAAGATCTTACTTAAATTTCTTCTTAAAAAATAATACGAAAAGATTTATAGTGTCGACGAGTTTGGAGAGACTAAGAAAGATTTGAATATGGAAATTCCGTCCTATTCCCCTTCCACTTGGAGAGCCACAGTCGCCAAATATGCGGAGGAAATTCTTCGCATAGGCCATGATAAGTCCCCGTTTTGGATTACCGTTCGCACATTTGTTTCTGCAGCATGCGAGACTGATGATCCGGAACCTTTTTACGATGACCTGGATTCAGGTTTCAAAAGGGAATTAACAGAAGAGGACGAGGCTCGTTTGGACGAGGCATTGTCTTCTTTCTGGGACCAAGCAACTGCAGTGCTTATTGCAATTTCGGAAGCTTATAGCGAAGAAGACGAAGACAGAAGCGAAGAAATCACTGACGAGTCTATTTCAAGTATGCTTTCTGGATTGAACGACGCTGGCGTAAATACAATGTCAGATGCAGAACTTCTGGAATTGGCAGTTCTGGTCTTGAATAGTAGATTAAATTTTCATAATGTCCCTGTTGAAGACAACTTTTCTATCAAAAGTTTGAACTCCATTCCGGATCTGGAAGAAAGAAGGATTTTAGAACCTTTTGTTACCTTCTTGATCGACGATTTCAAAACTGTAGAAGATAGAGAAGAAAGATTCGCATTGTTAATGCAGATCCTATTCGATACTTTATGGGCTTTGTTTTATTTAGGATTGGAAGAGGACGAAGAATAGATCATTCTCCAACCTTTTCTCCCACTCTCAGTTTTTCCTTTCTAAAAGAAATAATTGCGATCACTAAACTTAGGATCGCAAGAAAGGAACTTACTATAAACGGTGCTCCCGGAAAATAGGGCTGCATACCTTCTCTCGTAAAATAAGAAAAAACAAAACTCATAAGCAATGGGCCTAAAATAGAACTTAGGCTCATCATACTTCCCATAATTCCTTGGAACTCTCCTTGTTGTGTAGGAGAAACGTGATTGGAAATATAACCTTGGATTGCAGGAGTTGCAATAAAACAAAAGGAGAAGGGAACAAGCAGAGCATAAAGCATCCATTCTTCCCAGGCGAATGCAAATAATGCGCTCATGACAACTCTTGCAAAAATTCCTATATAAGCAGAATTTTTTTGTCCTAGTTTCGGAATAATAATCCTGAGTAATCCGCCTTGCACCACTGCAAGTGAGGCACCAACTACTGCAAGCGAGAATCCAATCTTAGTTGCGGTCCATTGGAATTTGTTCATTGTAAAGTAAGACCAACTGGTTTCCATACAATGGTTTGCTACGAATATTAGAAATAAAGAAAGTACTAAGCCGCTTAAAGGCCCTGGATAACGGAAAAATGCTACGACTGATCCGAATGGATTTGCCATTACCCAATTGAATTTTCTTTTGTTCTCTTCTAAAAGAGTTTCAGGCAAAACAAAATATCCATACACCCAATTCAAAAGAGAAAGAGAAGAAGCCACCCAGAATGGAGCTCTTGGTCCGAATTCAGAAAATAAACCTCCTATGATCGGACCAATGATGAATCCCATCCCGAATGCCATTCCAACTAATCCTAGGTTTTGGGATCTTTTTTCAGGAGGGCTGATATCTGCGATGATTGCTCCTGCGACTCCGTAGCTTGCTCCTGTGATCCCTGCAATAATTCTTCCTACGAATAACCAAAATACATTCGGGGCCAATGCTAAGAATGCGTAATCAATTCCTAATCCGAACAAGGAAGCAAGTAAAACAGGCCTTCTTCCGAATCTATCACTTAAACCTCCAATGATAGGAGCGAAGAAAAATTGAGTGATCGCATAAGTAAAGGATAGAAGTCCTCCATAAACCGCTGCGGTACTTAAATTCCCTTGTAACATATCTTTTAAAAGATTGGGAACCACTGGGATTATGATCCCGAAGCCGATAAAATCGATGAGTAATGTAAAAAGTAAAAATTGAAGTGCGGACTTTTTTTGAACTGTCATAATTTATATTTTCAGATTTCGTTTTACGAAAAGTTGATTTAGACTCTTTCTATCGCGATCAGACTGATATCATCTTGAGGTTGAGAATATTCCAGCCATAGATCCAAATCTTTCATTACCATATCAGGAATATTCTCAATAGGTTCTTTAGAAAGTTCTGAGATCCGATTTCTTAGCCTGGATTCTCCCCATGCTTCTCTTTTGGAATTGAATTGTTCGAATACTCCATCTGAAAAAAGGAACATCCTATCTCCGTTTAAAAAATCCAATTCCTGGTTCTCATAACTTTTTTTGTTTTTTAAACCTATAATAGCACCTGTCCTTCTTAAATTCATAAGGTGAGAAGAATGTACTAAAATTTGATCTGGATGTCCTGCAGAAGCATAAACTAATCTGTTTTCTCTGGCATAAATATCTACAATGATAGAAGAGAATATAGTTCCCAAGGAGGAGAATTTTCTTTGGAACTTATCATCCAACAAATCTAAACAGAATCCTGGATCTTTTGCCCCAAATTTGATCCCTTCATATTCTGCTTTGATTGCCATAGTGACGAGTGCTGCTTGGACTCCATGCCCGGTAGCATCTGCAAGAAAAATCCGATACACTCCTGGAGAAACTTCGAAAATATCGTAAAAGTCTCCGCCCACTTCATCTCTTGGCAGATATTTAACTGCGTATTTTAATTCTTTATACGCTTCTACATTCTCTGGAAAAAGTTTTTTCTGGATCCTTTGAGCAACGAGTAAGTCTTTGCGAATTCTTTCCAAAGAATGATTTAATTCGGAAGTTTTTTCTCGGACCAAAACTTCTAAATTATCTTTTAGAATATTCAGTGCACTGTTTGTTATCCTTAAGTTTTCACTAAGTATTTCAGATTTTCTGAATGCTCTTGCGATCCTTCTGGAAAGTACTAAAGATTGAGAAAGGGTGAATACAAGAAGTCCATATGGAGAAAGATTGATCCCTCTTAGATTTAATTTGTCCCAAAGTAGATCGATTCCTACCGTAATACCAAATGCAAAAAATCCTGTGAGGAATAAGAGTGAATCTTCTCTTTTTTTCCAAACTCCTAAACATACTGTAAACAAGACATAGAGTAATCCGATCCCGGTTACGATCTGGAACGGTCCTACAATACTCGTGAAAAATCCGATCGGAAATAATAGAGTTATATCATAAGCGATCGCTAAAACCCAGGCAACCGCTGGCACCCAAGAGAATGTATCCTCGGGAAACAAGGAACGATGGAACATTAAAAATATGGGAACTGCAGTATAGAAGGAGAAGAACTCTAATCTAAAAACAGACTCCCAGGGAAAATCTGGAAAAATTTCTAAAACAAGTCGATTTCCGATCAATGCCACTCTTAAAGTTAATAAAAACGTAAATAATGCAAAATAGAATGCAGACTTTTCCTTTCTTCTAAATAGAAAAAGCCCAGTATGATATAGCCCAATAAGAAGAAGCCCGCCAAACAGAAATGATTCTCTGGATTGAGTGATTAATTTTTCTCTGTAAATTGCTTCTAAGGTTCCAAGTTTTGGGACCTGCCAGAATCCACCGAAATTATTGATCCAGTTAGAACCTTGTATTAGAATTTCTGTATTTGTTTTTTCTACTCTTAAAGGTAGATATACAGATTTGATCTTAGGAATTTCAGAAGAAGATTCTAAACTTGGAGCCCCAGAAGAATATACTAATCTTCCGTTATAATATAATTTGTATGAAGATGCAAAATCGGGCATTAATAACCCGATCTCTTTTTTTAGATCTTCTTCTGAGAAGATGATGGATAAACGAAAACTTGCTGCCCCTTCTCTTGGGAGAACTCTATCTCCTATTTTGGTATCCTGCCAAGAATGAGGGACAGATAATATACCCCAGTTAGCTGTTGCGCTTTTTTCAGGAGAAACAAATTCTCCATATAAGAATTGCCAATTTCCGCTTAATGGAATGAGTTCAGAATGTTCTGCAAGATCCTGAGAGGAAATTTGTAATACTCCGTCCCGAATCGGTGCTGCTTCTAAAGAGAAACAAAACAAAAAACTAGAAAGAAGTATAAAAGATCGTTTCACTTCAAAGTTAGGATAAGCAGAACCCAAAGCGTGTCTAATGTTTTTTAAGAACGGAATTCAATCGATCTGGATAATCTGTAATAATTCCGTCTACGCCTGTTCTAATTAATCTTTCCATTTCCCCCGTATCATTTACAGTCCAAGGAATCACTTTAATTCCCAAGGAATGAGCCTTAGAAACGAATTCATCTGTTACATATAAGAAATAAGGAGAAATAATATCTGCTTTTAACTCTTTTGTTTGATTTAAAACAAGTTCTCTTCTGGAATCTCCGAACCCAAATTTCATTGCTGCACCTTGAGAATATGTCAGGGAGAATAACGCAGAAGTTTTGATCCTAGGATTTTTTTTCTTTGCGAGTGAGATCGCAGGAAGATAGAAAGATTGGATTGTTGCGCGATCTACTACCTTTGCAGTTTCAATAGCTTTGATCAGAAGATTTACATGAGCTTCTAAAATTTCATTAGAGACCTGTGAATCAGAGTCATTCGGGAATTTGGTCTCTATATTGAACTTAGGAATAACTTTTCTTTTTCCTGTTCTTTCCCAGGTTTGAACTTTTTCAAAAAATTCTTGGATAGTCAAAAGTTCAGTTCCAGGAACAGAGATCTGTTCAGGGAATTTAGGATTCTTTTTAGTTCCACAATCTAGTTCTTTTAATTCGGCAAGAGTAAGTTCATAAATAGATTTAGAAATAATTTCCGAGCCGTCTTTTTTAGAACATAACCCTGGATTAGATTCAGAGTCATGGTGTATTATGATTTTCTGATCTTTAGTTAGAACAGTATCCAGTTCAATTGTAGTCATTCCTTGGGAGAGCGCCTCTTCGAATGCTGGCCAAGTATTCTCTGGTTTTAAACCTCTGGCTCCTCTATGGCCCTGTAGATCTAAACTTCCTTCGATAGGAGTATTTCGGATCTGTTCTCCGCCGCAAGATAAATAGATCAAAAAGAATATTAGAGATGTTTGTTTGATGGGAAATGATTTCATACTTTCGATTTAGCCTCGCCAAGTTATAATATTGTCTTCAAGAATATTCCTGCTGCTGCTCCGCCTACTAAAGGAGCAAGAATGGGAAGCCATGCGTATTTCCATCCTGAGTTTCCTTTGTTTGCTATCGGAAGAATATAATGTGCCAATCTAGGTCCAAGGTCTCTTGCGGGATTGATCGCATATCCTGTGGTTCCTCCCATAGAAAGTCCGATCACCCAAACTAAAATACCTACGAAAAAAACTCCTATAGGTGTAGTCACATCTGCAATTTGAGCGGAGAAGATAGAATGTATTCCTAAGATTAAAATGAAAGTTCCCAAAAATTCACTAAAGAAGTTAGAAGGCGGATTAGAGATCGCAGGATCTGTAGAGAATACTGCTAAAATTTTTCCTGGATCCTTTGTCTCCTTCCAATGAGGAAGATAATGCAAATATACAGCAACAGCTCCTAAGAACGCCCCCAAAAATTGTGCAGGAAGGTATATTGGAATTTTAGAATATTCTCCTGCTTGAACTGCAAATGCCAAAGTGACTGCAGGATTTAAATGAGCGTCTGCACTTCCAAATGCTTTTGCAGTGAAAACTCCTAAAATGACTGCAAACGCCCAGGCAGCAGTGATCACTATCCAACCAGAATCTTTTGCTTTAGATTTTTCTAATAAAACTCCGGCTACTACTCCGTCTCCTAAAAGTATGAGCACAAATGTGCCTAAAAATTCTCCAAAAAAAGGGGACGTCATCTATTACCTCATTTTTCCCATCAATTTAACTGTAGCCTTTCTTCCGATCAGCTTAGAAACTTTTACTAAAACTTTATTCGGAAGTCCAGAAACCACGGTAGGAGAACTCCTCTTTTTCAAAGCAGCTAAAGCATATTCTACCAAAGTTTCCGCAGATTGAGCAATTGCTTTTGGAAAATCTTTTGGATCTCCTCCAGCTCTTTCAAAAAAGTTAGAAACAGTTACTCCAGGGCAAAGACCCATAACGTATACCCCTCTTTTTCTTTGCTCATACCATAAGGATTCGCTGAAAGAAGTTACGAATGCCTTAGTCGCAGAATAGACTCCTGAAGAAGGCATTGGAACAAGACCCAAGGTAGAAGAGATATTCATCAAAGAATCTCCTGACTGGGATTTTTTTAAGAAAGAATAAGACAAAGATACAAGAGAATCTATATTAAGACGGGTCATTGCCTGCAATCTATGTAGATCCGCCTTATCGAATGGTCCGTATACTCCGAAACCTGCGTTGTTTATTAATAAATCGTAATGGTTGTCTTCTAATTCTTTTTGGATCTTTCCGGTTGATTTTGGATCAGATAAGTCCGCGATGATAAATGTATGCCCTTTTCCAAGTTCATCTATCAGTTGTTTGAGTCTTACTTCGTTTCTTGCTACTGCAGTTATTTTATAACCTTTTGCTGCAAGTTGTTTGGCGAATTCTCTTCCGATCCCTTCGCTTGCTCCTGTGACTAAAGCTTTCATCTCTTCCTCCGTTAAATATCCCTGAAAAATCTGGAATTCATTTAGTTCTAAAAGTTTTCGCAGAATTGTTCCGCAAGATCCGCTAGTTGAGCAAGCTTAAAAATATATACGAAATAATAGAATCCTTCTAAAAGATTTATACGTCTGGTCGGTTCTGCAAAAGTTTTTCTCTTTCTTCTTCCATTACCCGAATCGATTTGCGGGTAAAATCCAAAATGATCTTTAGTTCTTCTGCAGTATAAGCCGAGAGTTGCTCCCATACTGATTTTGCCAAACCTTCGAATAGGCTTCCTATTTTCTGCATGGCGGCCATATCCTGGGTTAGAAAAATTCTCACCTTTCTTCTGTCGCTTGGATCATTTTTACGTTCAACTAGCCCCTTCTTCTCCAAACGATCAATGAGAGAAGTTACCGCACCTGTGCTAAGTCCCATTGTTTTTGCAATTTCCCCGGCGGTTTGGGGACCCTGTGTAAATAAAAAGTCCACACATTTGTGATCCGTAATGTGCAGGCCGAGCCGATCCGCAATGGTTTGGTGGAACAAAATGGATACAGTGCTCAGGTTTTTGGAATCGGTCATAATGGATTCCATCAATTCGGGCTTAGTTTTTGGGATTTTTTTGTCTTGCAATTATTTTGACCGTCAAATATCTCGATAATCAAGATAATTAATCATCGAGTTAATTCGATTTAAGGAGAGCAAACATGGCAGAAAATAGCAAGAACGAAATTCCAGATTACCCTTGGTATTCTTGGGGATCTCCTATCGGTTTAGGGATCGCTATGATCTCTCTTTCCGTTTCTTTTGCGGTGACAGCTTATTCTTTGGTCTCTGCCTTTGTTGCGATCAAGGCTGCGTTCGGTGGATGATATGAATAAAAGAAAACCCAGTTTTCTAATCGTAGGGTCAGGAATTGTAGGACCTTCTCTGGCTTTATTTCTAAAAAGGGCAGGTTATGGAGTCCGATTGCTGGAATCTTATTCGCACCCTGCAGAAGACATTGGAGGGGCTTTACAAATTGCACCTAACGGAATGAAGGTGATAAGAGAGTTAGGCCTGACTTCTGAGATTCTCCAGATAGGAACACTTTCAGATGAAATGATTTTTAGGAATCATACAGGAAGGCTACTTTCGATAATACCGAACGGATCAGTTTCTCAGTTTGGAGAATCTGCTATAGTAGTTTCGAGAGCAAGGTTCCATCTTCTATTATTGGAAGCGGCGGAGAAGGAAGGAATTCCAACAGAATATGGAAAAAAATTCTCGGATGCAGAATTTCCTTTAGACGGAGGAGTGATTGCAAAATTCGACGATGGCAGTTCTGTTGAAGCGGACTTTCTAATTGGAGCCGATGGAAATCATTCTAAAGTTCGTAGTTTCCTTTTTCCTAATTTTCCAAAACCTGAATATACTGGAATTTTAAATGCCGGGGGATTTGTTCCTTCCGAAGTGATTCCAGAAAAATATTCAAAAAGGGGACCGATCAATTTTACTTTTGGGCCGGAAGGTTTTTTCGGTTTCGCCGCTTGTGGAAACACGAAGGATACTTCTTGGATGTGGTGGAGCAATATTCCTTCTGAAAAAGAGCTTACGAGAGAAGAGATTGGATCCATGAGTGATGAGTCCTGGAAAAATAAAATATTAAAAATACATAAAGGATGGCATGATCCTATCGAAAAAATTATCAACGCTTCTCCTATAATTCTGAAAGGAAATGTTCATGACTTGAGAAGTCTGCCTAAATGGGGAAATGATAAGGTATTGTTAATTGGAGATGCAGCTCATGTAATGAGCCCTCATACCGGACAAGGGGCTTCCATGGCCTTAGAAGATTCCCATATCCTGTACTTACTTCTAGAAAAATACGAATCGATCGAAGAAGCCTTTAAAAATTTTGAGATAATCAGAAGGCCTAGAGTAGAGAGGATTATAGAAGAATCTAGACGAAATGGAAGCAGAAAGAAAAAACTAAGCCCGCTTGGTTGTTGGATTAGGGATAAATTCCTTACCCTGGCCTTGCCTAGTTTTGCCAAGAAAGGCCAGGATTGGATGTATCGTTACGAGGGAATCAAATAAGATTCCCCCCTTTCGAACTTAATATGATTTTTTCCAAAGCTGGTTGCTGTTATTTAAGAATTCCCATTGGTGCACTAAGGATCCATTGGAATTTGCACTTGCATCCACGGCATACGTTGAGTTGATCCTGTTTCGGATACTATCACCTACAAAATCGAATCTCATATTGTTCATATCTTTACAATCCCAGAGAGCGATCTTTCCTCCGTTACGAGTTTCTCCACCGTTATCCATACATTTATTTGGATTCAGTTTACTTCTGAGAAAACCATTGCCTGCATCGTAATACCATTTTTGTGCGTTCGTCCCATTACAGTTGTAAATTTGGATCCTCGCACCATTTGCAGTACTACTATTGCTTACATCTAAACATCTGTTAGAAGCTTGGTTCACCAGAGCGAAATAAGGAGTTTCGTAATTTTTCTCCCAACGTTGGTTGTTTCCGCCATGCCATGTCCATTGGCTTACTAAAGAGCCGCTGGTAGAACCGTTAGCATCGACCGCGATAGATTCGTTTTGTCTAACTCGCATAGAGTCATCGTAAAAATCGAATCTCATATTATCTATATTATCTCTACAATCCCAAAGGACAATTTTTCCTCCGTTCCAATTCTCAGCTCCGTTATCCAAACATTTGTCAGCATTCAGTTTGCTTCTTAGATGACTTGTAGAATGTTCATAGAACCATTTCTGAGCGTTAGTGTTATTACAGTTCCAAACTTGAACACGAGTTCCGTTATCGGTTCCGCTATTACTCACATCTAAACAAAGATTGGATTGTTTACTTTTTAAAGTGAAGTATCTTGGCTCCAGATCGTTCACATCCATACATGCTTCGAATGCATATTGAGAGAATTGAGGACCTGCAAAGTCTACCATTGCAATATTGATACGTTGTCCTGATTTTTTGGCTTCTCTGTCTAAGTCATAAACAAAACTTGCATGATCCAATTTATCATTTGTAAGATCTTGAATACTTCCCCAATAAGGAGGAAAAATGATCTGAGCTGCATTTGGAGTCAGGATCATTTGAGCTACGTAAAATTTTCCGCCCCTATCGTCCTTGATACGATCTCTAAGTGCGCTGATTAGATCAGATTCATTTCCAGTATTTTGCCAATCACTCTTCATTGTTTGGCCTTGGTTCCAATACAACGAAGATAGATCTGCAAAATTGCCGCCACCCCAGATCAGGATTACGTTTTTATCTAGATCCCAAAGTTGACCGAAGTTGACTGAATTTCCTAAATTGCGAGGTGCCATTCTGGAACCTAAATAAGGAAGGACCAGTTGGTCTTTCAGTTCGTAATGTTCTGCATCGCTCATGCTGTCCACGTTCTGGATATGAACGAATACGATCTCTTTTTTACGATTATTTACGAAACTGGAAATATGTTGGAATACTTCCTGAGCAGAAACAGAAACACTGGATCCATGGTGGATCTTAAATTGCCCGCTTATCTTTTTGATCCTTAGATCGAAGTAGCGATATCCGAGAGATAATTGTTCTCCCACATTATACTCTTGGGTTTGGGAGATATTCTCATCAATTCCCTGGATCCCGTAAGTTCCAGAGTCATGGGTTCCTGGGATACAAATGTTTCTGAGCTGAGTATTGGATCTGGATTGGAATCCGCTGCTCATCCAGCCCTGTGGGTCGATCTGTAATTTCGGAGCATATACAGGTCTTGGACTTCTTCCATCTTTGCCCTTAGTTCCGCCGCCCTCGAAAGGAATTCCGCTTGGTTGGTCCAAAGGAGCAGGAGTTAAGTATTCTGCCTTATAATTGATATCTGCAGCTAAGGAGCCTCCGGATTTACCGTTGGATTGGACTAAAAATAACAAAGAATCGTAGTTTGAAGAGGAATCTTTGCATCCGGCAACGATCAGAGACGCACAAATAAATGCGGCTGCGACGATTCGAGAGGAAAACATCTTGGAACTTTTCATTTTTTCACCATTCAAATTATCTATTTTTATGCATTATAAAAGTTTAATGCTTAGCTCCGATATTCGGAGTAAAAAAAGAAATAACCTGGACTTTTTCTCTGTCAACGTCCTTTCAAATATTTTTAAAAAGTTAACATAACGATCGTTTTCTAAAGAATAAAAACATTCTAGGTTTGTTATCTTAATATAATCAAAATATAAGAGCGCAAGCAGAAGGGAAATCGCCTTGCACGCAAGGGTGCTGCTTCCAATCTGACTTCAAAGAATCCATTATGAAATTATATCATAGCGATAAAAAAGAATCTCTATCTTCTTGGTGGTTACGTTTTCGTTTAAATCATTGGCCTTGTTTGTGGTGCACCGGCGGAAAAATACAATTCATCTCTTCCGATCTAAGAGAACTTCATGTAAGTCTAAAGAAAAATCTTCGCACATTGAATCGAGTAGGAACAATTTATGGGGGAAGTATTTATAGTTCAGTAGATCCATACTATATGTTGATGATGATGTGGATACTTGGGCCTGACTATGTGGTTTGGGACAAGGCTGCAAAAGTAAAATTTGTACGACCGATCTTAAATAAAGTAAAAATCCGATTTTTGATCACAGAAGAATTGATCGAAAAAACAAAACAAGATATATTAGAAAAAGGTGAAATCGTTTTCGATCTTCCAGCAAAGTATGAAGATGAAGAAGGAATAGTGTATGCTACTTTCGAAAAAACGATCTATGCTGCTTCTAAAGAATTTTATGAGAAAAAATTAGCTTCTAAAAATATGACTTCTGCGTTCAAGCCTAGCAAAAGAAGTTAATATTAGATCATTTCGTAGCGATCCATCCACCTACATGCAAGGATCTGAATTTTTGAGAACTCACTGAAAATCCGGCTTCTTGCAAAAGTTCTGCGTACCTGGCAGCTGGAATTCTGTGGAGTTCAAATACTCTTTTCAAATAGATTTGTACTGCTTCTTCTTCCCAACTTTGGAAATTGATTAAGTAGGATTTTATATTTTGAAATAAGATCTCTCTTCCATTTGGTTCAGGATCGAATAGATCGAATAAGATTAAACTTCCGCCTTTTTTCAATCTGGAATAAATCTCTTTCAGGATAGAAAGTTTATCTCCAGTATCCGGAAGGAAATGTAAAACAAAGAGTAAAGTAGCAGAATCATATTCCTCGGTAGAAGGAAGTTCGCCCACGGTTCCGCAAATGAGTTTAAGTTCAGGAAATTTTTTCTGAGCCTGTTCGATCATTTCTGGAGAAGGATCTAAGCCAGTAATTGAAAACCGATCCGGAGCAATTTTTAATAATTTGGCAAAGTCTGCTCCAGTTCCACAACCTACAGATAAGATCTTTCCTTTTTCAGGAGTGTTTTCTAAAAGATAGATCGCTACCAATTCCATGATCCCTGAATAGAATGGGATCATCTTTCCAATTCTTCTCTCGTATACTTGTGCTCTTTCACCTTCGAACTTTTCTACGTGGGTCATTTAATTTCCTATTTGGACTTTTTGGAGAAGAACATCATATGTAGAACCATCTTCTGGATACATTGCAACACCCAAGGATACAGTAATATTCACTTCTCCCCAAGAGCCGTTAGAGCTAGATTCTGAAAATAATCTTTTGATCTTCTCCGCTCTTTCCAAAACTATATTCTTATGCGCTCCTGGAAGAAGAAGTAAGAATTTTTCGCCTCCGATCCTGGATGAGATATCGCTCCTTCTGGAATTTTCCAAAAGTATCCTTCCCATTTCTTTTAGAAGAAGGTCTCCTCTGTTATTTCCGAATATTTCGTTAATCTCTGTTAATCCGTCTATATGTAAATAAACCACACCTATAGTGGTTTTGGTCCTTTCCGCTCTATAAAGTTCTGCTTGGAAAGACTCGATTGTATATTCTCTATTGAAAAGACCTGTGAGTTTATCACGAATTTCTAATTCCTTAATTTTGTTTTCCCTTCTTCTGAAAAGGGATTCGTATCTTTTGGCCTTTGCTTCTGTAAAAGATCTTTCTGTGATATCTCTGAAGTAGAATGCTTTTGCTGGTTCCTTTTCTTCCACTAAGATCGGAATTGCCCTGCAAATAAATCTTCTTTTACCTGAGGAAAGATGCAGCGTTAGATAAGAATGTTCTTTGGAATCTGCATTTGATAGTTTAGGATACCAAGAAGAATGTTTTAGATCATTCTTTTCAGGTGCGAGTCCAAGCTCTTTTGCCTGAACATTTGAATCCAAAAGTTTTCCCTTATTGTCAGAGATGAGTATTGCTTCTTCCTGGTTTTCCAGAAAGTTTGGGTTTCGGATCCAATAGTTTTTAGGAGAAGAAGACATGAGATTTTATTCGAAAAATTATCTTTGATCTGACGGGAAAATCAATCTTCTTCTGACTTTCGATCTATAAGAAGTGTTTATTCGTAAATTTTCAGGATTTCTTTGGCCTTATGTCGAATTGCTTCCTGTAATTCCAATGGTTCCAAAACAAAAACAGAATCGCAATATTGAAGCATACTTCCTAATGCCCATTCTTTAGTTTCCATATCGATTACCATTTCAGTAAAACCTTTTGCCATAGGTTTTTGGCTCAGGCATTTCATATAAGGAATACTTTTGATATGTTCTGCGGTGGCGTCTGTGACCTTAACTTTGATTAAATATTTAGGGACTCTTGATTTGAATTCTTTGATCCATTCTTCCCAATATTTGCTTAGATCAAATTTTTTAGGTCTTTCAAATCTTTCTGCAGTTATTGAAGCTTCTTTAATACGAGAGATACGGTAGACTCTCATTTCTTTTCCACGTTTTGCTACAACATACCAGATCGTATCTTTTGCGACAAGTCCGTAAGGTTCTATGATCCTTGGTTCAGGTTTTCCACCTTCTTTCTCGTAAATGATCTTTACTTTTTTTTCCTCCCAAACTGCATCTTGTAGTATTGGAAGAAGTGGAAGTTCTCTGATTGCACGACCCCAACCAAGGCCGTCTATATGAATTCTTTGCCTGGCAGTTTCTGCATCCTTTCTATATGCAGGAGGAAGAGAGGCCATGAGTTTGACAAATGCGGAATCGAAATCCTTCTTCTTTCCTAAATCTTCTAAGACGCGAGAAGAATGAACTAATAAGAGTGAGATGACTTCTTCTTTTTTAAAACCAGTAAGGTTTGTCCTATAACCCTCGCTTAAACTCCAACCTCCGCCTATTCCTCTTTCTGCATAGATTGGAATTCCCGCAGCAGAAAGGGCTTCCATATCCCTATGAACAGTTCGTTCCGAAATTTCTAATTTTTTGGAAAGTTCCTTAGCGGTGGTCCTTCCTTTTGCCTGTAAATGTAGGAGAATATTTAGAAGCCTATCAGCTCTCATAAATTTAGTATAAACTTCTAAATATGACAGAACTTGTCATGTATATTCTGGTATGCTTGTTTTTATGATTACTTTAGCAACTTCCGTTTTTGGCATTGTTCTTTGTAAAGGTGAAATTATTAAAACCTCTGTCCATGGCCCTACTGGTAAAATTTCCTATAAAGACGAAGGATTCGGCGGAATGCCTGTGGTATTCATCCATTCTTTCGGGGGAAATGTTTCTCATTGGGAAGAGATTAAGGAATCTCTGATTCCAAACAGAAGAGTGGTCAGAATTGAACTCAGGGGTCATGGGGATTCTGAATTTCCAAAAGATGGAGATTATAGGATCTCTTCTATGGCCCAGGATTTGGCAACAGTTGTAAATCTTCTCGGGCTTCAAAGATTCGTGCTCGTGGGTCATAGTATGGGAGGAAGTGTAGCTTTACAATATGCAGGAGAAAATCCAAGTAGAGTAGCTGGACTTGTTCTCGTGGATTCAAATGGTGATCCAAAAAAATTACCTGAAGCAGTTCGTACCCAAATCAAGGATGCATTATATTCGGATGCGTATGTGCAAACTACTGAAGACTATTGGGAACAATTATTGGCGAATTCTAAACCCGATATAAAAGAAAGACTGATAGGGGAATTGACCAGAACTCCTAAAGATACAGTGCTCAAGATCACTTCTGAACTATTGGATTATGATCCGAATCATTCTTTAAAAAGATATGTGGGCCCAAAACTTGCGATAGTCACTCCTGAAAACGATGATCAATTTGCATTACATAGACTTCATTTAGGATTTCCTCATGCTGTGGTTGCAAATGCAGGACATTGGTTGCAATTGGACCAACCGGAAGAATTCCGTAATATTCTGGAAACCTTCTTACAAAAATTCTAACATAAAACTCCCGGATGCTTGTCCGGGAGACCTCTAATATATTTTCATCGAACGAGAGTTATAGATTCTCACTGGAAAAATTTTTCAAAAATCCCTCAGAATTTTTAAATTTCTGATTTAATTGATTTCGAAATTTTATTAGTATTGCTCCCGCTTTCCGTAGAAGGCCGGGAAATTCATCTTCCGGTCCGAGGAAAACGAGGACGTTCTTCGTCCAATTTCAAATCGATATCATATGAAATTTCTCAAAGTTTTTCCACTCGTATTAATTCTGTCCCTAACGTTATTCTCCTGTCGAAGCAAAACTTCCCCTAAAATTTCTCCCCTTGCAGAAAATGGGGTTTTGGATCTGAGAGATTGGAACTTTGCAGAAGATGGGATCGTAAAATTGGATGGAGAGTGGAAATTCCAATGGATGAAACTTGCAGTGTCCAGGCCGGATCTTGGATCTAAGGATGTTCAGACTCATATCGTGAATATTCCTGGTAACTGGAATCAAATTCCAAAGTTAGAAGGTATGAATCCTTTAATGGCTTTCGGATATGGGACTTATACTTTAAAAATTATTCCGGGCCAAAACCAAGGAAGGCTAATGATGCATTTCCAAGGTGCCGGAACTGCAGCTTCTATCTATTTAGATGGGAAGAAGATCATGGGAAATGGAGTAGTGGGCCCGGATGCAAACTCATCTCGTCCACAGTATCTTCCACTTTATGTTTCGATCGGACAACCTAACAAAGAAATATTACTCCAAGTAGAGATCTCTAATTTTGATCATTATAAGGGAGGGCTTTGGGAATCTCTTAGAATGGGAACAGAAGCGGACCTTCTGAACTTCAGAGACAATAACTCTTTCAGTGAGATGTTCTTGTTCGGAAGTATCATCATCATGGCGTTATACCATTTCGGTTTGTATTCTTTAAGAAGAAGGGACATGACCGGATTGTTTTTCGGGGCATTCTGCGCGAGCATCTGTCTTAGGATTTTCGTAACAGGAGAAAGGTTCCTGATCCTAAAATTTCCTCATCTACCTTGGGAATTTTTTAATAAGCTGGAATATATTTCCTTCTACTTGGCTGTTCCATTCTTTGTTTATTATCTGGATGCATTATATCCTCACTCATTCTCCGCTAAATTAAGAAAATTTTTCATAGGATTTAACTTAATCGTATCAGCGATAGTGGTTGTCACTCCTGCAAGTATTTATACTCATACTTTGATCCCTTTCCAAGTATGTTTAATTTTCGTAATATTATGGATCTTCTTTGTGTTGGTACGTTTGGTCAAAACAAGAGCAGAAGGATCTTTAATGGCCCTCGGAGGAGTAATCGCATTAACTGCTGCAGCTATCAATGATAGTCTATACTCTCAAGCAGTAATAAATACAGGATATTATCTTCCTTTAGGATTATTCGTTTTCATATTCGTGCAGTCTTATTTGCTCTCCTTCCGCTTTTCCCAGGCTTTCTTGTACATAGAACGTTTATCTGATAACTTATTAGAAGTGAACAAGGCTTATAGTAGATTTGTTCCTTTGGCATTTTTGAAATTTTTGAATAAGAGTGATATTACTGAGATAGGTTTGGGAGATCAGGTACAAAGAGAGATGACCATCCTATTTTCGGACATCAGATCCTTTACCCAACTTTCTGAGAAGATGACTCCTAAGGACAATTTCGATTTCTTAAATTCTTATATGAGAAAGATGGGGCCGATTATCCGCAAACACGGTGGGTTCATTGATAAGTATTTAGGCGATGGAATTATGGCTCTCTTCCCAAGTTTGCCTGACCAAGCTTTGGATGCTGCTATGGAAATGCTCCGAGAGCTTGAAAGTCTAAACCAATCCAGGGCGGATCGACATTATGAACCGATCCAAATTGGTATAGGACTTCATACAGGAACATTGATGCTTGGAACAATTGGGGAAGAAGAAAGAATGGATGGGACAGTGATCTCTGACGCAGTCAATCTTGCTTCTCGTATTGAGGGATTGACCAAGGAATTTCATGCGAACCTTCTACTTAGCGAAAGCACATACCGCAAGTTGAAGAATCGCAGGAAATACTCCTTCAAAAAATTAGGCAAAGTAAAAGTGAAAGGAAAATCCAAGTCCAGCGAAGTATACGAGGTCTTGGGTTAGTCTTATTTTTTAGGGAACTTCTGTTTATAAAAATCTAATGCTCTGAGGATTAGCTCTTTTGCTACCTCGGGGCCTTCTGGCTCTTCTACTCGAACTTCTTTCTTTTCTAATTGTTTATAAACGGAGAAAAAGTGGGTCAGCTCAGCTCTAAATGAATTGGGAAGTTGAGAGACATGTTCTATTCCATCAAAACTTCTGTCACCCGAGGCTACAGCCAGGATCTTTTCGTCACCTTCTCCTCTATCTATCATCCTCATTACCCCTACAACTCTGGCAGGCACCAAACAAAGTGGAGGAACTTCTTCCGAACAAAGCACTAAGATATCCAAAGGATCCTTATCATCTCCCAAAGTTTGGGGAATAAAACCGTAATGAGCAGGATAGTGAGCGGAAGCAAAAAGCACCCGATCTAATTTGATGAGCCCTGAGTCCTTATCTACTTCGAACTTGGCCTTACTTCCGGAGGGAATTTCCACAAGTGCATGAACTTCGTGAGGAGGATTGGGGCCTGGGCTGGCCTCGTGCCAAGGATGTTGTATCATGGGCCATATTTTGGGCTGAAGCCGGGTCCAAGCAAGGAGTTTCGCAGGCTAGGGTAGAAGGTGAAAATCTTGCTGCGGGGTATGAAAATATGTTGACCGGTCTATTTTTAAATGCTCTATAGGATTTATGGGTCAGAAGGGAGAAATCGCTAAGGAAAAGATGGTCCGTGCCATGGCGGAACGTCTGGAAATCGGGGGATACGCGGGAACTGGATTAAACGATATCGTAGAAGACGCAAAGGCCCCGAAAGGATCTATCTATTTCCATTTTCCTGGTGGAAAGGAAGAATTGGCTTCCTTAGCTCTCTTAGTATCAGGCAATGAATTGGCCAAGGAATTGAAGGCGGGTTTGGATTCCGCTAAATCTGTTCCAGCCGGGATCCAAAGGATATTTTCTGTTTTGGAATACAGACTTGTATCTTCCGGTTTTTCCAAAGGTTGCCCGATCATGACCACAGCTTCCGAGACCGCCTCGGAACCTTCTTTAGTGAACTCTACTTGCGCTGCGGTTTTCCAAGATTGGATCTCCATATTGGATTCGTTTTTCCGGAAGAACGGATTCGAGGAAAACAAATCTTCAGAACTCGCAGTAGGCATTCTTTCCCTATTGGAAGGAGCCATTCTGATTTCCAGGACAAGCCGAAATACAAACGCAATACGATCCGCTTCTAAAACAGCAAAACTTCTCGTTTCGGAGAAATAATTATGAAACTTAAAATAATATTTTTGGCGATACTCGCCGTTCTACTTTTAGTATTTTGTACTGCATTAGGAATTCCTAAATTAGCAGTTTCAGAAGTCCCTGAGTTGGGAAAATTATCCAAGGATCCAAGATTAGAAAATCCTTCCGGATTGACCAAACTTAAGTTTACGATCTTTAAAACAGGGGAGAAGAAGGCATCCTCCGCATTCATATTTGAAGGCGGACCTTTATTCCACAGAAAACAGATCTATCATAGTGTTGTTTTTGTGGAACATCCCAAAGGGACTTTCTTATTCGATTCAGGTCTCGGGACCCAAATCAAAGAACAATATAAAGACCATAGATTTTATGTAAAACCTATGGTTACTTACGAAAATCCCAATCCTTTGATCTCTCAGCTAAAAGCAAACGGGATTGATTCGGAGAAGATCGGAGACATCGTTCTTTCTCATTTGCATTGGGACCATGCAGGCGGTGTAGAAGATTTTCCTAAAGCAAGGATTTGGTCCACGGAAGCAGGTAAAAAACATCTGCAAGAATTCGGAGTGGAGAAGGGTTATTTACCAAAACAATTAGATTCAGAAAACATAATATGGAAGGATCTGAGTTTTTCTTCCAAACCTTATGAAAATTATTCAAAAAGTCTGGATTGGTTCGGAGACGGTTCCGTGGTATTTGTTCCTATGGAAGGACATACCGCAGGAGATGTCGGGATGTTCTTAAATTTACCTTCCGGAAAAAGATTCTTTTTTACGGGAGATATTACCTGGGCAAGAGAAGGTTTCGAAATTCCTTCTCATAGGACCAGATTACTTAGATCCATTGTGGATAGAGACCAGGAACTTGTCGGAAAGGAAATATACAGAGTACATTCACTTTTAAAAGTTTATCCGAACTTAGAAGTAGTTCCTGCTCATGACGGAGAAGTGATAGATCGTTTGGGATTATATCCTAAATGGATTGAATAGATTTTATATATCTCGTCTATGTTTTAGTGCAGGAATTTTTTTACGAACTTTCTGCACTTCTTCTAGATCTATCTCTGTTAAAAGGATTTTTTCTCCTTCTCCTGCGTCTCCTAGAATGTTTCCCCAAGGATCTACTACTAAAGAATGTCCGTAAGTTTCTCTCCCTTTTAAATGAACTCCAGTTTGGGCCGGTGCAAATATAAAACACTGGTTTTCGATCGCTCTTGCTCTTAGCAAAACTTCCCAATGCGCCTGCCCAGTGATTTTGGTAAAGGCAGAAGGAACAAAGATCATTTCCGCATCCTTCTTCATAATTTCGCGAAACAATTCAGGAAAACGCAGATCATAACAAATTACTGAGGAAATATTTCCAAGTCCCGGACTTTTGTAAGTTTCAGGAACCGTTCCGCCGGATTCTACAGTTCTTGATTCTCTATATTCGACCCCGTCTCCAGGATCAGTGTCGAATAAATGGATTTTATGATATTCGAATTTTTCTTTTCCATCGGGTCCAAAGATAATCGAAGTATTAAAAACTTTTCCATTCGGCGCAGGATTCGGAAATCCACCAGCAAGAATAGTTATATTCAGTTTTTGTGAAATACTTGAGAGAAGATTTATCGTTTTAGTTTTGATCTCTTCTGCTTTTTCTAACTTCTCTTTTTCAGATCCTAAAAAAGGAAAATTTTCAGGAAGCCCAACAAGTTTTGCACCTTCGGAAGCGGCCTCACGAATGAAGTTCTCACATTTTTGCAGATTTAAATCTACGTCGGTTCCGCTATTTAATTGGATCAGCCCTAAGAGAAAACGGTGCATAGACTCAGTATTCCAGATCCTTAGCCAAAATGCAAAATGATATTCTTTACATTCTGCTTGTCTAAGCCCCTTCCTGGGAAAATTTAGGAGAAGTATGGCATTCGCCCTGAAAGAATTCAAATCTATCCAAAACTTCTACTCCGGAAAAAAACATAAGGAGAATGTTTGGGCCCTCGTATATCTTCTGCTCAGATATTTAAGCAGCGGAGAAGGGGCCATCCAAGCAGTCCAAACTTCCTGGTTACAAGGCCTTTCCGAGAATTTGTCGGAAGACGACAAAAAAGAAGCTTCCGAAAAAGTTTTGGAACTTGCGGACCTTCTCCTGGAAGCGTTACGCTCTTGGAGAGATTTAGCGGATGAAGAAGGTTCAGAATCCGTAATGGAAGATGTGTTGGAGCTCGGACAATCTGTTTTGATCGAGACCAAAGAAATGGGAGAATTTTCGGAACTGGTCCGAGAGGAATCCTTGGATATTATTTCAGATTTATGCTTAGTATGCGGAGTAGAGATCCCAAAAGCAGGTTATAAAAAAATAGATCTTTCTGCCTTCGATGATTCTGATATCGCGGAAGAAGTAGAAGAATGGATCATTGCACTTTCTTCTTTCGAAAAGGCAGAAGAAGCTTCCGACTTGGAAGATGGATTTTTAGTCCTTTTTGTGAAGGTGTTTTTGTTTTATATTTTCTTTAAGTAGAAGGTTCTAAAGGAAGTTGAAATTTTCCTTCTAATATTCCTTGGACGGTTAGGTCTTCGTCTATATTGTCCCAACGAAGAGCATGTCCTTTTAACTCCAATTTTACTTCTTGGAGTTGCGAGTCGGAGGCAGCTTTTAGTAGTTTGAATCTGTCGGCGGGAAAGCCTAAAATTCTACCGTCGCTCAATTCCAAATAGATCATACGATTTTCTACCCAGACTTTGATCGCAGGCACATTTGTTATTAGATTATTGCCAGCCGTGGAACTCATGATAAGCCTCTAAAAATCGCTCTCTATATTCGGAAACAAGTCGTTCGATTTCTCGAACTTCTAAAGATTCGTAAAAATATCTTTCACAGCAGTCACGACATCTTCGATATCACTGTCAGTCATTCCTGCGAATAGAGGAAGAGAAAGAGTTCTCTTATACATTGCATCTGCGTTCGGATAATCTTTTCTTTCGAATCCGAATCTTTGGTAGAAAGGATGTTCATATAAAGGAATAAAATGAAGACTGGAGCCTATATTTCGTTTTTGTAATTCAGAACATAGGATATCTCTATTGATCTTTCCCGGAACTGTATCCACTTCTACTCTGAATAAATGCCAAGAATGTTCTCCGTCGATTGCAGGAAGAGGAAGATGTAAAAAAGGCAGATCTGCAAATTCGGAGCGGTAGATTTCAGCGATTTCGATCCTTCTTCTCCAAAGATCCTCTGCTTCTGCAAGTTGCACGATTCCGAGCGCTGCAGCAATATCACTCATATTATATTTATAACCTGGAGAAACTACTTCATAATACCAGCCTGGACGTCCGTAAGTTTCTCTATTGATCCCATGAAGTCTCATCAGTTTCATTCTTTCCGCAAAATGAGCATGACGAGTGGTGACCATTCCACCTTCTCCGGTAGTGATCCCTTTAGTAGCATAAAAACTGAATACGGTAAAATCACCGTGAGTTCCGATCCTTTCTCCCTTATGAACTGCGGGGAAGGCATGTGCGGAATCTTCAATTACATAAAGATGATATTCTTTTGCGAGCGAATTGATCGCATCCATATCACAAACAGCACCAGCAAGATGAACAGGCATCACTGCACGTACTGTTTTTCCTGTTTTTTTATGAACCAGATTCCCTTTAGAAAATACACATTCTTTTTCGATGGTTTCCTTTAAGGTAGCTTCAGTCATCAGGTTGAAGATAGGATCAACATCAGTGAGGATTGGCTCTGCACCAAAATAACAAACTGTTTCTGCGGTCGCAGTAAATGTTACTGCAGGGACAAGGACTGCGTCTTCTGAACAAAGTCCGATGGATTCCAAAGCAAGATGAAGTCCTGCCGTCGCGGAATTCATGGCCAGGGCAAATTCTGCTCCTGTGTATTTCGCAAATTCTTCTTCGAATTCTTTTACTTTTGGTCCTGAGGTGATCCAGCCGGAGCGCAGTACCGCCGCCACTTCTTCGATTGCTTTTTCGGAAATCGAGGGGAGTGCGAAAGGTAAAAACGTTTTTCTTGCTGTGATCATGAGACAAAATCCTCCGGCGCTTCTTTTAGGATCGGAAGATTTCCAGAAAAGATAAGGGGAAAACCTTCAGAATCTTTTTCCGAATTGAAATCCGACGGGGTTTTACTTACCCTGCTTCCGTGGGCGTGACCTTCTCAGAAATTTTGGAAAGAATCCGGATCTTAGACCGGGATGTCTCCGAATTAAACCGTCTGAAGAGCAGACTACCAGCAGACCGGCCTTATTCTTCTTCCCTTCAGATTTCTTTCGACAAGCAGATCAATAATCTACTGAACGAAAGGATTAAACTTTTGGATCTGGAAATTTCAGATCCTCCTCGTTGGCTTTTAGGTGACTCCGACGCTTATGATTCTGGGCAAAGAACTGCTTCCGCATTTTTGGAACCTGCGGATCTTTCTTCCAAAAAGTTACAAGACCAGGATGTTATCAATTTAATCAGAGAATTGCCTAAGACGGAGATCCATCTTCATTTAGAAGCCTGCGTCAATAAGGACACCATGAAAAAACTCATGGTTAAAAATGGGATCCAACTCAGCGATGAAGAGTTCGAAGCTAAGTTTAATTTTAAAGACCTAAACGGTTTTATCCAAGTATTCTTCTTTATCCAAAGTTTAGTGAAAGAACCTGCTGACCTTTATTATTTTGTGGGAAGTCTCGCAGAATATATGAGGGCAAACAGGATCCTTTACACCGAAGTATTCTTCGCTCCTTCTAAGTTTATCCAAAATGGTTTGGACTTCGACGAAATGGTAAGCCAACTTGTGGAAGGTATTCGAGAGGAGAAGGAGAAGGACGGCATCGAGATCCGACTTCTTGTAGACGTTTCTAGATCTTTCGGTCCTGAGAATGCGATGAATAACTTAAATAGAGTTCTTAAACTCAAACATAAGGAAGTCATCGGGATCGGTTTGGGTGGAGCTGAGCTTATGGGGCCTGCTCGAGATTACGCAGAAGTATTCAAAAAAGCTAAAGAAGCAGGACTCAGAACAGTTGCTCACTCTGGGGAAGACGACGGTCCTTGGGCAATTTGGGAAGCTGTCGAACTTTGTAAGGCGGAACGTATCGGTCACGGAACTTCTGCCATCCAAGATCCGGAACTCGTAAATTATCTGAGAGAAAACAAGATCCCTATAGAGATTTGTGTTACGTCTAACGTGTTTACTGGGAAATATGTTCGTAAAGAACAAAATCACCCAGTTCGCTATTATTATGACCAAGGTCTTCCGCTTTGTATCAATACGGATGACCCAGAAATATTCAACGTTAACTTGACGTACGAATATTTTAAACTTTGGAGATTTTTGGACTTCTCCTTGGATGAGATCGTAGATTTGATCCGACAAGGTGTATATGCTACTTTCCATCCTCAAAAAGAAACACTTTGGAAGGATATGGAAGTTCAGATCAAAAAAGTAAAAGAGAAATACGGCCTCTTAGAAACCAGCGTAAAATAGATTTCTTTCTTGCAATCAGTGCCCTGCTTCGTTTAGAATTCCCTTCCGGAGTTTAAGATGAAACTGAAAATTTTCTTAGGTGTTATTCTTGCCTTAATCGTTTCAGGCGTTAGCTATTTTTATTATTTGGGTGCATTCGATACAGTTTTTGTGAAAGAAGAAACATTAGGACCATTCTATGTTCTATCTCATGATAGAGTAGGGAATTATAGAAATGTAGGAGAAACTTTCGAGGCTATCCAAAAAGAATTCCCGGAGAAAGGAATTACGAATTATAAACTGTTCGGGATCTATAAAGATAATCCAAATACAGTTCCTGAGGAAAAATTAAGATGTGAAGTAGGCGCTTTGTTTTCCGAGCCTATTACTGAAATTCCTTCTGGATTTTCTCTTCCATTAAAATACAAAGTTATCGAAAAGAAAAAATACCTAACTGCAGACTTCCCGTTGAAAAGTTTTGTTTCTATCTTTCTCGGGATTTTCAAAGTTTATCCGGAACTTATGAAGGCTTGTATAGAAAAAGGTTGTGATATGAATGGAAAAGCTTCCATGGAAATTTACGAGCCGATCGTAGAGAAAAATACGAAATATCTATTTTCTTTGGATAAATAAGTATTTCCAGCATCTTAAAATTCCGGCAAATAGTCGCCTATGAGCGTTTTCAAAACCTTATTCGAATATTGCCGGATCCCAGAAAGGATCTGGAAAAGATTATTATCGATCGGAGTAGAAGATGCGCCTGGAGCCAGATACATAGTCGCTAGCAATGCTGTAGTGTTGATCACCGCAATATTTACATTAGTTTATTATATTGTATTCACTGCGTTTGGATTAACATTTCCAATCTGGCTATATCTACTTTGGACAGTAAACGTATTCGGATACGCATTCGTTCTATTCTTTAATTTTATACGTTCTCATAAGACAGCGAGATTATTACTGGCGGCTGTAGGAACAATGCAACTCTTGATGATCTCCAGGATCTTACCTCAAGAGGCTGGATTGGATCTATACATTATAGCAAGTTTTGCATTTCCTTTTTATATATTTCCTCCGGAAGAAAAGAAATATATTTATATGATGGAAGCAGCACTTGCACTTTTGTTTGTCGCCGTTCATATCATACCTTATTTTTTCGATCCAATCCTTAGCTTAGAACCAAAATACAGAAGTTACTTTTATTTTACTAGTTTGATCTTGGTTGTTGCATGGTTTTCATTCATCGGCAAAGAATTAGCACAGGCAGCTTGGGATGCAGATCGTTCTCTCAAGGAAGAAAAAGCAAAAACAGAGTTACTTTTACTGAATATACTTCCGAGAGAAACAGCAGAAGAGCTCAAAAAAACAGGAAGTTCCGAACCAAGGCTGATCACCCAGGCCACAGTTCTATTTACTGATTTTTACGGGTTCACATCTATTGCAGAAAAACTTACACCAAACGATCTTGTAAAAGAATTAGATTTTTGTTTTAGGCATTTCGACTCAGTCACTGAAACACATAGATTAGAAAAATTGAAAACGATCGGAGACGCATATATGTGCGTGGCCGGAGTTCCTTCTTACAGATCTTCACATGCTGTGGACAGCTTACTCGCCGCATTAGAAATGCTCGAACGTCTAGAAGAATTATCCAAATTAAAAAAAGGCCCCAACTGGAAGGCAAGGATCGGAATCCACTCTGGCCCTTTGGTCGCCGGAGTGATCGGCGCACGAAAATTTTCCTACGACGTCTGGGGAGACACAGTCAATCTAGCAAGCCGAATGGAATCGAATAGCGAACCCGGCAAAGTAAATGTGACCCAATCCATTGTAGACTTAACCGAGGAATATTTTCAGTTCAAGTCCCGCGGAAAACTTCCAGTGAAGAACAAACAAAGAACTGCGATGTATTTTCTATTAGGTTTAAAACCGGAATTCAGAGATCGAAAAAATCCTCGGAACCCGAACGGAAAATTCTGGGAAGAATACGGCAAACAATTCGGAAGAAGAGAGCCAATCATTTCGTTTTAAGAATGATTTGGCCGCGTCCTGCGGACCGGGCTCTCACCTCGGGTCAAAAAAACGCATTCGCAATTTTTTGACCCCGGCTCGATCCTATCGAACGACCCATAGGGAGTGAAGATAGCCGCTGCGCGAGCAGAGTGAAGCGCAAGGTCTCCGAACGATCCGCGGGTTGTAAGAACTAAGATCTTCACTTAAGCTTTCTCAGCTTCTAACTTTCTCCAAGTAATATAAGAAACAGCAACCAAAGCCAAGAAAATAAATGGGGTCGGGTAGTTTGGATCTTTTGCTAAAAGATGAGAAAGTCCAGCACCTAATACGTTGAAGGTGACTCCTGCATATGCCCATTCTTTTAGTCTTGGGAATTTAGGGTAAAGAAGCGCAAGTGCGCTTAAACCTTTCGCAGGTCCTAAAATTAAAGCTAGATATCCAGGATACCCTAGGTGGGCGAGCCCCTCTAACACTTGTGGGCTTTGGGTTGTATACGCATAAGCTCCAAATAAATTTCCAACAGCGATAAGGCCTGTGGTCGCCCAATATAAAACTTTAATAACTGTCTTGTTCATATAGATCCTCTGGTTTCGAGATTCGATATAGTTATTAATTCATGCTCGGTTGTAAATATAAATCGAACTAGATTGTTAACTGTTCACGGATTGTAGGAACTCCTACACTGCGGTTCAACGCATATCCCTGGTTTTGAGTAAATACATTAGGATGACAATTTGACATTTTTTAATGTAAACTAAAATACAATAAAATAGTTTACTTTTTCGAAGTAGTTTCGTCCTAGTAGTATTAGGACAAGACCATGAAAATTTCTCTTCCATTCGATCGTTGGATACTTCAGCTCAAAGAAAGACCTAAACTCTTAGTTTGGGGTATTCTACCTGTAATCTTATTTCTGATCCTTTTTGTTTGGAGAGGTAGGAATTCGAACAAGGACACTTCTGAGATCATCCAAGGCTCAATTATTGAATCTGTATATGGTCTAGCGACTGTAAGTTCTTCGGAGGTGTATCATCTTAGGGTCGCGATACCCTCCGCCATTCGAAAAATTTTCGTGGAAGAAGGAGATCAGGTCCAAGAAGGAACCCCTCTTGTGGAGTTTGATAGTTTTGGGACTATGAGATCTCCTTTTGCAGGAATAGTGACTAACGTTGCATATGAAACAAAAGAGACTGTGGTTCCGCAAACCCCGGTAGTAACTGTGATGGATCTGAAAAAAAGATACCTAACTGTATCTTTAGAAGAGAAGGGCGCAGTAAAGGTTAAAAAAGGCCAGAAGGTCCGTATTCGTTTTGAAGCGTTGGGAGATAAAAACTTCGAAGGAGAAGTGAAGTCTGTATATCCCGCAGATGGACAATTCCAAGTCCATATCACACCGATTGGAATTCCTAGTGAGATACTTCCTGGAATGACAGCCGATGTTGCTATTGAAACTTCAAGTAAAGAAAACGTTATATTAGTCCCGATTAAAGGGATCCAGTCTGGAAAAATCAAAATATTAGAAAACGGTAAAGTTCGTGTCAAAGATATCGAGACCGGACTTACAAATGGAGAATATGCTGAGCTTGTTTCCGGAGACGTACGTTTAGGAGATAAGGTGCTCGTCCAGGAGGATAAATAAATGTTATTTATCGCTCTTAGGCAGATGTCTGCCCGCAAAAAACAAACTATCCTTACTTTGCTTGGGATTATTTTAGGTGCGACTGCTTATATAGTGATCTCTGGGATCATGTTGGGGCTACGAGAATATCTGATAGACCAACTTGTAAATAACGATGCTCATATAAGGATTTCTTCTCAGGTAAAAATTATAGGAGAGAAGGATTTAGATCAGGTACTTTTTCATTCTAAAGAAATTCCCTTTTGGTCCGTTCCTCCTTCGGGCAGAAGGGATACTGAACAGATCGAGAACCAGGCTGGATGGCAAAAGAAAGTTGCTTCTGATCCGGAAGTAGAAGCAAGTTCTCCTCAACTTCAAATAAAAGTAATATATAGAAGAGGAAAGATCGCAGAGGCAGGAAGGATTATCGGCGTAAAACCTGAATTCCAAGCTAAGGTTGCTAGGATTAATGAGAATATTATCCAAGGTGATTTTTTAGAAATTAAAGAAAGCGGGAACAAACTTGTAATTGGAGAGGGCCTCAGACTATTACTTGGCGCGCGAATTTCTGATACAGTTTATATCAGTACAGGAAAGTCGGAACCTATCCCTTTTAAAATAGCTGCTTCCTTCCAAATGGGAAACAAGGCAATCGATGAGACTACTGCATTTGCAAATTTGGGAGACGTCCAAAGTTTAAACCAAGCTCCAAACCGGATCAGCGATATTGCAGTTCGTCTTAAAGATGTTTCTAAAGCAACTTTTAAGGCGAGAGAATGGGCCGAATCTGGAGATGTAAAAGTGCAAAGCTGGGAAGATGTGAATGCCACATTTATTTCCTTATTTAAAATGCAAGATGCGATCCGCTATGCTTTGGTTGGGACAATCTTACTCGTAGCAGGATTCGGGATTTATAATATTCTAAATATTGTGATCGGACAAAAGAGAAGGGAGATAGCAATCCTGAGATCTATAGGATATGAAGCTAATGACATTCTAAAAATATTCCTGATCCAAGGTTTGATCTTGGGAGTTGCCGGTGGAGTTTTAGGAATGTTTCTCGGAAATTTGATCTGTAGAAGATTGGAGCATGTATCCTTTTCAAATCCTCTTATGCAGACAAAATCGGGTATGATGATGGTTTCATTTGCTCCTTCTATTTATTTCCAAGCATTCTTACTTGCATTCATTGCTACTTTGATCGCAAGTATTTTTCCTGCAAGATCTGCGAGTAAACTTTCTCCTATTGAGATCATTCGGGGGGAATAATGGGAATCATATTAGAAAACGTTAAAAAGAGTTTTGGAAAACCTCCTACAGATATCATCAAAGGTATTAGCCTTGAGATCAAAGAAAATGAATTTGTTTCTTTAACTGGAAAATCAGGCTCTGGAAAAAGTACACTTTTGTATTTGATCAGCAGTTTGGATGATCCTTCTCAAGGAAAGATCAGTATAGATGGCAGAACGATTAGTTCTTTGTCTCAAGTTGATCTACATTCTTTTAGAAACCTTCATATGGGATTTGTATTCCAATTTCATTATCTTCTTCCTGAGTTTACTGCTTTGGAGAATGTTTTAATGCCTGCTTTAAAAGCAGGCAAACTGAAAGAAAAAAGAGAAGATGCGATCCGACTTCTGGAACGATTCGATCTGGGAGATAAACTGGATCATATTCCTTCTAAACTTTCTGGAGGACAGATGCAAAGGGTTTCCATTGCAAGAGCATTGGTTATGAAACCCAGATATCTTTTTGCTGACGAACCTACGGGCGCATTAGATTCAGCGAATGCAAAGATCGTGATGGATATCTTTAAGGATATCAATAAGACGGAAGGAACAACAGTGATCATGGTCACTCACGATCCTGATTTTGCAAAGTCAGCTAAGAGACAGATCAAACTTGTAGATGGTATGATCTCCAACGGAAAGGAGTAAAAATGATAGAAAGAATTTTAGAAAGAACCTTTCTTCTTTTTTTGTCCTCCGGTTTTGCAAAAACAAATACAGATCAGATAGCAAAACATATCGGTATTAGCAAAAGAACATTATATAAATATTATGATACCAAAGATAAGCTGATCGATTCTGTTTTCGAACTTATGAGGTCCAAGGTCCAAACAAAGTTTGATAAGGTTTTGCAGGATAAGGAAAAGGATCCGATTGATCGTCTGAAGGAGATTTTGTTCTTTATCTCGGATATGGGATCTAAGATGTCCAAAACGTTTGCTAAAGATATAGAGATGGTTCGTCCGGATCTGTTCGTAACAATGAGAGAGTTTCGAAAACAAAGAATATTGAGTTTATCGGACCTTCTCCGGGAAGGACAAAAAGCAGGGCAAATACGAAAAGATGTTACACCGGAGCTGACGATCGATATTCTATTAGCTGCAGTAGACGGGATCTTAAACCCGACTTACTTATTCCAAAGCCCTTATTCTAATACGATGGCGTTTGATGCAATCGTTACCATCTTCTTAGAAGGAGTTCAGGAAAAACATTACAGAGTTTTTAAGTAAGCCATGATGAACGGTTCTATATCTCCGTCCATGACTGCTTGTACGTTCCCGGTTTCTTGATCTGTACGATGATCTTTCACCATATTATAAGGATGGAATACGTAAGAACGGATCTGGCTTCCCCAGGAGATGTCTTTTTTCTCTCCGGATTTTTTTTCCAGATCATCTTTTAATCTCTCTTGTTCCAGTTCGTAAAGTCTTGCTTTTAACATTTTAAAAGCAGTGTCCCTGTTTTTGATCTGGGATCTTTCGTTCTGACAAGCAACCACGATACCACTTGGAATATGAGTAATACGAACTGCGGAGTCAGTGGTGTTAACGTGCTGTCCACCGGCTCCGGAAGAACGATATACATCTACTCGGATATCCTTATCCTCTATCTGGATATTTATATCGTCGTCTAACTCTGGGCTAACGTGAACGGATACGAATGAAGTGTGTCTACGTTTATTTGCATCGAAAGGAGAGATCCTTACCAAGCGATGTACTCCATTCTCGCATTTCATAAATCCGTAAGCAAAATCGCCTATCACATGAATGGTGGCATTCTTGATCCCAGCGCCGTCTCCCTCTTGAAAATCAACAACGCTGTACTGGTATCCTTTTTTATCGAAATATTTCAGATACATTCTGAAAAGCATCTCTGCCCAGTCCTGGCTTTCTGTTCCACCGGCACCCGGATGGATATTTAAAAAAGCAGGTTTCATATCTTCTGGTTCGTTTAGAGCGCCTAAAAGTTCTAACCTTTCGAATTCAGACTTTAATCTTTGGTATTCGGAGCTGAGTTCGTCTACTCCGTCTTCTCCCTTTTCGTCGAATGTGAGTTCAACTAAATCAGGAAAATCTAATATATCTCTTCTGATTTTGACCCAAGGTTCTAATTTTCTTTCTAACTCTGTTTTTCTTTGGCTGATCGATTTTGCTTGGTCAGGGTTATCCCAGAAACTAGGCTCTGCGATACGATCATTGTACGATTTAAGTTGATCCTGGTCTTTATCCAGGTTCAAAAGTTTCCAGCGATTTAAAAAGTTCTCTTGAAGTTCTTTAGAAAGGCGCTTCAGTTCCTTGGCGTTCTTAACTTCCATTTCGGTCCAATAAAATATATAATATTAATCTGTTGCAAATTTGCGGATACTAATCCGATATCTTTCTGTAAAGGAGGGAATAGTTATCGGAAGAGGAAATCTTCGCTTTCTTCTCTGGCTTCTTCCCAGCTAAATACTGTATCTCTGAGTTGGGGAGTGTTTCCTTCTACCGTTGAGACAAGCTGGTATTCTTCCTTTCTGCCAAATTCTTCCGGGAGTCGTTTTAGGACAAGTTTTCCGGAACGGATCAGATCCAAAACATGCAGTAAGAATGGGTCTCTTTCGGAACGTTGTAGTTCCTTCATGGAAGAATAAAAAGGCATAATCCCTTTATAGAACCAATCCACAGTCTCGTTTTTGCCTGGAGCCCAAAGCTGGTCCAATCGGATGGATTCCTCTTGGACTAAACTTTTACCTTGGAAAGGTTTTTGCAGATGTCTGCATTGGAAATATAGTTCGTGATTGATCTCGCGAGGAAAAGTCCTGCCGTAACCTGCGCCGATCCATTCTAACCATGCCTTCTTTTCTTTACTAGGAAGTGCTGGGATCAATGCGAATAGATAGTTTTGGTTTCGGAACACTCTGGATTGTGCCAGAAAATCCAAAACCTCGTATGGGATCATATAATGACCGGCTTGCCATTCGATTACGATCGGAACATTCTCTACATCTAAGTATTCGTCAGGAGTTTCTTTTTGAACAACATCGCCGAATTGAGTGAGTATATAAATAAAAGATAATAGTTCTCTGCGAGTCATGGAACGAATTAAAGTATCCGAATCCAGTTTTTGTTTTAAGGAAGCACGAATTAGATTATATTGCTCTAAAGGATATTGATGAGGAGATAGAATGATCCCTAAATGTTTTTCTAATTTGCGAAGGTTCGACCTTTCGACTAAATCGATATTTCCAGAAACTAGAAAAGGCATAAAATTAAAGAGCTTTACTCGCGATATCTTTACGGAAGAAGGTTTTGGAAATTTTAAAACCGCTTAGATAAGAATAAACCTTATCCACAGATTCTTTTAAGTCCTTACCGTAAGAAGAGATTCCTAGAATTCTTCCACCTGTCGATATTAAGTTTCCATCCTTTTTTGAAGTGCCAGCATGAAAAACTACTAGATCTTTATTATTCGTTTCAGGTAAATTTAAAGGAATATTCTTTTCGTAAGAATCGGGGTAACCTTCCGCGGCCAAAACGACTACGGTAGATGCTCCGGGTTTCAAACCGATTTTTACATCACCGAGTGCCCCTTTGGCAGACGCTTGGAAAATTTCGAGTAAGTCACCTTCTAACATAGGTAACACACATTGTGTCTCTGGGTCACCAAATCTACAATTGAACTCTACAACTCTAGGATTTCCTTTGGTATCTATCATTAATCCAGCATATAGAAGGCCTTTATAAGGGTTTCCTTTCTTGCGGAAGATCTCAAATACAGGCTGAAACACGAGAGTATTCACTTTTTCTAATGTTTCTTTGGTGACGATCGGAGCAGGGCAGTAAGCACCCATTCCACCTGTGTTGGGACCTTGATCTCCGTCATACGCTCTTTTGTGATCTTGAGCAGCAGGGAGAGTAAAATACGTATTCCCATCGCTTATCGCAAATATAGAAGCTTCTTGTCCTTCCATGAACTCTTCTATAACAACTTTGGATCCACTTTTTCCGAATTTATTATCTAAAAAGATCTCTTTTAGCGCTTGTGTTGCTTGTGAAAGTTCAGTACAAACTGTTACACCCTTACCTGCGGCAAGACCATCCGCCTTGATTACGATAGGTGCTCCTTCTTTTTGAACATAAGCAAACGCTGATTCATAATCTTCGAAAGAAGCGTACTTCGCGGTAGGAACTCCAGCTTCTATCATTAATGCTTTTGCAAATTCTTTAGAGCCTTCAATTTGAGCACAATAGGCAGAAGGTCCGAAAACTGGGACTCCTATCTCTGCCAGCCAATCTCCGATCCCGTCTACTAGAGGATCTTCTGGACCAACTACTACTAAATCATATTCGTTTTTTTGAATGAAGCTTTGAACGGATGATTTACTCTTCAGATCGAAAGAATTTGGAGCCAAAATCTCAGAATCTGGAAATCCTCCGTTGCCCGGAAAAACATGCAATTGGCTGAGTTTAGGGGACTGGCGAAGTTTATAAGCAATAGCGCTTTCGCGACCACCAGAGCCGATTAAAAGGATCTTAGACATAATATTTTACCGCGGTTTAGTCCGAAAAATTAACCTAGTTTTTCCAAACCTTTTTGTAGAACTTCTTTTTTATCGCGGACAGTTTTGAGTTTTTCTTTTTCTTTTTCAATCACGTCCGGATTTGCTTTTGCGATGAAGTTCTCATTTCCTAATTTGGAAGCAAGTTTCTCTTCTTCTTGGATCAACTTTTGTAATTCTTTATCTATACGTGCTCTTTCTTTTTCGAAGTCTATCATTCCTGCTAAAGGAAGAATTACTTCTCCGAAACGGAAAGCGCCAACTGAGTCCGTTTTCTCTCCAGTATAGTTTGCATTCACTTCTATACTTTCTAAACGAGCTAACTGTAAGATTGAGAACTCAAAGTCTTTCACTGCAGAAGCAACTAAAGGCTCAGAAGATTTTAATATCACCTTACATTTTTTATCTAATGGAACACCATTCTCCGCTCTTTGAACACGGATTTGGGTCACTACATCTTGCAGGATAATAGTTTTTTGAACGCCTTCATCACCAGAAGAAACATTATAAGAAGTCGGGAAAGGAGTTTGGATCAAAAAATCTCCTTCGCTGAATACTTCGTAAATTTCCTCAGTTAGGAATGGCATAAAAGGATGAAGAAGTCCTAGGGCCTTAATTAAAATACTTGCAAGTACTTGTTTTGCGATTTCTTGAGATTCTTCTCCCAGCTTTCCGTAAATTCGTGGTTTAACTAATTCGATATACCAATCGCAGAAATCTCCCCAAACGAAATCATAAATTTGAGAAGCCATTTCAAAAAACAGAAATTTGGAATATGCTTTTTCGTAATTAGTAAGAGTTTCATTGAATCTATGAAGGATCCATTTATCCATCGGTTCTAATTTAGAGCTGTACTTAGATTCCAGATCTTCTAGTTTCCAATCTGCATCCATATTCATTAAGATGAAACGACTGGAGTTCCAGATCTTATTACAGAAAGAACGATAACCGTCCAATCTGCTTTCATCAAAAAGAACGTCTTTTGCTTCCGGTAAAGTAGCGGCTAAGAAGAAACGGAAAGAATCAGTTCCGTACTTATTCATCATATCCAAAGGATCTATAACGTTTCCTATGGACTTGGAAAACTTCTTACCTTCTTTATCTCTTACTAATCCGTGGATAATAACTTTTTGGAAAGGAGCCTTGCCTAAAAACTTTTTTCCCATCATGATCATTCTGGCTACCCAGAAGAATATGATATCGAATCCGGTTACAAGTACGGAAGTAGGGTAGAATTTTTTAAGGTCTTCCGTATTCTCAGGCCAGCCTAAAGTGGAGAATGGCCAAAGTTGAGAAGAGAACCAAGTATCTAAAACATCAGTGTCTTGTTCTACTTCTGTAGAATTACATTTAGGACAGTTGTCAACTTTGGTTTCGGAAACTTCTATATGTTTACAATTTTTGCAATGATATGCAGGGATACGATGTCCCCACCATAACTGGCGGGAGATACACCAATCTCTAATATTGTTCATCCACTCGTAGAAAGTTTTTTCCCAAAGTTTAGGAACAAATTCAGTTTCTCCGGATTGAACTGCTTGGATCGCAAGTTCAGCCAAAGGTTTCATTTTACAGAACCATTGAGTGGATAAGTAAGGTTCTATAATTTCTCCACCTCTGGAGTTATGACCGATAGAGTGTGTATGTTCTTCTATCTTTTCTACCAGGCCTAGAGATTGCAGATCATCGATTACTTTTTTACGAGCTACGAATCTTTCTAATCCTGCATATTTACCTGCGTTCTCATTCAGAGTCGCATTCGGATTCATCACAAGTAACGGTTTAAGACCTAATCTTTGTCCAGCTTCGAAGTCATTCGGATCATGAGCAGGAGTGATCTTAACCAAGCCGGATCCGAATTCTTTATCTACGAAAGAATCGAATAAAAGTGGGATCTTTCTATCAGTTAGTGGGAGTTCCAACTCCGCACCTTTTAAAGATTTATATCTTTCGTCGTCAGGATGAGCTGCAACTGCAACGTCCCCAAACATAGTTTCAGGCCTTGTAGTGGCAACGACCAGATATTTGCCTGGTTGACCAACAATAGGATAACGAAGATGATAAAGTTTACCTTTTACTTCTCTATGTTCTACCTCTAGATCCGAAATTGCAGTAAGAGTTTTAGGACACCAGTTGATGATCCTTTCTCCTCTGTATATTAAACCTTCGTCATATAATGTTTTGAAAACTTTGAATACAGCCTTGGACAATCCTTCGTCCATAGTAAATCTGGAACGAGACCAATCTACAGACTCTCCTAAAAGTCTTTGTTGGTTTTGGATCATTCCACCTGAGTGTTCTTTCCATTCCCAAACTTTCTTTTCAAACTCTTCTCTGGTGAAGTCGGTTCTTTTTTTGCCTTCTTTGGCGAGTTCTCTTTCTACAACTACTTGAGTTGCGATCCCTGCGTGGTCAGTGCCCGGAACCCAAAGAGCAGATTTACCTTTTTTACGTTCAATACGGGTTAGAATATCTTGGATAGTATGATTGAGTGCGTGACCAATATGAAGGCTTCCGGTCACATTAGGAGGAGGAAGAACGATGGTAAAAGATTCCCCTGCTTTGAGGTTTGGCTCAAAACTTTTTTCCTTCTCCCAGAGAGAGATCCATTTCGGTTCTACGCTGGTAGGTTCGTAGCGATCACTGATTTGTTTCTTCATAGCCTTCGTTCGGATAGAATTTTCCGTCAGAGGGTGAGGTCAAGTCGTACTGATTCTGTAATTAAGTGTGAATACGCATAAAAAAGGCCCTAGAGTTACTCCAGGGCCTTAAAATCTAAAGATCTGTTTTATAACAAGATGTTAGAAAGATATCTTTCCTTTATTGTAAGGTCTTTTTGAGCAATGTTTTTAGATAAGAAGAAGGGAACTTCTCTTTATCCTTGATCAACACACAGTTCTTGCCGTTTTCCGATTTTGGAAACTTAGCACGAAATGCTCTTACAAAAGACTCTTCGCAAAAATAGACTGAAAGATGGTTTTTATGGTTCGAGAATGCGACCCATCGCCCATTTCTTTCGAAGGTAGGCATACCATATTTCAAACTTTCTCTCAAATCAGAAAATTCTTCTCGGATCGAATCCACCAAATCCTGTAATTTTTCACTCCTTACGGAAGGAGTTCTTTCTAAATAGTCCTCCACATCTGGATTTGAATTTGAATCCAATCTAGGGAGTGTGGGAACTAAAGCATAAAGTAGCATATATTTGTCCTAGGGGCAGGACCCTATTTCACTTAACCTGCGTTCGCAACCAATGGTAGAGGTTCCAAGCTTGGAGCAGAAACCGCACCACCTTTGAAAAGTTGAGCGAGCTCGCTCCAATCTTCTCTGCTAAAATAATCTAATCCGCCATCTGGGCAGCCGAGCAGATCTTCTATCGTTTTGTGATAAGAAAGCATCAAGTCGTATAGATCGGCCTCGGATTCTTTACTTCTTCCTAAAAGATAGAAAGCAACTTTTTCACCCAAAGCATCGCTTAGGTCAAAAATGATGGAAGTCAGGTGATCTGCTCTTAGTTCACTTCTGAGCGATCCGTCTTGCTGGCCTTCTACTATCAAAGAAGCAAATAATGGAAAACTTAAATCCACGGATTTGCGTCGTATCTTATCTCTCAATTGAAGATTGCTGGCGGAGAAAAGGGATTCCAGAAGGAAGCGAACTTCTTCCGATTTACCTTTTTTCCAGTTTCTTGCAACAATGAGTGCTCTGCGGAGTTTATCCAGGCCGGTGCCTTCTGTTCCCAAATCTCCAATCTCTGCTTGCATAGCCGCATGTGCTTCCTTTGCGAATTGCACTGCGATCTCTTCTAGAAGTTCTTCTTTGGATTGAAAATGGTGGTAAAAGGTGCCTTTAGCTATATCTAAAGCGGATAGAATATCCTGAATGGATGTGGTTTCGTACCCTTTTTCGAAGAATAGCCGTCTGGATTCGTTTAGAATTCTTTCTTTTGTGGAGATTTTTGCTGGGATCATTGGGGTTCCTCCTGCTAAACCGACGGTCGGTATAGACCGTTAGTCGGTTTTGACAATACATCCGACTATGCGTCGGTCAAACATATTTCAAAACAACGGTCAAAAAAATCAACAAAGGAAACAAATAAAATGAAAAATGTTTCCTGACTTTCTGGCGGAAAATCCGACGGTCGGTCGAGTCGTCAGTGGAACGCGGAATGAAGTCGGCGGAACGTGGAATCCAAATTCCACATCGCCTCAAAATATAACGCCGCCCTGGTACGGGCACGTTAGTTTTCTTTTATTTATCCCTCTGCGTTCTCCGTGATCTCTGTGCGAAATCTTGTTTGGGCTCGCACAGAGTTCGCAGAGGCCACGGAGATTAAATTATAGAATCTAGTTTATCCAATAGAAGTTTATATCCATTCTCACCCACGGTCTTTGCTCCTAAAGAAAATTCAGACTTACCATTCAGGTTCGTAAATGGAATTTTATATTTTTCTAAAATAGAAGAAAGTTCTCGGTGGATCGGCGAAATGGAGAATGTTGCAGAAGGTATTTTTAAATACAAAGCCTCGAATAGACTTTGGCCGAAATATCCTAAAAACTTTTCGGAGGATTGCAGCGTTTGCAGGTATTGAATTCGCGAAAGTCTGGGAAAATATTCTATCTCATTTGATTGAGGGGGAGTTCCTCCGATCCTGATTTTCCTTTTAGTAGAATTCTGGATCAAAAATTTATCTATATCATTTGATTCTTCTTTTCCTAAGTTTCCTGCGTAACAAAAAATTTCATATTCTTTGGTTGGGCTTTTGTCTTCGCTCGTCGCAGAAGAAATCAGATTCGGAGGAATTAAGATTTGTTCCCAATTGAATATAGGATCGTTCCCGGGATGAGGAAGAAGGTCCCAGAAATCGTATTTCTTCTTATCTTCTCCAAAATGATCAAGAAGCAGAACTTTTGTTTTTTGGTAAGAGATCGGAATTTCAATATCTCTATAATCTATTAGGAGAATATCATATTCTCCGTCTTTTGGAAATTCTGATAACCATTCAGGTTCCCAACCTCTATAAGGCAGAAAGGAATACAAAAGAGAAGTCCTGGAAAAATGTCCGGATCCGAATTCTTTTGCAGGAGCAACTAACACTCCGATTTTTCCTTTGCTCGCTTGGTTAGGTGAAGGGAGATTAAATCTGACCTGAGATACATCCAGATTCTTTTGGAATAGAGAAGGTTCTTTCTTCTCCCATTCTAAAAATTCTTTTGTATTAAAATCGCTAATCGACTCGAAAGATTTTTGAGATATTAGATCTGAGATCGTTTCAAAATCTTCGGGGGTGTCTATGGTTAGTCTGAAGTTTACTAATCTGGAGCCTTCTTCTTTTGTTAATAGGCTTGGGATAGCAGTGATCTTATATTGATTCGGATCTTCTTTTATATGAATGCTTACATGCTCTTTATGTCTTTCTTCTTGTTGCGAGTCCGAAAGATCTAAAAGTGAAGAAGTTCTGAAAACTTCTCCTCCTGTTCCGAGAGGTAATCCCTTAAAATAAGCCAGATCAGAATCTGATTCTATAAATGTTTGGATGAGTAGATCCAAATGATTTGTATCGTAAAATGGATTATCTCCGGTCAGTCTTAGGATTGCATCCGCGCCGAATTTTCCCGCAGCAAGAATATACCTTTGGCGAACATCTTCCAATGGTCCGGAGAAATGATTCATTCCTCTCTTCTCTAAAAAGGATCCCAGTTCAGAATCTCCTTCCGGGATTAGATATACTATCCTGGAATTTGGTAGGATCTTTAAGATTCGAGAATGAATATGATCTAAGATCGTTTTATCCGAATTAGGTGGAATTGGACGGATTACTTTTTTAGGGAATCTTGTGGATCCGGTCCTCGCTTGTATAAAAGCGAATAAAGAACGGATCTTAGGTTTAGGCGTTGAATGTATACCACTCATCGCAGGAAAGGCAAGGAGCAGGAATAGATTCGTGGGCTCCTTTCGCGGAAAAAGTGAAGAATGGATTTCCTTTCGCCCAAATTTGTTCCAAGGAATCTTTGTTTAGATTTCCTATAGAATGTTTTTTAGAACCAGGAGTTTGTTTGCAGATAGAAATTTCTCCGTCTGCGTTCAAATATATATCTCTGGAAATATGCCAACAGAAGTCTCTTCCCAAAGGTGTCAGATCTGAAGCTCTGCGTTGAGGAAGAATATCTGAATAAGAATTATATTTTTGTAAAATGATTTCGTATCCTTCTTTTTGGGCCTGCTCGTACCAGGAATCCAATTCTGCGTCCACTTCTTGGATTTTCAGGAATTGAAGATGAATAGAGGATTTAGGCAATACTTGAGAAATCGCTGCCAGATTTTGTAAAACCTTGTCCAGATTGTCTTTCCCATATAGCTGAGAATAAGTCTTTTTATCTCTGGTGGTCAGATTTACGATCAAGCTGACCTTCTTCTTTTCTTCTTCTTTTAATGAAGAAAGTAATTTGATAAAACCGGAAAGATCACTGTATAATGCAGACTCTATGAACAATTCTTTTATATTAGAAGATGCTAACGTTTTTTGGACAAGTTCTGAAAAGTTTGGATGAAGTGTAGGTTCTCCTAATCCGCCAAAACATACGCTATATGGAAGTCCTAGAGTTTCTGCCTGAGATAAAAGTTTGTCTAAAACCTGAGGATTTAAAGCTATATTATCTTGTTCGGGTTTTAGATTTTGTCTTGGACAAAAATTGCATTCGTATTCACAACCTCTGTATAATTCTACTTCGTAGTAGCTAGGAGCGGGGCGAAATATTTCAGGATGTGAGATTAGGAAGGATTGGATCTCATCGTACTTCCAGTTTTCCTTCTCCTTTAGAAAAGATGATAATAGCCTGAAAGATCTTGGATTATTTGCGGAAAAATCCAATCTCCATTGTCTCAGATCAGGAGAAGTATAAAAAATTTCAGTATCAAACTGGTTGATATTTTTGGCTAAGAAGTCCTGGGTTGACCCTCCGTATTCTGAAGGTAAACTTCTTACAAATTCTCTGGAAAGAATTCTAGGTACAATTCCTGGAGGAAGATTTTCAGAATAAGAATATTGGGCCAGATACTTTTCATGACGAAGGATTAATTCTTCTGTAAGAGCGGAGTCTAGCAAAGGCGCAAATCCGTCAAAAACCAGAAAACAGGTCTCGTCCCATTCTGGATCTCCAGTTCTGGAATCAGGAAGTGAATCGCAGATCTTAGCGAAAAATTCAGCTTCGGATCTGGATTCTATAATTATAAAATCAGAATATTCTAATTGATTGCTTATTTTTTTGGATTCTTCGGAAGTTCCAAGATTACGATTAGAATAAACACGAATTCCTTTTAGGACAGAAGATAATTTTTTAAGAGTAAGTTCTAAATAACGAAGCTGATCAGATATAAGATCTTCTTTTAGATAAAATACGATAGCTTGGGGAGGATATTTCATATTCAAATTTTGGATTTGCTTCGCCGGAGATTTCCGAACTTAATCCAAGTTCAGTGTTTCTTGTTGGTCCGGGATCTTATTCTCTTTTTTATAAGCTTCGTCGAAGATCTGTATCGGCACAGTTGACCTGGATTCTCTTACCCATTTTATAAAATTTTCGTCTTCTTTTTCTCGGCTAAGAAGATTTACAATTCCTTGGCGAACGTTTTCTAAAGGAGTAGGTCTTTTGCCTTCTACCTTTACGATACAATAACGTTTTCTTTCATCTCTGAATACTTCAGAAACGGAACCAACTGGTACTGTAGATACAGCCACAGCAACGGAACGATTTGTTTTATATAATTCGAAAGAAGAGACCCAATCCATAAGTCCTTTTCTGGCCCTTAAGTTTGTATCTGTATTTCTTGGAGAACCTGCGATCAAACCGAAGGAAGCTGGATCAGATAGAACATTCTTTTTAATCTCAGTCGCTTCTTTGTGGATCCTGGATTCTTCCGTGATGGAATCATTATTAGGAGAGATTGCGATTTGTCTGTATTGGACTTCGAATCCTACCTTTTCTCTATTTTGAGAATACCATGCACGGATATCTTTATCAGAAGGTGGATGATTCGGCACCTTGTATTGCATTAGCTGAGTTTTTTTGATCTGATAAGGAAGTTCGGTGTACCAAAGCTCGTAAGACATTCCGGAGCTGGTTTCAACTGCCTTTTCGAATTGTTTACGAGAAGTGACTCCCATAAACTCCATTCTTTTCTCGATCTCGCTCTCTAATCTTTTTTCATTCACTTGGATGGATTCATCTTCTGCGATTGAATCCACTACTGCTCTATCTATTAAAAAATCTATGATACGAGTGCGTAGAGATTTTCTCATGTCCTCATTTTTGAGGTACTTAGTGAGCTTTTGGTATTTGTCTTGAGCGTCATCGAAATCCAATTCGCTGATGGATTGATTTCCGACGGTTGCGATAATCCTATTTAAGGATTCAGCGGGCCTGATCTCTGAAGTAAATACACTTAAAGAAACTATACCTGAGAATAAGGCGAGTTTACGCGAAAATGAAGCTGAGGATGCGGGAAAAATTCCTAACACAGGGAAAAGGATGCTCCCGATCCTCTCTTGTTCAACCGTTTTTCGAAAGCCCGAAGGTCTCGTGGATCTTGTTTACGGCAGTTTCTGCATGAATTCTTGGTATCACGCAGGATATTTTGATCTCTGAGGTGGAGATCATTTCGATATTGATCTCTTTTTCCGCCAAAGCTTTGAACATTTGAGCGGCTACACCTACATGGGATTTCATTCCGATCCCCACTGCAGAAACGATGGAAATCTCTTCGTTGATCTCTGGTTTTTTAGCACCTTGAGAATTACAGAAAGATTCCAAAATAGGAAGAGCCTGAACCAGGTCTTTTTTAGGAACTGTGAAAGATATAGTGTTTCTTCCATTATAAGGAGAAGATTGAACGATCACATCCACAAGAATATCTTTGGAGCTTAAGTCTCCGAATAGAACTGCTGCAAGTCCTGGTTTATCAGGAACATCTGCGATTGTAATTCTGGCTTGGTCGTTCTTTGCGGTAACTCCGCTTACTTTCAATTTTTCCATAATTTTGTCCTCATTTACAACCAAAGTCCCCGGATTATTATTAAAGCTGGAACGTACATGGATCACAACATCGTAGTTCATTCCCAGCTCAACACTTCTGGAATGAAGAACACCTGCACCTAGGCTCGCGAGTTCCAACATTTCCTCATAAGTGATTTGAGAATGTTTAGTGGCTTGGGGAACCACTCTCGGGTCCGCAGTATAAACTCCGTCCACGTCTGTATAAATTTCACATTCTTTTGCACCAAGCACAGCAGCTAACGCTACCGCAGAAGTATCCGAACCACCTCTTCCTAAGGTAGTGATGTTTTCGTCTAGGTCTATCCCTTGGAAACCAGCAACAATCACAACGTTTCCTGTATTTAACGCTGCGTCGATTCTTGACCGATCCACTCCTTGGATCTTAGCATTGGAGAAGTTCCCGTCGGTGATCATCTTGATCTGAGAACCTGTGAATGATTTTGCAGGAACTCCAACATCCCAAAGAGCCATTGCAAGAAGAGCGATAGAAACCTGCTCTCCCGTAGACAATAACATGTCCATCTCTCTCTTTGGAGGATTTTTGGTGATCTTGTCAGCCAGATCAACCAGCTCATCCGTCGTATGCCCCATTGCGGAAACGACTACGACAACATGGTTGCCTTCTTCATGATAACGTTTGATTCTACCGGCTACATTCCGGATGCGATCGGGAGATCCTACAGATGTTCCCCCGTACTTTTGGACGATTATGTTTGCCATCGCTGCCTACCATCTTTTTGGGCTCAGAGAGGGGATCAAGATAAATCAAATCTGGAAGGCTGGAAAGAATCCTTGTTTTCAAGGAAAGTCGGCCGATCTTTATGGAGAGTTCTCCCTTCTTTGGGAGAAGGGGGCCGCCATTTTTTCTCCTATCGATTGGTATCTAATCTTAGCTTATATCATTTTTGCTTTTTCGGTCGGGCTTCTTCTTTCCTCTAAGGCCGGAGAAAGTTTGAGTTCCTACTTTGTAGCGGATAGAAAACTTCCCTGGTGGTGGCTCGGAACTTCTATGGTGGCAACGACCTTTGCCGCGGATACTCCCTTGGTCATCACAGGAATGGTTGCCTTGGATGGTGTTGGAGGGAACTGGCTCTGGTGGAGCTGGGCGATCGGTTATTTGATCATTACAGTATTCTTTGCAGCTTCTTGGAGAAAGGCAGAAGTTCTTACGGATGTTGAATTTGTAGAATTAAGATATTCCGGAACAGGTGCTGCAATATTAAGAGCTTCCAAAGCATTCTTCTTAAGTATTCTTTTTAATTCCATCATATTGGGCTGGGTCTTTAAGGCAATGTCCAAGATCACCGCTCCATTCTTAGATTGGAACGTATTGCTTGGTTCAGAAGTATTCAGATCCATCGCAGATGTGTGGCCGAGTTTTTTAATATTAGGAGATTTGAATACTACACTTACAGTTCTTATTCTTTTCTCGGTAGTAGTTTTTTATAGCAGTATGGGAGGGATCCAAGGTGTGATCCTGACTGACTTATTCCAATTTGCTTTGGGAATATGCGGTGCGATAATATTTGCGGTCTTTGCGATCCAATATGTAGGCGGATTAGAAGGTCTATATTCCAAATTGGAAACTTTGTATCCCGGAAAATCAGAATCCATCATTTCTTTTTGGCCAAGGCTAGGGGAAGAAGAGCATGGACTTCCTCTTCAAGTTTTTCTAATATTCATTGGAGTTCAATGGTGGATCCAATATCATTCGGATGGATCTGGATATTTAGCACAAAGATTACATACTGCAAAAACTCCTAAGGATGCAGAGTTAGGCTCTCTTTGGTTTAATATCGCTAATTTTATTTTGCGCACCTGGCCTTGGGTTTTAACAGGACTCGTATGTTTGGTAGTATTCCCATTACATGACGCAGACTTATTCCAGGTAGAAGGTGGGGTAGTTCAATCAGACAGAGAGATCGCATATCCGATGCTTATGAAGATCGTTTTACCTGCAGGATGTTTGGGATTGGTATTCGTGAGTTTGATGGCGGCGTTCATGTCCACTGCGGATACTCATATCAACTGGGGCGCAAGTTATTTAGTGAATGATCTATATTTGAGATTTCTAAAACCGAATGCTAAAAATAAAGAAACAGTTATCGCAGGAAGGATCGCAGTGGTCTTGATGGCGGGAATTGCTATCTTGGTTGCAGCTCAGATGAATTCAATTGCATCTGCTTGGAAATTTTTCTTAGCAATGGCTTCCGGTTTGGGTTTGCCTCAGATCTTAAGATGGATCTGGTGGAGAGCGAATGCTTGGACAGAATTGTCAGGAATGGGAACTGCATTAGTTCTTTCATTGATTTTATATAAAGTATATCCGGATGTAAATGCAGATTATCTTCTGTTCTTCACTGCTTTGGGAAGTGTGATTGTTTCAATAGTGGTGACATTTATGACTGCTCCAGTTCCGGATCAGGTATTGGATGCATTTGTTGCTAAGTTGCAACCTTTCGGTTTCTGGGGAAAATGGGGTGGGGTTTCTGCTCGCAAAAAATTCTATTCCAGGATCCGTATTTGGTTACTATCGATTTTCTCTTTATACGCTTGGCTTTTTGGAATAGGGTATATTCTACAATTGAAATATACATTAGGTGCAGTATTCCTTGTGTTCGGAGTGATTTCAGGGTTTATAGTCTTGAAGTTATGGGAAAAGAAAGATTCAGTTTCCTAATATAAATCGTCTTTTTGATGATCGCAATTTTCTGTCCGCGGGTTTTAGGGTTAGAAACCCATTCAGATTGAAGTGAAAAAAAGCTTTTCACCTTAGGGCTTTCCGGCCAGTAAGATACGTTTCCGGAAAGAAAATCCGAGATTCTTCTCGGAGATAAAAATAATAAAACAGGTGTTATGTTAAGGAGAGAATCATGCAATTAGGTGCAGTCGAAAAGGGGCTACTTCCGGCTCTTTTGGCAATCGTAATGCTCGGAATGGGTTTCGGGCTAGCAATCGGAGATTTTAGACGGATTTTTACAACTCCTCTCCAAACTTTGGTCGGTACCTTGGGCCATTTTGTGATCATGCCTTTAGCTGCATATGCAGTTGTATTGATCTTAGGTTTGGAATACGAACTCGCGTTAGGCGTCATTCTTGTAGGATCTTGCCCAAGCGGAACTACTTCTAATTTGGTCAATTATCTAGCGAAGGGTGATGTCGCTCTTGCAGTTGTGATCACTGCGCTTTCTACACTTCTTTGTCCTTTATTGACTCCCATCATTGTTACATTTTTCGGTTCCTTATTGGATCCAACTGGTGCAAGTGTAATGCAGATCTCTTTTGTGGAAATGCTTAAAACTGTTGTAGTGATTATCGTACTTCCGATCTCCATAGGTATGGCGGTAAAACATAAGTTTCCTAATATTGCTCAGAAGATAGAAACTCCTTATAAAATTTTCTCAATTCTCTTCTTAGTTTTCGTAGTTGCTTTTGTAACTTATAAGAACAGAGACAATTTTATAGAAATGGTCCTTTTAGTAGGACTTGCGGTTATTCTTCATAACACTTTTGGATTTATAGCGGGTTATCTTTTTCCTAAGGTGCTTGGGATTGCGGAGAAGCAGGCGAGAACAATATCTATCGAAGTTGCGATCCAGAATACCACTCTTGGTATGACTCTTGCGATCCAATTTTTCGGACCTAAGGTTGCGCTTCCTTCTGCGATCTTTAGTATTTGGATGTACATCGCAGGAATTGCAATGGCTCTTTTCTGGGGTTATGTAGTTCCTTTGAAAGAGGAAAAAGCAGCTTAATAATAGAAAGAAAAAAAGAAGGCGGCAAACTCACCGCCTTCTCCGAGAGAGATTATAGTAGAAGATTAACTAACGCGAACCAGAAATTCGTTACGTTTGCATCATTTGGATTCACACTTTCAAAGAAACTTCTGAAGGTAGAACTTCCTAACAGATAATCATTAATGAAGGTCCCGAGTGTAATTCCGGTATTTTCAATCTCCGTTCCAGTAAATTCCACGATGGAAGTACAATGGCTTTCATTGATACTTCTGTAATATGGAATAAAATATTCTAGATTCGGATATCTATCGTATTGAGCCTTCAAATTCTCAATGTCCTGAGCCCAAAGAGTGGAAATGATATATTCCTTATCCGCAGGATTGTTCTCATCCAATCCATAGAATCTTGCATACGAATACATAGAATAATTAGCATCTCTCCTGAATAGAGTGATCGCTAATTTATCATTTGGGTACTTCTGGGCTAACGCTTCACTGATCTTCCCATAATCTGCACGAATATCCACAGAAGGAAAATCGGGTTGTGCTTTGCTGATAAAATACTCTGTATTCCAAGCATCTTTGATCTTTTGCTGTAAAGGCCATTGATTTCCAAACCCAGGAGCTGGGAAGATAGGGCCTGAATCATTCAATAGATAACTTTTAGAAGGACTTAAAGCTTTTCTAATGAAGTGATAATTGATCATTGAGCCTGCTCCACCTGCGCTACATCCGGAAACAAACATCTCTTTTGGCTTATTAAAATTATTCTTCAGCCAATTAATGACGAGTTCCATATTCTTAGCACCTACGTGACGATAGGTGATGGGTGGATTTTGTCCGGTTGGATCTGAATAAGTTGCTACCTTATTCCCAGCGTACACGTCTCCAGTGCAATAAGGAATGAAAACTTTGTTCCAGTTAGAAGTTTTAACATTCTGGCCAGTAGGATTGTTTCTTAATATGATCGGTGAGATCAATGCGTTCGGACTTCCACCAGGAACATTCGGATCTATAAATGCCCCGAAGTTCATATGGTTATCAGGAATACCGTTTGGATTTGCAGCTCCCCTGATACCTGTTTGTCCAGTGCAACTTTCGTAATCCCAACAAGCTCCTCCCGGTTCCATATACACTAGAAGTCGGCTGGAATATCCTAAAACCCAATCCAAGATCCCATCTGCACGATCCACGAATATTTTGTAAGGGGTTCCGTTGCCGCATACTGCACCCGGAATATACACTACATCGTAAGATCCATAGACAACGCTTGTTAGATCGTCCAAAATATTTTGGGCTTTCAGATCCGCATTATCTGATCCTGCCAGACTACTCGCACCTTTTTCAGGAGTTTCTAAAAGTCCTCCTAATAAAGCTAAGTCTTGTGTATTGTTCGTATTTTGGTCAGGGCTACAGTAAAATGACGTTACGGATAACGCTAGTACTATTCCTCCTAACCAAATTCTCTTCACATCTTTCATTTTGATTTGCCTCCAGTTCTTAACTCCCTATTTCGCTTTTGATTGCGGAAATTCTAATATCACCTGGGCTCCTCCGAGAGTTTCGGAGTTACCTAGACGGATACGTATTCCCATTCTATCTAATAATTTCTTAGCTAAAGATAGCCCGATCCCGCTAGAGGACTCGGAGCCTGTCGGTTTTGCAGAAAGAATAGAGAATTCTCTGAACATGTTTTTTTCATCTTCGGGTTGGAATCCTGGTCCAGAGTCTTCAATTTTTATAATTAGAATTTTCTCATATATGCCTGAGACGAATTCACTTTTGAGAGAGATCTCTGAATTTTCAGGAGAGAATTTGGCGGCATTACTTAATAAATTATCGAATACTCTGTACAATATCTGAGGATTTGCCTGGAAGTAGAAATTACACTCTGAGAGTTTATCTTCTACCCTTATGTTCTTTGAGGAGAATAAGAAGTTTAGATTGCAGGCGACGGATCTTAATAATAATTCAGGGTTTAATTTTTGGGTTTGGTTCTCGATCGTTTCTGCATCTCCTGAACTTGCGAGATATAGAACGTCTTCGATAGATTCTAAAATTTTACGAGAGGTTCTATCTATATGGTCTAAAATTTCGGGAGGGTCCGCATATGAAGAAGCTACTCGATTGCTCGGAATATGACTTGGTTCTCTTGTATAAAGCCCAACTAAACTTAAGATCCCTGTGACAGGACTTTTGAGATCATGTATTGCTATCCTTAAAATTTCAGATTTCTTAATCGATTCCATCACCAGTTTTCTGTTCAGATCGCGGATAGATTGTTCTTTGTGAAATGAATTCACCTTGGTGAGAAAACTAATCAGGTCCAATAACATTGTCATGACCATAGTGAAGAAAAAATTCTGTATCAGAAATGATGAATTTTTTCCTAACCAGTACATGGCTGCGAAGAACACGGCATAATTTGTGAAATAGATAATCTTCTTCGTTTTATCAGGATAACGGAGGAGTACTGCGATCCCAAGTTGAGTAAATGCAAATAGAGAAATATCAGTCCCGAACTGGAAGATAAGCAAGTTCATTGCAGTTCCTGCAGAAGTTAAGAATAAGGTTCCAGCAACGGTGATCCATCTTCTGCTGTTTTCACTTTTGAGAATTGGGAAATTTAGCAAAGCTGTGAAAAGAAAACAGCCTGGAATGAAAATAGAGTTATAGATTAAGAGAGGTAAGTATCCGGAATTTTCTAAAAAATCAGTCCAGTCAAGAATCGCGAAAGGAATATAAACTACGAATAAAAATGGGAAAAGATATCTGAGTATCAAATATACTTCGAAGTAAGCGGATCGGATGAATTCTTCGTTGCTTCTAACTTCTCTTAAGATCTGAAAATGTTTCTTTATAAATAATATAAAGTTTTTGGTCCTAAATCGAATGGCAACGTAGAAATGTTTCACGGCAGACCTAAGACCTTATGATTTGAATTTTTGAATAATGATAGAAGTTTACTTCCTTGAGACCGACTAACGGGAATACTATGATCCGTATGAAGTAGTAGTCGATAGGTAGTTGGCGTTTTAAATAAGATCTTTTTGACTTCTTCTAATCGGACTAAATAACTTCTGTGGGCTCTGAAAAACCCATGTACTTCCAGATCTTTTTGGAGTTGGTCTAAAGTTTTTCTGACCTTCTCCACATTTCCGTCTTTAGTGAATAACCTAGCATAATTTCTTTCCGATCTTGCAAATACTATCTTCTCTGGCTCGATAAGATTGATCCCTTCTTCTTTTTTGAGAGGAATTCCTTTCGGAGATAATAGATTTGGATGTGAGGAAAGATATCTTTGGATAGAGATCCCGAATCTTTCTCTTGTAATTGGTTTTGGTAGGAAGTCCAACACAGAAAATTCAAAAGCTTTTACCGCGTTGTCTCTTTCAGAAGATACTATGATCGTTTGAAAAAAACTTCTGCTTTCGATCTCTAAAAGTTTAAAGCCGGTCTCACCTTGGAGATTTATATCCAAGAATAAAAGATCCAGTGGATTTTTGCGTATGAACTCAGCTGCCGATTCTGGATTGGAAACTGTGTGGATACTTTGTATCCTATCATTCAAAAATTCTTTCGCTAAAATTTCCAAACAGCGAGAGGATAATACATCATCTTCTACGATTAGGATTCGCATACGCGGGAGTTTACTCCAGGTTTTAAAACTAGTCAATTTATTAGGGACAAAGAGATTGCGTCGGGGGACGAATGGATGGTTTTATGTAAAACGAATGTTATTAATAACGCCTGAATTTTTTGTACAAATTAATGCGACAGGTTGTTATACGTTATGCGAAATCTGTGATCGACGTAGAGGATTGGGAATTTATTTTGCAAGTAGAAATCATGTTGGAATTCCAACGTGATTATTTAGGGAGAAAATTGGTTGATTTTTGTTTGGAATTGTGGTAAGGCGGTGCGATCCGCTTGATCGAAAGTTTTTCTATGTACCACCGTACCGGCCCCCTTCGCAGCGACTCATAGGGAGCGAGAAGACGACCGTTTTAACGAGTCGGTGACCGAGAGAATCGAGGTCATACGAGTTTAAAGATGAAATCAGCACAATTCGTTTGATCGAAAGTTTCTGCGGTACCACCGTACCGGCCCCCACCCAAGGCAGGGTGGGGAGATCTTTTTCTAAAAAAAGAGCCTTCATACATAGTATAATCCCCTCCTAGTATCCGCGGCAGCGATGCGCAGGGCTTTAGTCCGGGCAACCTGAATGAGCACTTTCGCGTTTCGTGTTGATGCAAGCAATGGTGTACGATGAAGATTTTTCCTGGGATAATTTTAAGAATTTATAATATTCCTTTGATTTTCTCCGACTTAGGCTTGGTGGAGATTTTATATCTTTTATTAAGCTGGCGGCAACAGAATTTGTTGGAAGAATTTGGCTTTTGGCGTGGATTTCTTCAAGGAATGGAGAAGGCCAAAAATGATGGACAGACTGGAAAAACCGGTTTTTGTTGAAAAAGTAGGATCGGTTTTTGGCCGATTTTCCTGCTTCTGATCTTATATATTTTTTAAACTGATCTATTCTTAAATGTAAGGGGAAATCTGATGTCCGGGCATAGTAAGTGGGCAACGATTAAACGCAAAAAAGACGCCATCGATTCTAAAAGAGGGGCGATTTTCACTAAGGTGGTCAAGGAGATCACTGTTGCGGCGCGTATGGGCGGAGGGGATATTAATACTAACCCTAGGCTTCGACTTGCGGTATTGAAGGCTAAGGCAAGTAACATGCCTAAAGATAATATTGATAGAGCCATTAAAAAAGGTACCGGTGAATTGGAAGGTGTTGTTTACGAAGAATGCCTTTATGAATGTTTCGGGCCCGGCGGAACCGCGATCATGGTGGAGGCTGTAACTGATAAAAAAACCAGGACCACACCTGAGATCAAAAGTATTCTTACTAAATTGGGTGGTTCTTTGGCAACTACTGGCAGCGTTAGTCGTCTTTTCGAAAGAAAAGGTATTATCGTAATTCCTTCTGATCAAATTTCCGAAGAAGAATTGTTCGAATTAGCAGTTGGTGCTGGCGCAGAAGACGTTCAGAATGAAGGAGAGGTTTTCAGAGTAGTAACTTCTCCGGATGATTACGAAGCTGTTCAAACTGCTTTGAATGATAAAGGGATTAAATCAGAAGAATCTGAGATCAAATTCGTTGCCTTAGTCGGTGCAGAAGTTTCTGACAAAGAGGTTGCAGAAAAAGTAATGAAGCTCATCGACAACTTAGAAGGTCATGATGATGTTCAGGGTGTGAACTCCAACTTCGAACTTTCTCCCGAATTAGAAAAAGAATTCGGCTGAGGTTTTTTCTTCAACTTCTTTCTTTTCTGATAGCTGTGAGGTTTTGTTGGAATTCCAACAAGGTTTTGAGTAAGAAAATGAGATTGCCGGTTTGATGGATTTGTGATATAGGGGAATTAGCTCTCCCACGGGCCACTCCCCCCACCCGAACCAGGGAGGGGGCGCCCCTTTCGCTCATGTAGGAACTCCTACAGCTTATTTAGAAACTTAATTCAAGGAAGTCTTTTTGGTGAAAATTTTAGGAATAGACCCTGGCTCCCATCGTCTAGGTTATTCCGTTCTTCAGAAAGATAAATCTGTAATTCATGTTCTCACTTACGGGACAATAGAAGTTCCGAGCGGAACAAAAAGTCCTGTCAATTTAATCGCTATTCGCAGACAGTTGGACGCGATCTTGGATGAATATCATCCAGACCTTGCTTCTGTGGAAGAATTATTTTTTGCTAAGAATAGAACGACCGCTGCAAGAGTTTATGAAGCGAGAGGAGTTGTTCTCCTTACATTAGGAGAGCATAATATTCCTTTGGTAGAACCGACCGCTTCCCAGATAAAAAAAGGAACTACAGGCAGCGGGACGGCAGACAAAAAAGATATTAAAGCTGCTTTAAAACTCCTTTTGGGTCTCGAAAATTTGACTGGGCATGATGATTCTTGGGATGCTATTGCGTCTGCTTATGTAGGTTTCGCGATGAGCGGCTCTTTTAGAAATAAATGATATATTGGAGTATCTATGGATCGAAAAATTTACCTCTTTGTGATTTTGGCATTTTTGCCTCTGTTTGTTTTCTGTTCTAAAAAATTACAGTTAACTGCTTTCGAAGAGAATGGCGTTTATGGTTATAAAGACCAGAACGGAAAAGTCCAAATCTCTCCTCAATATGCACTCGCTTATGATTTTAATGAGAATGGTGTAGGTTTTTCTTTTGGCAAAGGCGGATGGATCTGTATAGATTCTGAAAACAAAGTCTTATTGAATGCTTTTACTTATGATAATGGTCCGGATTATTTTTCCGAGGGTCTGGCTCGGTTTGTGGAAAATTCTAAATTTGGATTTTTCGATGCTTCTTGTAAAAAGGTGATTTCTGCAAATTATGATTTTGCTTTTCCGATCACAGGAGGTTTCTCGATCGTTTGTAACGGTTGTAAGTCAGTTAGTGATGGAGAGCATTCCACTATCGAAGGTGGAAAATACGGCGTGATCGATAAAACTGGGAAGGTTATAGTCCAGGTAGAATATGATTCCCTTTCTGAAATCAATCCCGAAACTAAAACATTACAGGGATCTAAGGGTGGAGTTAAAAAAGAGATTAAACTTCCTTAGGATCAGTCTCTTCTTATTTACTTAAATATACACCTAATAGCACGGCAGTGATACAGATTGTCGTGCTCAGAAGTATATATGCAAAAAAACTAAAATAGTTTCCTGATTGGAGTAATTTTAGGTTCTCCAAAGCAAATGTGGAGAAGGTTGTAAATCCTCCGCAAAACCCAACTGTTGCAAACAATCTTATATCTTCTGAAATTTTTCCCTGGGATAGTCCGTAAAATATTCCTATTAGCAGAGAGCCCGCTATATTTACTACAAATGTAGAAAGAGGAAATGGTCCGGATTCTTTTGGGATGATCATTTGCGATATCATATATCTACAAACAGATCCCAAAAATCCTCCCAGTCCTACGATCAAAAGATTCATTTTGCATTATCTTCGTATAAGATTTGTAATCCCCTTAATGTAAGTAGAGGCTCTATCTTATCAAAAATTTTAGGATTTGCTGCGTGAATGGTAGTTACAAGTCCACCGGTTCCGATCACTCTATAATCATTTCCGTGAGCGGCTTTTACTTCTTTTATGATACCTTCTAACAGCCCTATCCATCCAAAGAAAAATCCTGCCTGTATAGATTCTATAGTAGAATCTCCTAATATTTTAGAAGGAGCTTGGAATACGATCGGAGGTAATTGAGCAGTGTTTCTTGTCAAAGCATCCATGGAACCTTTTAGTCCTGGAGCAATCACTCCTCCCAAATAATCAGGAGTATCATCTACTACGCAGAATGTTGTAGCAGTTCCTAAATCAATGATGATTGATTTTCCTGGATGATCCTTTACTGCGGCAGCAGCGTTTACTAATCTATCAGCACCTATTTCGAAAGGCCTTGGATATTTAATCCCGAAAGGAAGGTTCATTTGATACTGAACTCTGATCGGTTCTATCTGAAACCAATCATGTATCATTCTTTCTAAGATCGGATTCAACGTAGGAACAACAGAAGAATAGATTCCACCAACAATTTGGCTGCTATCTATTTCGAATTCTCGAAGGAAACCCTTCAGATAAAGTCCCATTTCATCAGAGGTTCTATCTCTTCGAGTAACTGTTCTTCTATGGAAAATTGGCTCTTTTGAACCGTTCTTATAAATACCGAAGACAGTGTTGGTATTCCCAACGTCGATTACTAGGATCATTCTATCCCAAGGACCTGAAATCCTCGGGGCTGTCAATGAATTCGACCATGTTTCCGACCGAGGTCCGGGCTAATAATTTTCCTTCTTCATTTACTCCTAACAATATTGCGGTTTTTTGTTCTCCGCTTTCTGTCCAAGCAATTGTTTCTCCCTTCCAAAGAAGTTTTTCATTGATGAATTCTATTCTTTTGTCTCCATCTGAAATTGCGAGTACTGCATCGTTTAGAAGAGGAAGTAATGTTTCTAAAAATTTGGCTCTTCTTCCTTTTTCGTTTTGATCATCAGTGATAAATCCCGCATCAGTCAGATAATCTGGAATTTCAATGCCATACAGATTGGCGCCTATTCCTAGGATCCAATCCCAAACTTCTCCTTCCTTCTCCGTTTCGATCAGTATGCCGCAAACTTTTTTACCATTTAAATAAATATCATTCGGCCACTTGATCCTAAGATCTTTTTTACTGGCAGAAGGATATACTGACAAAATCGCCTTTGCTACCGCGACTCCAACATACAAGGAGAATAGCCCTGGAGAAGATAGGTTCGAATCCGAAGAGAATTTACCTGAAAATATAAAAGGCTCTTCTCCCAGTATGCTCCAGGTTTTTCCTTTTCTTCCCCTTCCGGAAGATTGAAAATCCGCTAGGATCCAGGATCCTGGTGGGAATTCCTTTCCTTTTAGTATGGTATTCGTGGAACCTGCTTCTGATAGAAATATTCCTTTTTCGGGATCCAATAATTGAAACGACATGAGTTCTGTTTAGTACACTTTTCTGATCTTTCGGACAAGAAAAAATCTGGCACTTCGGCGAAAAAGACAGGTCCTATTACTAAACAAAAAATCCCTCCCTACAAATATATATAGAAAGAGGTTCCTTTGAAGCTTTCTGAGGTTTCTATTCGCAATCCAATTTTTGCATGGATGATGATGGCAGCTATCATCCTGCTCGGAAGTATCGGCTTCTCTCGTATGGGTCTTTCTCAGATGCCAGACGTGGACTTCCCGATCGTAAACGTTACTCTCAACTTAACCGGAGCAAATGCTCAGGTTATGGAGACAGACGTAGTCGATCCAATCGAAGAAGTTTTAATGACAGTCCAGGGTGTGGTAGAAGTTCGTTCTGTTTCCACAGACGGTTCTGCTACGATCACTGTTGAGTTGGAACTCAAACGTGATGTGGATGTCGCAGTCCAAGAGATCCAAACTAAGATCGCACAGGTAAGTAATAAACTTCCGGACGATCTGGATCCAGCGATCATCATGAAATCTAATCCAGACGATCAACCAATTATCTGGGTTACATTAACTGCTCCGAACAGAAGCGACCAAGAGAAGATGGTCTTCGTTAAGACCAGACTCAAAGATAAGTTCCAAGAAGTTCCAGGAGTAGGAGAGATTATACTAGGCGGTTATGTAGACCGCACAATCAATGTGTTCTTGGATCCGATCCGACTTTTTAGAGTGGAACTTACTGTAAACGATATCATCAATACATTAACGGAACAGAATATAGAAGTTCCTTCTGGAAGAGTGCAGAATAAACTTTCCGAAGTTTCCTTAAGAGCAGTAGGAGATGTTCCAACTGTAGAACAATTTTCTAATATATATATAAACTCCAGAAGTGGAGCCGCGATGTTCCGTCCGGTTCGCTTGAGAGAAGTTGCTAAGATCGAAGATGGTCTGGATGAGATCAGAAGAATTTCCAGATTTAACGGAGTTTCTGCTGTTGGTCTCGGGATCAAAAAGATCAAAGGTGCAAACGCTGTAGAAGTAGGCGATCTAGTGAAGGAGAAATTAGAAGAGCTGAGACCTAGTCTTCCTCCTGGATTTGAACTGAATGTCTCTAACGATAATACTACTTTTATTAGAGATTCAGTTCATGAATTAGTTTTTACTCTTATACTTTCTGCGGTGCTTACTGGGATTGTGTGTAGATTGTTCTTAGGAAATTGGAGCAGCACTTGGAACGTTCTCCTTGCAATTCCTACTTCCGTAATGGGAACTTTTTTAATCCTGTATTTTGCTGGATTTACGTTAAACACATTTACGTTGCTTGGTCTTTCTTTAGCGACGGGTATAGTTGTGGATGATGCAATTATGGTGTTGGAGAATATCAGTAGGCATAGAGAATCTGGAAAAACCTGGTTTCAAGCATCGTTAGATGGAGCATCTGAGATTAGATTTGCTGCATTAGCTGCGACACTTGCTATCATTGCAATCTTCCTTCCTGTTGCGTTTATGTCCGGGATTATCGGTCGTTACTTTTTGGAATTTGGAGTTACGGTTTCCGTAGCAGTTGCACTTTCTCTTTTTGAAGCATTGAGTTTTACTCCAATGAGAGCTTCTCGTTATAAAGAAAGTAAAGAGGCTCAGAAAAAACAAAAATCCAAATCTCCGTTTACCTTACCTGCGGATACTCTCTTTTCTAAACTTAAGAATGCCGCGGATCGTTTTTCTTTTTTCAAAAGAATGGATCCAGTCATAGAACACTTTCTTCAATTCTGTGAAAGAGTTTATGGAAAAGTTTTAGAATTTGTAATTCGTAAACCTGGAACAGTAATCGTTTCTTCCGTTCTATTTTTTGCATTCTCCATTATCTTTTTATTCTTACTGAAGAAGGAGTTCATTCCTCCTCAAGACATGGGAAGATTTATTGTCCGAGCAAAAATGCCGATTGGCTCTTCTATCATTCGTACAGATGAAGCAATGAAGAAGGTAGAAGGTTATCTCAGCTCTCGTCCGATTGTTGAAAAGTATATGAGCAATGTGGGCGGAATGGGAGGAACTGAATCCAATACAGGTATGTTCTTTGTTACCATGAAGGACATGGGAAAGCGTCCTAAGAGTAAAAAGACAGGAAGAGAGATCACTCAGTCTGAAGTTTTTATGGAATTCAGAAAAGATCTGAAAGATCTTGTGCCTGAAGCAAAATTTTCTGTCCAAGATCTTTCTCAAAGAGGTTTTAGTGCGGGAAGGGGTTATCCTGTTGAATTGGTTTTGACAGGACCTGATTGGGCCACACTCGCAAAACTTTCAGATTCTATCCGAGAAAAATTAGATTCTTCTAAAACGATTTTGGATATAGATACTGATTATGTTTCTGGACAACCAGAAGTCAAAATTGTTCCAAACAGAGAAGCGGCAGCACTTCGTGGTGTGAGTATGGCGAATATCGGAAATACCATCGGACCTTTAATGGGAGGACGTAACGTAAGTCGTTTTACTGAGAATGGCAGAAGTTTCGATGTTAGGGTCAAGATAGACAAAGACAAGGGAGAAAGCACTGATATCATTCCGAATATAGGTGTTAGAAATACTTACGGAGAGATCGTACGATTGAAAGATGTTTTGGTCCTTCAAGCTACAAATACTCTTAAGAATATCACTCGAGTAAACCGAGATAGATCCATTAAAATTTTCGGAAATCCACCTAAGGAAAAAGGACAAACTTGGGCAACCAACGAAGCAATCCGTATCGCAAGAGAAATGCTTCCGGAAGGTTATCATGTAGAAGTTACTGGTTCTGCAAAAACTGCTTCCGAATCACAGTCCAGTTTGTCTGGAGCTTTGATCTTGGGGATTATAATGTCTTTTATGATCTTAGCGAGTCAGTTCAATAGTTTGAAGCAGCCTTTTTATATTCTTCTTTCTATGCCTTTTAGTTTTTCGGGCGCGTTAATCGCTCTTTATATTGCTGGGCAATCCTTCAATATGTATAGTTTTATAGGCTTAATTTTGCTCTTAGGACTTGTGAAGAAGAACTCAATTCTCCTGGTGGAATTTGTGAATCATGTTAGAAGTGAAGGGAAGAATATTGCGGATGCGATCCGTATCGGTTGCCCTGTCCGTTTAAGGCCTGTGCTAATGACAACATTCTCTTCGATTGCGGCTGCTATTCCTCCCGCTTTGGCATTGGGACCCGGAGCAGAAACTAGGATCCCAATGGCGATCACCATTTTAGGCGGTTTGATCGTTTCTACATTGATCACTTTGGTTGTAGTTCCAGCCGCTTATTATCTTATGGAAAATGAGAAAGATGAAGTACGTAGATACTCTTAATAATTATAAAAAAATAATACTCTCGATTCTTGCCTGTTTAGTCTTCTGGGAATGTGCGTCTAGTCCGGAAGTAAAAGTCGCAGATGGGGTAGTAGAGGAAAGTTTAAAAAATATCACTGGGATTACTACCCAGGATGTAGAGAAAACAGTCGCGAAAGAAACTTTCGGTCTGGACGATCTTTATATTCTTGCGGTAGAAAGAACTGAAAGGATTGCTCTAAAGAACGAGGCAACTGAACAGGCTTTGGCACAGAAGGACAAGGCATTCGCCGGTTTTATGCCTACTCTTTCTTATGTGTTTAACAAATTCTATTCTGTTCCTGGCCATACACAACAGCCTTCCGTTATAGATAATTATAAAACATATAAGGCGATCCAAAGCGGAGACCCTCTTTCTCTATTACCCTCTTCCAGTTCAGGAAGTAATCTTCCTCCTACAGTGGGCGCGGGTTCTCGTTTATTACTCAGTATTCCAATATCTGCAGGACTTGCTTCTTACCAAGATTATAGAGCTTCCAAAAGTTTGGCAGAACAGAGAAGATTAGAAGCAAAACACGAAGCAGGCCGAATGTATCTAGAGATCGCACAAGCCTACTTCAACTTTTTGCAATTGGAAGAAAGTGTTAAAATTTCCCAAGAAGCGTACGAGTTAAACCAAGACTCTTTACAGGAAAGAAAAAGAATGTATGCAGTTGGAAGGATCATGAGATCTGATCTTCTAAATTCAGAAACAAGTTTATCCAATGCGGAAGCAGTTCTTGCAGATGCAAAATTCCAATTAGAACAGGTGCGTATCACATTGGCTACAATGGTGGGTTATGAAAAACCTATCTCCGTTGCAGGATTTAAAGCTGAATTAGAGCCGATCCCGACAGGTATGGCAGCCGAAGAATATTTAGCAAAAAGATATGATGTTCTTTCTGCTTTCCAAAGTGTTAAGGTGGCCGAAGCACAAAAGGATAAGGCCTGGGTGGGTTTTGCTCCTACAATCGCATTAAATAATTATTATTCTTTTCCTTATCCTGGCCAAACACATTCCAAGGATGTTACTGCTCAATTGCAGATCACTATGCCTTTGACTCCATTTTCACAAATGGCAGATCTAAAAGCAGCGGACTCTGCTAAAAAACAGGCAAAATTAACTGCTTCTCAAACAAGAAGAACAGCTACCCAAGAAATCCGTAATGCTTTCGAAAGTTTTAAGAATTCTCAAAAGATATTAGCGATCTACCAAAAGGCATTTGTGTCTGCCCAAGAAACTTCTCAAAGCCAGGCAAGCGGTTATCGTTCGGGTAGAAATAGCAGGATAGAAGCGATTGCATCTAGAATTGGGATGTTAAATGCAGAGATCACTTATCGTAAAATGTTACACCAACATTCTTTGAATCGTATTGCTCTTGGAGTTGCGATTGGAGAAATTCCTCATCTTCCCGGAGAAAAAAAGGAAGAATAAAAAAACGGCCGACGACTGCCGGCCGTTCTATATTTTAAACTGCAGCAGCTTGCCTGTTTGCTCTTTCTAAACGTAATAGATTTCCTTCTGCAATAGCTAAAGAATCTATATTATAATCTTCTGAATGTTTGGTTCTCTGTTTTTTCAGATCTCCATTCACTTGGCCTATAGATTTTTCTAATAGCATTCCCGCTACAAATCTTGCAGCAATCTCCACGGTTTCAAAAGCGAGTTCGTCTTTTGTAAAACCATCTGCTATTGATTTGTAAGAATGAACTGCTTGTTCTAATTTTTCCCAAAGAGATCTAAGATCTGTAGAAGGGGAAAATTTAGACATTTCTTCTTCTGCGTATGCTCTTAGTTGTCCACTTGCTGACATTCCAGAAACAACTCCTCCGATTGCAGCAACGATCTGTAGTTGAGTTGTACCTTCGTAGATTGTAGTGATCCTGCTATCTCTGTAGATCCTTGCTACATCATAATCTTCAGTGTATCCGCTTCCTCCATGAATTTGGATTGCGTCTGACGCAAGAGCAACACAACCTTCAGAAGCATAATATTTGCTCATTGGAGTGAATAAGTCTGCGAGTTTTTCCCAACGGCGGATTGTTTCGTCTTGGTTTACATCTCTCTCGCTCTTACCTTCTTCTTTAAGCATTCTTTCTTTTCTCCAATGATAAAGATCGATTGCTCTTCCTGTTTCTGAAACTAGGCATCTTGTGGCTAAAATTTCTCTTTCCATCTTGTCCAAAATTTTTCGGACTGCTGGTATCTTCTCTATTGGTTTGCCGAATTGTATCCTTTCAGAAGCATATTTTTTTGCTTCGAAATAAGCAGCAGTTCCAATTCCTAAAGATTGGGTTGCGATTGTAAGCCTTGCAGCATTCATCATTCCCATAGAATATTTCACAAGACCATAACCAGTTTTTCCGATCAGTAATCCTGGAGAATTTTCAAAAACTACTTCGCAGGTAGGAGAACAATGTAATCCCATTTTATGTTCGATTCCTGCTACGTGAACGTCTTTACCTTCTACTAAGAAGAAAGAAAGGCCTCTTGCTCCACTTTCAGGGCTTCCTGTTCTCGCTAATGTAAGAATTACAGAAGGGGAATCCACATAACCACAGGCGTGAGTGATAAAACGTTTTGCTCCGTTAATTTTCCAAGTCCCGTCAGCGTCTTGGGTGGCCCTAGTTTGCACATTTGGAAGATCTGAACCGTAATTAGGTTCTGTTAAAGCCATGGCAGCGCTGAATTTTCCTGCAGCGATTTGAGGTAACCATTCATTACACATCTCTTCCGAAGCAAATCTTTCCATGATCTCAACTATATTAATATTTCCGTATGCTAGACAAAATGCTGCATCTGCCCTGGCAGCTATCTCACACATAATGGATTGAACAGTTGCAGGTAAACCTAAACCTCCATATTGTCGGGAGATGGAGATAGGCATAAGGCCTGCATCCTTTAAGGTTTTATAACATTCTTCTTGTGCTTTTGGGAATGTGACTTTTCCATTCTCGTATTTTAAACCTGTTTGGTCCATTTCCTTACTACGAGGAGCCACAAAGTCCCCCATAATTTCTCCCAATGCATCCACAGTAGATTTATAATAATCTATCGCTTCTTGCACCGTAGAAGGTGCATATGCAAATCTGTCGTCGTTAGTCTGCTTATATTTAGCTGCATCATGGAAGTCGCCTTCGTATGCTGCTACGATCTCCTTCCAATCTATAAGATTATCAAAATGAGTTTGTAAGTCGGTATTATCCTGGAAATAGTTTCCTTGAATCATTTGTATGCTCCCTGTCGCTTAAGGCCTTAGGTGTACTGCTTTATTATGCTTGTGTCAAGTATTACGTGATTGCTTAACTTTTTGAAGAGTGGCGTTGGTTTGTAATACGAACAAAGGATAATGAACCGAACAGGTGTTTGGAATAATGTTTGAGCTTTACAACTCGAACAACAGAATATTAAACTCTTCAAGACCATGGTTTAAAAGTAACCTTTTCGGGAAGAAACCGAAGTATCAGCCGAGGAATAGAACCATGAATAAAATCGGACTAAGTATCGGTTTTTTATATTTATTAGGGATCGTTTTGTCAGGATGTTCCGAATCTGAAGGAGCTCCAAAAGAGAAAAAGGGAGGTAAGATGAAATACGAAGTCCAAAAGTCAGAAGAAGAATGGAAAAAAGTCCTTAGTGCGGATCAATATAGGATCATTAGAGAAAAAGGGACAGAAAGAGCATTTACCGGAGAATATTATTATAATAAAGATAAAGGAAAATATCTTTGTGCTGCCTGCGGCGCTGAATTATTCAACTCGGATACAAAATATGAATCAGGAAGCGGCTGGCCTTCTTTTTATAAACCAGCAGCAGACAAATCTGTTCAATCCGAAACAGATAATAGTCATGGAATGACCCGCACAGAAGTTATGTGTGCCAGATGTGGAGGACATTTAGGGCATGTATTCCCTGATGGTCCAGAACCTACTGGGTTAAGATACTGTATCAATTCAGCTTCTTTAAAGTTTAAAAAAGATTAATATTCAAAGGAAAGCATGGCTTCTGAACAAAACAGATTAGGTGAAATATTTCGAAACCTACATTCTAAAGATATCTTTGTGATGCCTAATGCATGGGACGCGGGAAGCGCTCGCATGCTGGCAGGTGCAGGATATTCTGCAATAGGGACTACGAGTGCCGGTATCGCTTTTGCAGCCGGGTTACCAGATCACCAGATCATGAGTAAAGAAGACATGCTTGCCGAAGTAAAATCGATTGTGGATTCGGTGGGAATTCCAGTAAGCGCAGACCTGGAAGGCGGCTATGCGATACAACCTTCTCAAGCAGCAGAAACTATAAAACAAGCGATTGGGATTGGAGTGGTTGGTTGTAATATAGAAGATCTAAGTGGAGATCCTTCCTCTCCTTTGTTAGATATCAAACTAGCTACGGAAAGAATTTCTGCGATCAGAAAGATCGCAGATCAAAGCGGTATTCCTTTTACTCTTACCGCAAGAACAGATGCATTCTTAACAAATCATCCTAGCGCAATGGAAGAAGCAATCACCCGTTGTAATTCCTATAGAGAAGCAGGAGCAGATTGTCTTTTTATACCAGGGATCGGAGATCCTAAAACGATAGGTACATTGGTAAATTCTATCAATGGCCCATTGAATGTAGTAATGGGTTTAAGTCATAATCAACTTACAGTTGAAGAGCTAAGATCTCTTGGAGTCCGAAGAATTAGTATAGGCGGAAGTCTTGCTAGAGCTTGTTTTCATCTCATCCGACAGGCTGCACTTGAAATAAAGAACTCCGGCACATTTACCTATGCGGATCATCAGTATTCTCATAAAGAATTATGCGATTTTTTTGCAGAATATGAGGCCAAAACAAAATGACATTCTCCTATATTTCATAGAGCAGAATGACATAAAATTCTGTTTGCGCCTCGGGGCTGAGAATGGATTCTACCGTAGGGCGGGATATTCGCCCGCGGCAGAAACAGAATGAAGAGAGACCATCTTACTTACCTTCCCGAAAAAGGGAATATCCGTCCTGTAATCGTACAACATTTAGCCGAGATCTATCACCATATATATTATTTTTTCTGTCATATCCTGGGGATCTTTATAGAACTTCCGGATCATACTGAGGGATATAAACGCCCTATCGTATGTGTTTCTGGATTTTTAGGAAGAGGTCTGACTTGGACTGCGATGCGCAAACATCTAATCTCTCTTGGGCATCCTGTCTATGTGGTTCCACTTGGATTTCAAACTGGAAATATCCGTAAAAAGAGTAAGATACTTGAGAATTTCTTAATAGAGAAGAATATTAAAGATTGTTATTTGATCTGTCACTCCATGGGAGGACTGATCGCTGCAGGTTTAAGTTATAAAGGAAGAGATAGAGTCAGAAAAATATTCGTGGTAGGATCTCCTATGCACGGAACTTATATGGCTTACCTCGCTCCAATCTTTCCTTGCACCTGGCAGATGATGCCTGGATCCAAATTAGTGAAGGAAGTTGTAGAAACTTATTCAAAATTTCATAATGTACAAGCAGTGTTTACAAAGGGAGAAGGTATCGTCCGTCCTTGGGAAAGTGCTACCTTAGGTCATTTTGATGATGTAGAGATCCCTGAATACGGACATTTGAATTTATATTTAGGACCACTAGGAATAGAATGCCTTGGCTCTTTAGTTACGTCAGAAGAGAAGAAGGAGCCTCTTCCAATCAAACAAAAACCAGCTGTTAAGGAAGATATGAAGAAGGAAACAGTCGCATCTGCTCCTTCCAAAAAAGTTTCTACTAAAACAACTGCGACTAAAAAAACAAGTCCTGCTAAAAAGAAAGTAGCTAAGACTGCTCCTAAAAAAGCAAAACCTAAGAAGAAACGTTAAACTTCTTTATTATTTCGGCGGAAAATACGTAAGAGTTTTTCCGCCGGAGTCCCATTTCCTTGTTCCGTTTGCCCAAACAGTAATCAAATTTTTTTCAGAAGTAAAACTTGTAGTTCCATCTGGGAAAACATTCACCTGATACTTCGGAGTTTCGAATCTATAGGTTCCGTTCTTAAAAAGATAAACTCTTTCTTTTCTAGAAGATTGGAACACACCTTCTACCTTACCTTTTAAAGATTCTATCTTCAAAGAAAAAGGGATCCTAATATCAGGTATGGAAGAAGGATCAGTAATATTCGTTAAGTCCGCAATCTCTTCCGTTTTAAAAGAAGAAGCTTCCGAAGAAGTAAAAGGTAATGTAATAGTTCCAATGATTTCCCATTCCAAAAATTTTGCAGGAAGATCTTTTGATCCGGAATCCAGATAGTTTAATAGATCGGACTGTAATTTGGAAACATTTGAATTAAGCGTAGATTTTAATGCGGAGTCTATACTTTCTCCCTCGCAGGTTTTATCCCAGATATCTTTAACCTTAGAATTCCCATATTTTTGAGAAATGAAATCCATGGCCAAAAATCCTGCAAGATAAGGATCTGATCTTTCTAACTGTAACTTACTTTTTTTGAGTATAAAATTTTCATAATATTCTCTATATTTAGTTCCTTTATACTTTGGCCAACCATATTGAGCTATAAATTCTGCGTGACCTTCTACAAGCCAAGCTGGTTGAACAATTGGAGGTTGGCTTTTTCCAGTTCGGATCGTATTACATCTGATTTGCTGCATATGGTGGGTGATCTCATGATAGATCATATGAGTGGGTTGGGTAGAATATTGATGTCTTCTGATATCCTGATCTGAGTCTTCTGGGATCATGTCGGAACTTGGATCGCAGAAACTGATCCCATAAATTCCACCTCTACCTCCACTACACGCGATCCCGGCTAGATTATTAAATTCTCTAAAAGACTTTGCGTCCTGAAAGAAAGCCACGAGTATCTTGGAAGAAGGTACCAAATCAAAATCATTCTCCGCTTTTTTGAAAAAATCTTTAGTTGTTCTGGATTCTGTAAATGCATGAACGAAAAGAGAATTTTTAGGTTCGAACTCGAAATAAAAACGATCTTTCTCTTCTGAAAGTTTTCCGTATCGTCCTGGTTTAGTGAATCTGAAGAATTTTTTTTCTGCAGGATTCTCATACAAAAATTCTAACTTGCCTGCAACAGTATAAAAAGAAGCTGTGATTTGGGATTTGTCCGGAAATGTAAACACTTGCTCCGATGGGCAGTTCGGGCATTTTTTAGGCCAAGAATAGATCTTAAAATCCCCTTTGTCTAACCCCCATTCTTCCGAGGATCTATGCATAAAACTAGTTCCATCTTTTAGATCCCATTTATAAACTCCAGGGCTCCACTGGTAGACAGTTCCTCCATCAGGACCAGTATAGTATCCAACAGCATTTGGAATTTTTAATGCAAAATCTTTCTCGGTCGGGAACGGAAATTTGTCCAATTCTTCCCAACTAGAAGGAGCAGTTTTCCAATTTGATAAAATGAATTTGGGAGAACTAAAACCATTTGCTAAATCCACTTTCGGCGCTTGACCCTGCGCATAAAACGCAGAAGCAAAAATTAGAATATAAATTATGACCTGAAGAATTCTTAGTCTCAAAGTATTTCTCCCACTTTATGTAAGAAGAGACGAAATAAACTAAGATTGATCTTCTGACAAAACGATCAAAGAATCAGATTCATGTAGGGTAAAATATTCCAATTTGTCAGGGATCAGATATACACCGTAACCTTTGGATTCATCTGTTTCTTGTGAAACAATCCTGACTCCAAAGCAGGTTTCCTTTCTTTGTTGGGCTGCTAACATACATTCTGCAAAATTTACACGTTTTGGAAAGTCTTCGAAATATAAAAATGCGGGTTTGAGATAGATCTCGCTTCCATCCGGATCAAATAAACTATCATATACTCTCATCACGTCAGGCTCTTGGGAAACTTGGGCCATCATTTTAGAAACAAATTGGTTAGAGATCAAAAAGTCTTTCACTCCAGTTTCCAAAACTAATTCAGTATTTTCAGAATTCATAATTTCTGTGATTAACTGTGTTTCCGCTTTTTTAGCACCTGCCAGCTCTTTTTTCTTAAAATATTGGCGGAATCTTAATAAAAGAGAAATGGTTCTTGCATCTACTTCTTCAATATTCTCCTTCTCCTCTGCTAAGAATATTACGGAATCATACTGTTCCGGAGAAAGTTTTTCCAAGATACCTTCTTGGGAAAGATTTGCGATCAATGATCTGAGTTTGATCTGAGGATATTTTGTTTTGAGTTTTGCAAGTGCAGATTTGATCTCTTCGTTGGATTCATGGATTAAAAGATCAATTTCGGAATCGGGAGAGGAAAATTTTGCATATTCATCCACTATAATCTTACTTTTGGAATTCCAACCTACGATCAATTGTTTATCGATAGGCCTAGATAAACTAGTATTTGGATAAGAAAGTGCGGCGTTCACAACTACAGGTCTTTCATCGAATTTTATCTTAGAATCGTCTTCAGCAAGAATGATCGCATCTTCTTCATTTTCAGGAGAATACTCAGGGTCTGGATTTAAAATGATCTCTCCATTAATTTTTCTAAAACCCAATGGAACTGATTCCTTAAATCTAAATGAAATTTCAGAGAAATTTAAACCTCTCCAACCATTCTTAGGTTTATAAAAATAAATCTCATTTCCTTCAAAACCTACTAAATTTGAATACACGATCGCAAGACCGGATGTCCTGGAAGTTTGTACAAGTAATTTAGAAAGAATACTTCTTTCATCCATAACCTGAACAGATTCAGAAAGATCAGAAGCAATATTTCGATTTTCTAATCCATGGAGTTCTGCAACGATTGGGGGAAGTCCAGATTCTCCATTTAATGCAACAAGAGCCATAATGGACTTTAATACTTTTGCATCCCCTATAGATTTACCTTCTTCTGATTCTTCAGAGCCTGAAGGATTTAGTATGATAATACTTTTTGCTTTAGAAGCGTTTACTTTTTTTAGGGAATTAAGATGAGAAGGTAGTCCGGATCTTGTGATAATTTTTGTGGTTTTAGTATCTTCCAGATTTTCAGAAAGGAAATCGTCCATTTCTTCTTTATCTTGGTCTGCAAGTATAACAGCTGCCTTTTTGGATTCAGAAGAATTTGCTTCTATCAATTCCCTTAATATTTCAATGGTCCGTATTCCAAATCCTAAGATCAGAGTATGATTCGATTCTAAAACTTCACTTTTACCTTTTCTGAGTTCTTGTATTTTCTGGTCGAATTGGTTTGTGATAAATGCAACTAAGCTGGAGAATAAAACTAAACCGGAGAATACACTTAAGATGCCTGCAACCTTATTGAACCAATTAGATTCCCCATCTTCTGCAACTGCTCCCGCGTCAGAGATCTGTAGGAACACTCTCCATAAAAAATCTCCGGATTCTTTAATTGATTCATCCGGAAATAAGAATGTACCAAGTATTCGCACTAAAGATAAGAATACAAATGCTCCTAAGAATAGGGTCATTAGTGCCGCAAATACAGAACCTCCTCCCCTAGACATAAAATTATCGAAATGGTAACGGAGCCTTTTGAAAACACCAGGTTTATCTTTCATGAGTGGTGAAGAGTTAATTAATAATTATTTATTTCCAGCGGAAAATATCCTGTCTGAGAATTTATTAAGCTCACACTCCATTAGAACAGGATATATAGCTATAATCTGACGTAAAATTTACGACTGAACCATTTACGTTGATAGTCTCCGAAAAATCGGATTTATTCCTAAGTTGTCCAGAGATTGTTCCTGAAATCCCAGAATCAGAATAGTTTGGGAAAAAGAGAGTCTGATCTAATTGAAAACCATCATCAAAATTTTCATACACTTTAGAATTAGAATCTGTAAATTCAAAAATGAGACCTTGACTTAGGACCATAATGCCCGAAGGAGAAGGCATCTCTATATAAACGTATTCAGAATGATTCGATGCCCAATGCTGAGGAGTGGTTGGAGAATTGGAGGTGTTTCTCGGAGAATTAGTATATGGATATTCTATGGAATTTTTTGTGAACAAACTAATAGTGTCCGAACCTACTTCTATATTCAATCTGCAGTTTGGACAAGTAGTATTATATAATTTGAATGCTAAACAAGGCGAGCTGTATCCATCGGTGCTGCTGCTTTCCGGACCCAAAAAATCAAAAGGTAATAAAGAACATTGTAAGAAGAATAACAGAGAAAATATTCCGAATCGAATAAATTCATTTATTAAATTATGGGAAGATGAAAATATCTTAATCAGATCCACGAAAGAAACAATAACGTTCTTTATTAATTTTCAAACATAATTTTTTGGAAAGAAATATCCCAACTGAGGGATTTTTTTGGAAGAAGGTTGATCAAAGAATTACTGCCGCAAAACCCGATTTATAATCAATCTAAACCCGAATATTTATAGAACTGGATCTAAGATTTTGACCGACAAAATTCGAGGAATGTGAAACACTCTCTCGATCAGATTATGGCTCGCATCTTGTTCTTTTTTCTATATAGTTTATTTTTTCTAATCTCCTGCAATTCTCCTCAAGTAATCGCATACCAGGAGCACAGTGAACACCACGAATTTATCGGGAGTTGTTTGGACTTTTTGGCAGGAAGTGATTCTTTTGTTCCTTTGACGGATGCAGTCGCTTTGGATGAATTGAGGCATTCTGCCGAAGAACATGCTTCTAATAGTGTGATCATCGGAGATTTATATTATGATTTGAACCAGAAAGAAGGAAGGCATTTCTATCTGGAAGGTGATGACTCTATAGCTTATTATCGTCCCCAAGCGGTCGTACTTGGTGGTTGGGAGATGATCCAGCATCTATGTGCTCGTCATATTCGCCACGAAATAGAAAGGGGATTTGCAAAATCCTCTTCTATTTTAAGGAAAAATCCTGCTTCGGTAAAAGAGGCAGAAACTCTTGCAGAGAAAAATTTAATCCTATATCTGAAATTCGCAGAAGCTTCTAAAGGAAAGCCGAGTCATATCAGAAATTTTCTTTTTATTCCAGTTTCTAGATTTTTAAAGAAGGGAGCTGGAGTTTATTTTCCTTCCTGCAATCTGATGGATAAGATGAAAGATCCTATCCTTTACGGATTACAAAGTGCAAAAAGAAATCCGGAAACTATGACTGCTTGGACTCAGATGATGTTAGCGGTTACGAACTTCTCCGCAACTCATATGCAAGATTGTAGGGTAACTGTGGACAGTCCTTTAAAACTTTTGCATGCAGAAAAAACAGAATTAAAGGATGTGATCGAAGAACCTCAAAAAAATAGATCTGCATCTAAGATCAAATTTGGATCCAAAGCCCGGAAGTGAATATATACAGAATCGTTTATATACTGCAGGACATATGCGGGCTATAGTCGGACAAAAGGTTTTGTATGGTTCCAGAAGCATTTCGGATATCTCCAGAATTTGCTTTATTTCTAAGTTGTCCGCTAAAAGTTCCGGAAACCCAATAATCGTAAAGAGTTAAGGGGAGATTATTTGGTTCAGGAACACTTTGTTCCAACTGAAAACCATCATCGAAGTTTTCGTAAACAGTACCTGAGCTATCAGTATATTCGAACACCAAACCCTGGCTTAGGACCATTGTTCCTTCCGAACTAGGGAAAGAGATGGAGATCTTTTCGGATGAACTCGAGCTCCAAGGTTGAGAAAAACCATAGCTAGGATTTTTAAGTGCCGCAGTCGTGGAAAAAGAAGAGCTGGATGAATTGAATGAAAGGTCCAATTTACATCCGGGACAGGACATATTGTATATTTTATAAATAAGGCATCCAGTAGCTGGTTCACCGTTATTCGCTTTTTCAGAGCAATTTATATTCAAAAGAGAAGATTGCAAAAAGAATAAAAGTAAGAATATCCTAAATGAGGTAGATTCCTTTACGATCGTAAGCTTCATAATATTACCTGCCCATGTAGAACAAGTATAACCGATGCTTTTTACTTTTCAGACAGTTTTTGGGAAAAAATATTCAAATTGGGAGATCTATTTAGCAGTGTATTCGTCGAAAATTTCTCTCAGACTATCTTCCATCTCTCGGATATAACGTAGATCTTTTGTCATTCTCCAAAGAGTGATGGAACCGTGGTAAGCCATCAATACTCTTCTAGAAGTGTATTGAATGTCCATGTTTCTGGAAAATTGTCCGGAAGCAACCGCACGACTTAGATAATCTCGGATCATCTTAGTCCATTTCTCAGCGATACCTTTTAAAAATTCTGTATATTCAGGATCCGCATCCATGACTTGATTTGCAAAACCTGCAAACGGATCTCCGAAAAATTCATGATGGCGGATCTGTCTCTCTTTCAAGATTACCCAAGCTCTTAAAAATTCTTGGACCTCTGGATATCTTTCCATAAGAGAAGCGAGATCAGAAAGAGTCTTTTCTTCCTGACGAGCGAGGTAAGCGATCCCTAGTTCTTTTTTAGATGGAAAATGATCGTAAAGACTCGCAGCGACTGAGCCCGATTCTTGGATAATCTGTCTCATTCCGGTATTGGAGAATCCTTGTTTGTAGAAAAGATCTGTCGCAGTATCTAGAATTCTTTCTCGGACACTGGCCCCGGAATCTCTTTTTTTTCTCTGAGCGGTCATGTGCTTAAATACGTTATTTTTTCAGTATTGCCCTAAAAACCTCGTTTCGTCAATAGAATTTGGGTTTAGCGTATAAAAAACCAGAACGAACGTTCTGTATTTTTTTATTGCCCCGATTTCCCAGGGGTCTAAGCTATTGTCAGGACGGTTCAAAATGTCGGTAACGGAAAAAGAACAAGTCAGAACAAGATTTTCGGATCTAGATACACAAAGACATACCACTAGCAGGACTTACGAAGACTCTTGTCTAGGGGATAGATATCGTATCTTAGAAGAAGCGGGTTATTCTTGGAAAAGAATGATCGAAGAATCAGTTCGATTACAAACCGTCGGGGCAGATATACGTTTTCTTGCCCAACAAATGGAAAACACTGAATTATCCGTACGCACTAGTTATCGCTCTGGCCAAGATGGCCTATTGTCCTTCTCCCAAGAAGTTTTGGATCCAAACGGAAAAGTTGCCGCAGAGATCAGAACATTAGCAAGAACAGAGAAAGACGGAAAACCTTTCCAGCTTATCGCAGCTCAAGATCCTTCCGAAGAATTAATCTCTTCATTCGAATCTATACCTTCTTTTTCAGGTGCTTGCGAGCGCACACTTGCAGTAAGAGATCTTTTTTTCTGCGAAAGAAATCCATTCGGTGACTATAATCCTTCTCATTATTGGAGACTATTGGAAGAAGGTCGCTGGAATTTTACTGCAGAATGTGGACTTAGCCTAGAGGATCTAGTCGCTATGGACACCACACTTTTCTATATGGGCGGAAAAATACGTTATCGTAAACCTCTCGCTGCAGGAAGAAGAGCTAAGATACAAACTTGGATTCATAGTTTTGATAAAATTTGGAGCCGTATGAGACAAGAGGTCAGCGACTCTGAAACTGGAGAGATCCTGGCAGAATCCATGGATGATCTACTCGTAGTATCTGTAAGCAAGTCCAGACCTAAAAAACCTGGAGAGGATTTGCTGAAAATATTCGCAAGGGTCACCGAATTTTCTGAGGGGGCCTCCAAATGAAATATTATCTTATTCTAATGAACATATCAAATAAAAGGTCTGGAGAAAGACAATGAAACTCGATCAAAAATTGGCGATTTGTACGCCAAGAAGAACTCCCTTCGCTCAGATTGCGAAAGCTTTAGGACCCTATCCTGGCCATCACCTAGGTCGTATAGTGGCTGAAGACATTATTGCAAAGAGTGGAGTTAAAAAAGATCAAATCGACGGAATCGTAGTTGGAGAAGGTTTCTCTAACGCTCCGAACTCCGCGAGAGTGATCGCTAACCTAATCGGACTCAGAGACGAAGTTCCTTCGATCACTGTTTCTAATAACTGTGTATCTGGAATTGAAGCTCTTTCAGAAGCAGCTCGCCGTATTATTCTTGGAGAAGGTGAACTTTTCTTAGTAATCGGAGAAGAATCCCAAACTTCTATGCCTTTCGTTGTGAAAAACGCAAGATTGAACAAGAAAGCAGGCTCTTTGGATAAACTGAAAAAACTTCTTCCTGACAATCTTCCAGAAGGTGTTGAACTTAGAGACACTCTTGAGGACGGACTTGGTGACGGAGAAACTTCTTACGGAATGCAAGTAACTGCTGAGATCCTTGCTCAGAACTACGAACTTTCTCGTGAGATCACTGATAAACTAGCTTTCGAATCTTTCAAAAGAGCATTAGAAGCTTCTAAAGCAGGAAAATACGCTCCATTCATCATCCCAATGAAAGACGAAGATGGAACTGAACTTACTATTGATGAGGCAGTTGGACTTCGTGAAGGACTTGTAGAAAACCCAAGCCGTATGGGAAGAGCAATGCTTCTTTTTGAAAATCCTCAAATGAAATTTGATGAGTTCAAAACTAAATATTCCAAATATCTTAAAAAATCTCACGGACCAACCGTTTCTATCTTTAACGCGAGCCCTCGTTCTGATGGAGCAGCTGGTGTTATCTTAACTACTGTTGAAAAAGCAAAAGCTCTTGGATTAAAGATCGAAGCAGTTCTTTCCGGATGGAAAATGTATGGTGTTGATCCTAACTTAATGGGAATCGGGCAAGCTTATGCTACCGAAGCACTTCTTAAAGACACCGGAGTTAAGATCGAAGACGTAGACTACGTAGAGATCCACGAAGCATTTGCAGCTACTGCAGTTGCGGCTCTTGTTCAAATCGAAAAAGATACCGGTTGGAAATGGGAGCAAAAATTCGACGAGAAAAAGATCAACCCTAACGGTGGATCTATCGCTATCGGTCACCCATTCGGAGCTACTGGTATCCGTTTGGTGAGCAATGCGATCATGGACCTTCAAGACGACCCTAAAGCTAAAAAAGTGGTTCTTACTGCTTGTGCTCACGGTGGAATTGCAGGCGCTATGCTCATCGAAAGATTCGAAGGTTAATTCTTAATATCTCGAATTGTTTAAGCCCTGAAGAGGGAAACTTCTTCGGGGCTTTTTTATGTCTTCGACTCTATATTCTTTCTCTTATACTTTTATTTTTAATCTTTCGTTTATATACTTAAATACTTTATATACGTTGCCTCAAAATATTTTGCTTTCAATGTTATAGTTTTTGTGGTCTAAATAGTGTATATGCACCAATGAAAAATTTTCGGAACTGAATCGGGAGAAAAACGATGAAACTCGAAACTAAACTCGCAATTTGCACACCTTTAAGAACTCCATTCGCACAAATCGCAAAAGGATTAGGAGCTTATCCTGCTCATCATTTGGGTAAGATAGTAGCGGAGAGTATTATCCAAAAAAGTGGGATCAAAAAAGAGGACATAGATGGTATCGTAGTAGGAGAGGGCTTTCCAAGTTCTCCGAATCCAGCTCGAGTAATCGCAAATCTGATCGGACTTAGAGATGAAATTCCTTCTATCACTTTGTCCAATAACTGTGTGTCCGGATTGGAGGCTATTTCTGAAGCAGCGAGACGGATTATATTGGGAGAAGGAGAAGTATTTCTTGTAATCGGAGAAGAATCCCAGACCGACATGCCTTTTATCATAAAAAATGCCCGCCTGAATAAGAAATCCGGATCATTAGAAAAATTGAATAAACTTATGCCTGATAACTTCCCGGAAGGGGTTGAACTTAGAGATACTCTGGAAGACGGTTTAGATGATGGAGAAAACTCCTATGGAATGCAGGTAACTGCAGAAATTCTCGCCCAGAATTACGAATTATCTAGAGAAATCACTGATAAGGTCGCATTCGAATCATTCAAACGTACTTACGAGGCTTCAATGGAAGGAAGATACGAACCATTCATCATTCCTGTAAAAGACCAAGAAGGCAATACACTGAAAATAGACGAGGCAGTAGAACTCAGAAAAGGTCTCGTAGAAAATCCAAGTCGTATGGGAAGAGCGATGCTTCTTTTTGATAATCCTCAAAGTAAATTTGAGGACTTTAAGAAAAAATACGGTAAAGATCTGAAGAAAACTCATGGACCAACAGTTTCTATCTTCAATGCAAGTCCTCGTTCTGACGGAGCCGCAGGTGTGATCATCACCACTGTCGAAAAAGCAAAAGCTCTCGGTTTAAAGATAGAGGGATTACTTTCTGGTTGGAGAATGAAAGGTGTTCATCCAAATTTAATGGGACTTGGACAAGCTGTTGCCACAGAAGGTTTGCTTGCAGACCTACAATTAAAATTAGAAGACATGGATTATGTTGAGATCCATGAGGCTTATGCTTCTACCGCAGTTGCTGCTATGGAACAATTAAAAATGGATACAGGTTGGGATTGGGAGAAAAAATTTGATGAGAAGAAGATCAATCCTAATGGCGGATCTATCGCAATTGGTCATCCATTTGGAGCCACGGGAGTTCGTTTGGTGAATAACGCGATCATGGATTTGCAAGAAGATCCTAAGGCGAATAAAGTGTTACTCACTGCATGCGCTCATGGAGGTATTGCAGGTTCCATGTTGATTGAAAGATATAAAGCTTAATTCTAAAATCAAAACCCCGAAGGAGAGAGCCTTTCGGGGTTTTTTTATCGTTAAAACTTAACTTACACTTTCTAAAGAAGGATGGTCCAAAATGGATCTTCTATTCCTTAATATAAATAGTCCGAATACTAGTGCAGTCACGAACATTAGAAGGCTATAAGTAATAGGAACAACTGTCATTGTAGGAACTTGTAGAATGGTCCCAGTTACCAGGAGTGCAGTGGTTCCATTTTGGATCCCTAATTCGAAAGCAATTGTAACTGCTTGGGTTCTGCTCAAACGTAAAAGTAGTCCGAGTAAAAATCCAAGACTAATGCAGATACAATTCATAGTTAAAGCAGCAGCTCCACTTTGAGCAAAAAATCCCCACATCTTTTCCCAATTTTGTTTTACTAAACCTGCGATGATCGCGAATAGAATGATCATCGAAAAAATTTTAACAGGTTTCTCGCAAGCTTCTGCAAATTTTGGAGAATAATTTTTTACGACCATTCCAATCCCAACAGGAAGAACAGTAATTACAAAAAGTTGCAGTATAGTTTTAAGAATAGGAAGATCTATTGTTTTTCCTTCTCCCATAAAATATACCATCGAATAGTAAGTTAAAAAGGGAAGAGTGAAAGGTTTGATCACGCTGATTAGAGCGGTTAACGTCACCGATAGAGCTACATCACCTTTGAATAGATACGAATACATGTTCGAAGTCGGGCCAGAAGGGCAGCAGGACAATACCATTAGTCCAACTGCAAGTAGCGGCTCCAGATGGAACATTGTAGCTACCATAAATCCTAAAAACGGTAATAGTAAAAGTTGTGCTAAAAGTCCAACTAGTACAGCTTTAGGAAATAAAGCCACTCTCTCGAAATCTTTGAATGTCAAAGACAGTCCCATCCCGAACATGATTATAAAAAGTGAGATCGGAAGAACTATCTCCAGTAAAAATCCACTTTGCATTTTTTTCTCCTTATTGTTTTTAATTTATTTCTTTTGATACTAATCTTGTAGATTGTCCGTTTGTTTTAAGCGGCTCTTTGGAATATGAGTATTCTATCTTTAAAAAGGAAATATCGTCGGTGAGATATTCTTCCATGTCTTGGTAGATCTTGTGTAGATCTCCTTTCGCTTCTTCTATCCTTGATAAAAATGCTTCTTGGTTTTCGTTGATCTCTTTGCTGCCATCTTCTCTGATGCCGACGATTAGATCGTCTTTACCGTCAGAGCCTATAAACAAACAATCTCCACTCTTAAGTTGAAAAGATTGAACTGTAAATATCGAAGAAGGATCGAAAGGTAATCCTATACGATTGAAAAAATGTTTAGTTGGGATCAGGCTTGCCTTTCCATTCCTGTATAAAATGGGAGAAGGGTGCTCTGCGTTTACTATATATGTTCTGCCTGTAGATTCTTCGATTACTCCAAGAACTGCAGTGACTAACATACTTCCTTCGAAAATTTCAAACACTTTAGAAAGTTCTAAAAAAGCAGATCTCAACCAGCGTTGCGGACTGAACTCTAAAGATTTATCTTCGAATAGTCTGGTCCTGTTTAAGATGGCACCGAATACAGAACCTAAAACGATTGCACCTCCCGCACCTTGGATAGATTTACCCATCGCATCTGCGTTCATGAATACAGTACAATTTGTTCCTCCTATCTTGAGGCTTGTAGACATGCAGAGATCTCCACCGATCTCATGGTTTTGTTCTTTGAAGACGAATTGTTTTTTCTGGCGAGTAAATGATTCTACGAATACTTTTCCGTTTCGAATTGTCTCTATTCCGAAAGGTTTAAGAAGAAGGGATGTTAAAAAATAATCTCCTTGTTGTTGTTCCAATAATTTGGTAAGTCTAGAAGTTCTATCTTTAACCTGATCTTCTAACGTATCCGCATATACAGATAGAGCAGTTCTTGCTTCTCGTATTGAGCTTACCATTCCATTGAATGAATCAGTAAGAAAACCGATCTCATCTTGGATACGAACTTGGATTTTTGTATTTAGGTCTCCTTGGTTAACTTTTCCAATTCCAATTAATAAATTCTTTAGAGGATTCCAAATTGCTCCTCTAAAGAAAAGTCTGAACCCAAAGAGGATCACAAGCACAGTGATGAATAAAACAGCGAAATAAGGTCGAATAGCTACATGAAGAAAGTTTCTATATTCTTCGTATGGAAATCTCGCTTCGTATTTTTGATTTTCTAAGGAGAAGTTATATAGTACAGACCTAGGTTCTTCTTTGTTACCTTCTGCAAAATAACGTTCTGCTTCCGTAGGGAAAACAGAGTCATAATATCCTGAGGACTGTCTAGGAAATCTTTTTAGAGAGTCAGTTGGATTCGATTTTTGTTTTGTAGGAGTTCCACCACGCAAGTCAGAATGTGATTCATGATTCGTTGGAATTCCAACATGTAAGGTGGAATGTTCTGTAGGAATTCCTACACGGGAGACAGATTCTGTTCTTGGACCATTCTTCTTACTAAAAATCGAATTTTCTGCTTCTCTTAATTTGCTTAGATCGAATGTATCTTCTTGTCTAGAAACAGAAGCGAGTCCTATCCAATATAGAATGAGCAAGAATGTTCCTAAACAAATCCCGGTAATCCTGTTTAGAAAACGAGTTTGGTCAGAAGTAGTATTTATATAAAGCACCAAGATCACAAAACTTCCAGGGATCATGAAGAATGTATAAACGGTAAGAAAGTCTGTTCTGGAGATCAGTCCTGCGCGACTCATACTGTTTGCGATCACCGGAGGAAAAATAAGAAGAGAGAAGAATAGAACAAATAGTCCTGTAAAGCGGTTGGATTCTTTAGATGCAGTCCAGCTTCTCCATATCCCTGTAAAGATCATTAGAAAAGAATAAACTAATACTAAAACTCCAAGAATCTTATTCTCCAAAGGAAGGGAGAATGTCCAGATCTGCTCTGTAAAATCAAATATAGGATCCTTGTTGAAGGTGCAGAAAATATAATATATAGAGAAGGCGAGCCAAACGAATAATTGGGTGCTAAAAAATCGAAACGCGAATTTTTCTTTTGTAGGGATTGGATAAAAGAAGAAGAACTGTCCCATACAGGAGAACGCTGGAATTACAGCCAAGATCAACCATCTATGATAAGCTGCTATAGGAGAATCTATACTGTACGCGATCACGAATGCGAACGCGTGAATTGATAATAGAAAAAATGCCCCAGCTAAATAAGAACTGGATTTGGATCTATTCTGGATAGCGGCCAAAAAACTTCCAAGAACGGCGGTGAATATACAAACGATTAAGGATCCAAAGGAAAAAAAAGTCAGCTGTAAGCTCATAAAGCCCCCAATGACTTTTAGCAGGAACTGTGCCAATGCTAGTTTAGATTTTTATATTAGATGACTCCTTATATCTTGGGCCGATTCCGCGTTTAATTTATTCCAATCGTTTTGAAACCTATATCATTGATTGTTTTCAATCAGTATGGTAAAGAACAGTCGATCGATTTTAATCAGTTACCAATTAGAATGCTTTATCTCTTTGTTTTATGCATGTTTCTCTGCGAAGTTTAATAAATTTCTTTCTGGCACGAAAACTGCTTAAGGAGGTTAGTCTTCTGAAAACTTCAAAATGGATTTAGGAGACTCGTATAAAAAACGAGGAGAATGTTAATGCGATACGGATGGAAAAGGAAGTTAGTGAGGACCTTAGTTCTTTTACTATTTCTTCCATTGATGGTCTTACCGATCTCCGCAGAAGAAAAAGATTCTGCGGAACCACCTAAGGATAAATGGAGAGTTTTACTCGGAGCCTTTGCTGGACAATTCGATTTACAATTACAAACGAAACTTCCGTTTAACTATGTAAATCCAAACTCTGGCCAAAAAGAAATTCCTTCTTTAGGCAGAGCGAGTGGTCTTACACAAAACGGAGCTATGGACTTAGGTGTAGAAGGGATCGGTCCTCAGAAAGGATTACAGTTCATGGTACTAAGTGACTCTTTAGTTTTCCAAGCTACATACGCCAGAGTAGATGTGAATTTCGCTCCTCTAAGAAGTCCTTCGATAGGAGTGAATACAGCTGAAGGAAATGCGGGAGGTAATGTTTATTCTACTAACCTAGACTATTATATGAATATAAGTCGTTATGTTCAGCCAATGGTTGGAATAGGTTACGCGGCTTTTGGAGCTTACTATAAGGCACGTAATGTTGTAGGAACAACTGTTGGTAACGGACTTTACGAATCTTTTCCTACGATAGACGCAGACGACGGATATAGTTCTGATGTTGGTAAGGCAGGGCTTCGTATCAAGTTACCAATCCAAAGTTGGTATATCACCCCATACTTTCAATATGCAGGTAACGAATACCATATAAATGTAAGAACCACTGCGGGAACTGTTCAGAATAATGTGAATGGATATCCAGCGGATCCAAATGGAATGTTGGATGCTTGGTATTACCAAGGAGTGGGTTCTGTTAGCACAGTTGATTCAATGACACAAGTTTCTAGGCAGGCTAGAAGCGCAGGTGTTGTTCTCTTTATGGATTATAAAAAATTCATAAGCCTTACGATCAATGCGAGAAGGAACTTTACCCAGGCCGCTTGGAACGTTTCTGCCACCTTGCTTGTGTTCCTACATCCGAATATGGGGATCATGGCGAACTATGCATATTCCGAACCTGAGATCTTGTTTAGCTTTAATAGATCCTGGGCGATCGGGCCAGTATTCACTACCACATTCTAAAAAGGAAATATATATATATAGTTATTGGATAGGAAAATAGAAAAAAGAGGTCGCTTGGAAAGATCGACCTAATGCGTAAATAAGACTAACGGTTTCCGGATTTTTGAGAAAGTTCGGAGATCGACCGATCCAAAGATTCCAGTTCCATTCGGAATTCTTTTTTCCGGGTCTCAGAAAGTTCTTCTTTAAGCTTTTCGAATGTTTTGTTCAGGATCTCTCGGAGATCCTTTTTTTTTCTCAACTGCAAGGACAGATATTCTTCTTCTTCGAAAGTATTTAAGCCCGCAAAAGATCTTTTGCTCTCTAAATATTCCAATTTTTCATGAAATGATTTCGATTTTTCCGTTTGGTCTGGATCGGGACGGAAAATATTCTCCCCTAAATTTTCAAAGATCTCTATAGTCTTAGATAAGAAAGGAAAACCTACTAATTCCGTTAATACAAAAGAGTCTGCAAAATTTTCGTCTATATCGCTGTCAGTGGTTTCTTCGGTAAAATTAGAGTCGTTGAAAGTTTCTACAAAGCTTGCTTGGTCTTCTGAACGCCTGCTAGTTTTTGAACTAAAGGAGGGTTCAGGATCATATCCAGACAACATAAAATAAAGGCAGAGTATTATTACTGTGAATAGGGATAAGAAGATTAGAATTTGCGATTTAGATAATGATCTCATGATCCTTCCTAAAAAAAAGAATCCGGCGGGGATCACCGGATTCGAGTTGGAATTTACTTAACGGTATTGGTTAAACCAAGAATATATTTTTCCTGCGGAAGCAGATACCCATTCATGTCCAGCTAGGTAATCTGTGTATCTGTCCGTAGGAATTCCTTGGGATCTGAGTTTGTCATAATACAAATCCATGGTCCACCAAGGAACGACCGCATCCAAAAATCCGTGCATAAAGAATGTAGGCGGATGATTGGAAGGAAGAGTTGGAACAATGCAGATCGGACCGCTACAAGTAGCATAAGAACCTGATTGGATCGCCAGTGCTTTGAATTCTCCTGGGAAAGATACTGCCATGCGGCTTGTGTTGTATCCTCCGCTGGAAATACCAGTTGCGAATTTTTTATTCGAATTGATAGGACCAAAACTTCCGTTGCGGATAGCAGCAAATAAATTATTTAAGAAAATATAATCTGCTGTAAGTTCGTAGATCGTAGGTAGATTGGTTTCCCAGAAAAGATCCAACCCCGCGTCCGGAGCGATCACTGCGAATCCATTATCCAACATCTTCTCGATGACCTTTACTTCGTAATATCCACCGAATGGCGCTCCTTGGGTACGTGAGAATTGTACCGTAAAGAAAGATCCTTGGTACATCACTACGACAGGCCATCCTCCTGCAGGAGCAGTTCCTTCAGGTACTTGGTATCTTACGTCCCTAAATATCCCTGGTCTTGCTTCGATTTTTTTTGTAGAGTAAGAGCAACTAGTCGTCTTGATCAATAGACCGGTTGTTTTACAACGAGCAGCATCCACTTCTCCAGCACCTGCGAATAACAGAGCGCCGATCAGTATAGGCATTAACATCGTGATTCTCTTCAGCATTTTTTTCCTCCCCGAGCCGAATTCATTCGGTCGGTATGCTTCCTAAAGCAAGACCTGTGCCTAACGCAAAAAATGTTTTGCATAGCGTATGTTCTACAAAATGGATTCAAAATTTTGAAAGTATTCGCTGAATCGCTATTCAAAGAAAATATAGATGATCATTTTCAATCGCCGAAAATGGACAATTGATTGATTTCAATCGATTTCTATTCCGCCAAACTAGTAGAATCGCTGTTATATGCGAATGATTGAAAGGTTAGGTCCTTCTCCACTCGGCACGGATATTGCTTTGTATCTTCTGTTATCTTTCCCAAAATAAAATCAGAGGGAAAGAGGAGGATTTCTAACGTATGAGACTTTTCTTATATTCTTCGCTGTTGTTTTGGGGATTTCTATTTTCAAACTGTACTTCAATCTTTCTGTATTTGATTAAACCTTCTGGTCCTTTTACACAGGAAAATGTTCCGAATTCTCCTGATTATTCTAAAAAAGAATCTTGGGCGGCTCTTCCGGAATTGAAAGATGATCCGGATGAAGTGCCTGCAATCTCCGGTTTCAAGGATGGGCAAAATATTGCAAAGGCAGATGTATTCTTCGTGCATCCTACAACTTTTATTAAAGCAGAAGGATGGAATGCAGAGATAGGAAGTAGTTTGATCGTTTACGGACTTTCTCCCTTAAAAATGCAGGCATCCGTTTTTAATGAGTCTGCGAAAATTTATGCACCTAGATACAGACAAGCCGCATTATATTCTTTTATTGATGATTCTGGAAATGGAGAGAAGGCATTCGAGATCGCAAAAAAAGATGTGCTCTCTGCATTCGATCATTACTTAAAACATTATAATCAAGGAAGACCGTTTTTTATCGCGGGTCATAGCCAAGGTTCTATGATGCTTACCTATGTATTAAAAGAGTATTTAGATAAGAAGAAGGTCTCGAACTTTGTAGCGGCATATCTTCCTGGTTGGGCTGTACATTCTTCTGAATTTAAAAATTTGAAAGTATGTAGGAATTCTAAAGATCTAGGATGTTATATCAGTTGGAATTCCAAAAAATGGGGATCTCAACTTTCTGATTTTGCACTTCCTCCAGAAAGATATGTAGGAGGAGTTTGTGTGAATCCAGTGAATTGGACGCAAGATAGCCCTGAAACTCCTAAAGCAGAACATAAGGGTGGAGTTGGTATTCAATTTTCTGAGTTAGATAAAGCCTATGTTAGAACAAAATGTGAAGGAGAGATGCTTTGGGTGGATCTACCTTCTAATCCGAATTACGAATCCAGAAGAGGGAATAAGAAAAATTATCATATTTCGGATTACGGACTCTTCTATTTGGATATTAGAGAGAATGTGAAAGAAAGATTAGAAGAATATTTTAATAAAAAAGGAAAACGTTAGAAATATCACTTAAGCGGCGTTTCGACTTGATCCAATAAAATCGAAATGTCGCTTGACCTTCCATTTCGGAATGGTCTTTTTAAACTCCGCTTTTATTTCATGTATCTTCAATTTCTGACCCTTTCCTTTTTAATCGCAGTACTACTATGTATTTTAGGAGTAGTGTATTGTCTGAGTGTAAAAAATAAGATCTCTGGGATCAGAGAGTTGATGCTCTCCTTTTTATGTTTAGTAATTCTATATTCTGCATGTGTTTATGCTTCTATCGAAACAGATCCGCGAGGTGCATTGCATAGATGGATCACAGTTTCAGCTGCACTATTTGCGGCAGTTTTTTTCCAAAGATTTTTTCTTAAATTTCCATCTGCCATTTTTCCTAAGTTTTCCTCTTATCTTTTTAAGGCACAATTAGGGATTGCCGCATCTATTTCTCTCTGGTTTGTATGGGAAACAAAAGACGCAGTTAAAACATTTAGATTTAACGGACAATACTGGGATCTATCCGCAACTTTTCCAGGAAGAGTAGTCGCAATCTTCTCTTTGCTTTTTGTTTTGAGCGTGATCGGAATTGCAATCGTTCAGATCTTAAAGAACAAGGATCAGAAAAGGATCGCTCTTGCTGGTATTTTGGGATCCTTCTTCTTAAATTTTTTGATACCTACAATCTATCTTACCTTGTTTAGATTGGGACAAGTAAGTGCAGAAGTATTCGTAAATGCATTAGCGATCTCTGTTATTTCAGGATTTTTTGTATTCCATATATTTTTCGTAAGTTACGGAGGACATCGAACTTCTCTCACTGTTAGGATCTTAACCATAGTTCTTGCAATGGCACTGTCAGTGACTCAGGTAATGTCTGGCGGATTGAGTAAAGCGATAGAAAACGAATACGATAGTATCCAAACAAATGCATTACAAAATGCGAAACTATCTTCTCCTCCTAAAGATTCCGTTTTTCTTTCTAAAATTGGGGAGAATACTCCCAAATCGGATCTGAGTGCTGTGGTTCTGGGGGTTCGATCTTTTATCCTGACTTCTTCCGGAAAACCTCTAATTATTTATCAGAATTTTATAAATAATACCGAAATGGGTCTGGAATATTCTTCTTACAGAAGTTTTGTCCATGGATATGTTTTGGATTGGGCGATTCGACTTTTTGTAGGCCTATGCGTATTAATTTTCGGATTTTTGCTCTTTATGAAAATCTCTATCTTAAATCCACTATTCGCTTTGTTAAAAGGATTAGATAGGGTAGAAGGAGGAGAACTTTCTGTTGAGGTAGAGGTCCGCAATAAAGATGAGATTGGATTATTAACCCAGGCATTCAATGCAATGGTTCGTTCCATTCGAGAGGCAAGACAGGAATTACAACAATACACTTCTAATCTAGAAAGAACTATTTTAGAAAGAGATTCTATCTACGATGCGGTTCCTCAAGAAAGAATATTATCTAATAAAACCTTAATATACGCCTCCAGAAGTATGCAGGCTGTTGTTGACAGAGTAGAAAGAATTTCAGGAAGAGAACAACCTGTATTGATCACAGGAGAGACTGGCACTGGAAAAGAGATCATTGCGGGACTTCTTCATGAATTAGGAAAAGGAAAAGACAGCCCATTTGTGCCGATCAACTGTGCTGCAGTGCCTGCTAATCTTTGGGAAAGCCAGATTTTCGGATATGTAAAAGGAGCATTTACAGATGCAAAATCTGATTATGCAGGACTTGTCGCAGAAGCAAACGGTGGAACATTATTTTTTGATGAAGTAGGCGAGATGCCTATTGAGATCCAACCTAAAATATTAAGATTACTACAGGAACGTAAATACAAACAAGTAGGTGGACGTTCCGAACTTAAAGCAGAATGTAGGGCGATTTTCGCTACACATAGAAATCTAAGATCTATGGTTGCAAAAGGAACTTTTAGAGAAGATTTGTACTATAGGATCAATGTGTTCGAGATCGGGATACCTCCTTTGAGAGAAAGAAGATCAGACATCCCTTTTCTTGCAAATCGATTTGTAGAACATTATTCCAAACAAATGGAGCTGGATAAACCGAATATAAGCGAAGAAGTTATGGATCTGTTTTTGGAATTTCCTTGGTCCGGAAATATACGTGAATTGGAAAATTGTATAATCAGAACGCTTGCCGATCTAAAAGGAGATCATATTAAAATTTCGGACCTTCCTCCTGAGTTATTAGAACTCAAAAGTTCCGGGAGAGAAGAGATTGGAGAAATACCGATCGCAAATGGATCTTATGCAGCAGGGTTTGAATCTCTGGTTTCCATGTATTCTAGGAGATTGATTGAAACTGCATTACAGAAATGTAAAGGAAATAAATCTGAGGCCGCCAGGCTTCTGAAAATCTCCAGGGGAAAATTACAATACCAGATGAAAATGCTGGATATGGAATAATTCAAAAGTTCGTTTTACAAACGAATCTAAGAATAAATCGATATTTCATTTTCTTTTCGATTTGATATAAAACGAACGAAATTTCTTACTAGGTATATGACAGAGAAATTCGACGTTTTATCCATACCTTTCAACGTTCATATCCAGCTTTCTAGACCTAAACAGGGAGAAGATGCTCTCTTAGTCATGGAAGACAAACCTATCTACAAAAACCATGTTGGTTCTGGACATGCCGCTGCGTTATTCGCTCTCGCAGAAGGAAGTGGAGGGGAATATTTACTTTCCAAAGTAGCTTCTCTCCCTTTTGAGATTATTCCAGTAGTGCGTAAGTCCGAAGTAAAATATAAAAAGCCTGCACAAGGAAGAGTCGTTTCCAGGGGAGTTATCGATGAACAAGAATGGTCCGCATTTATGGCCCAACTCGAAAAGAAAGGAAGAGCAGGACTCACAGTTGGAGTTGAACTTTTTGATGAAACTCAAGCGAATGTAGCAAGTTTTAGCTTCGATTGGTTTATCGCTAAGAAATAAAATTACTTCTAATTATATCTTATATCAGCCCAAGTAAAGGATACGAGACTGTATTTTTGCTTGGGCTGTTTTATTATAGACCAGCCAATCTCGCAGTCCCACTTACATTGATGTACCGATCACTTATATTTTAATTATAAAATTATCCGATTAGTGATACAAATACGTTCGAAATAAATTAAAAACTTATAATACTTTTTTCGAACGTAAGCGCCTACTTACATCTTTTTTAAAAATCGTTTGACCTTCCTTAAATTTCGGTTACCCCACTTCCTGAACTGTGGAGGCAAGGTAAATGAAAAACAAATATACGAAATTTTTAACCTTGGCATTGGCTCTGATATTCATCCTAACTGGTTGCGATCAGAAGTCAAACGACGATAAATTACTAGAGTTGGCCGTTTCTTCTAATAGAGTTACGGAACCCAATTCTAATCCTATTCTGAATAGTCTCGCTTTACCTACATCTACTCCTACGGATGTGTTTTTGGTAGGTGCAGCAAAGGCTGATATTACTGGACCTTTTGTGCAATCGAGCACTGGATATAATAGTCCGGGTGACCAGATGTCAGGTTTGGCGATGAGGCTTTATTCTAGAGCATTTGTGATTGAGCGCCCTGGTGGCGCAAGAGTGGCTATTGTTACCAACGATATGATCCATATGTACCAAAGTGTAAAGATGGGTGTCGTTAAGAAATTACAGGCCGACGGTTATGGATCAGCGTTTAACAATGATAATGTTCTTTTGTTTGCAACCCATACACATTCCGCTCCTTCTAATATTTCTTGGTACACATTATTCAACTTATTCAATGGAGTGATCGGTTTTGATAAGGTTCATTATAATATAGTAGTGAACGGTATCGCTGAATCTATCAAGGCTGCTTATAATAATAGAAGAGAAGCAAGGATCAAATTTGCTGCTGGAAATCTTTCCAATTTTGCAAATAATAGATCGTCTGCTGCTTACGCATGGAACTTAGACAAAACAAATTATTCTTCTAATATAAATGAGACAATGAGTTTGCTTCGTTTCGAAGGGACTGATGGTTCTCCAATTGGATTACTGAACTGGTTTGCGGTTCACGGAACTTCTCTAGGAATTACAAATCGTAGGGCTCACGGGGATAATAAGGGATACGCTTCTTATTTGGCAGAAAGCACATTTGGTGGAAACTTTGTGGCTGCATTCCCTCAGGGACCTATGGGAGATGTAAGTCCGAATACCCCGAATCCATCCGATATTACAAAACCTTTCTTAAGGCCGAATGATATAGATCCAAGTTTAGATGCTTTGGAAAATCCTATCGTTCATGGAACTAAACAAGGAAGCAGAGCATTAGAATTATATAATGCAGCTACCACCACGCTTACTGGGAATATTGGTTATAGACATTCTCATGTGGTTTGGAATAATAAAGTTTCTGTAGATCCTTCCTATATCGGTACATTTACTATGCCTTGGGATACTGGTACTGGAAATACAACCTGTGTGGCTACGATCGGTGGAGGATTTTTGGCGGGAGATGAAGAAGGTGCTCCTGTAGAATTTGCAAAAGAAGGTGAGATCCGAAATGATTTCGTTTTCGAAAATGGTGCCTGGGTTAAAAAGAATTATTCTTTAACTAACTTAAGTGGAGCCGCTCAGATTTTAGGATATCTCTGGCCTCTTGCTCAATTGGCATTGAGTTCTACAAAGTATGAAGCATGCGATAAAGAAAAATTCACTCTTCTACCTGTAGGAGAAGTGGATTCATTCTGGTTCCCAAATCCGCAAGTGCCTTTTGTGCCGGTGGTTCTTCCATTACAAGTGATCACGATAGGCAATACTGCGATTGTGGCTTCTCCATTTGAAGTGACTACGAATGCAGGCAGAAGATTGAAAGCAAAATTAACTACAACTCTTGCTTCTGTGGGGATTTCTAACGTAGTTGTGGGAGCAATGGCAAATGCTTATGCTCAGTATCTAACTACTCGTGAAGAATATTCCGCTCAGAACTTCGAAGGTGGATTTACTGCTTATGGTCCTTGGGCAAATGCAGCGCTGATCCAAGAGTTTGATCGAATTGCTAAGGATATAGTTGCAAATCGTTCTACTACAGCTGGACCGAATCCCCCTGATCTTTCTTACCAACAGTTTATACAAACTGGGTTATCCCAAAACGGTGTAGTGAATGATGGAGGAGATTTCGGAAAAGTTCTGACTGATTCGAATTCTTCTTATAATCGAGTCAAAGATACTGTTACGGTAAAATTCCAAGGCTCACATCCAAGAGTGGTTCAGGATAAAAAACTGGATGGATCTCTTTCTTCTTATTATGATCCGAATACTTACACGTATTTAGAAATCCAAAAGAAGAATGGAAGCTCTTGGACAACTGTTGCAAACGATAATAATCCTTATACGGCTTATGATTGGGCGAGAACCGGCGGAGATCTTTCTGCTACATCTGAAGTGACTATTACTTGGTTGATCCGTAACCAACAAGCTGGAACTTACAGAGTTGTATACAACGGTTTAGCGAAACAGTTCTGGGGAATTTTCTGGACTTACAAAAAATTCACTGGGACTTCCAAAGAGTTTGTTTTGCAATAAAACGATCTTCTTTAAAAAAACTGGTTTAAGACCTAAATAATATCCCGGAAACGGATGGACCTGTTTCCGGGATTCGGATATGATTCCACTATGGCTCTCAAATCTGTTTTGATCTTTCTTTCCTTATTGATTGTTTCCTCTTCTTTATTCGCTGCTCCTAAAGCTGTGTATGATTTTACAGTAAAGGATATCAAAGGAAAGGATGTTACACTTTCCAAATATAAAGGTAAAACTCTACTTATCGTAAACGTTGCTTCTAAATGTGGGTATACCTACCAATACGAAAACTTGGAAAAGGTATACAAAAAATATAAGGAGAAGGGTTTCGAGATCCTAGGCTTTCCTGCGAATAATTTTCTCTCCCAAGAACCTGGTAGCGATGCAGAGATAGAACAATTCTGCAGAGTGAAAAAAGGTGCCACCTTCGATATGATGTCTAAGATATCAGTCAAGGGAGAAGACCAACATCCTCTTTATACGTATCTCACTTCCACTTCTCCGGATCCAGGCGATGTAAAATGGAATTTCGAAAAATTCCTGATCTCTCCTGCTGGTAAGATCGTTGCAAGATTTCGTTCTGGGACTGAGCCAGATAGTAAAGAAGTCACTGATCAAATTGAGAAAAATTTAAAATAAAGCCGCGTGTTGGAACTCCAACATCCGAATTTAGTGTTTATGATCGCGATGTAGGAATTCCAACAAAAAGGTTCCTACAAATGTTCTTTCAGAAAAGCTAATGTGATTGCCCATGCCTGAGCGGCAGAAGTTTTATGATAAGCCGCTCTTGCATCACAGAAAAATCCATGCTCCGCTTCTGAAAAAACCAACTCCACATAATTTTTTCCCGAACTTTTTAGTAATTCTGAGATTGCAGCTATATGAGTTGGTTTTACACTTCTATCCTGGCCCGCCCAAACTAAAAGTAAAGGCGCGTTTTGTTTGGGAGAATATTCTTCCGAAGTTTGGACAATTCTAGATCCATAATATGAAATAGCCGCCTTGAAATTATAAATTGAATTTGCAAAAAAAGAAACCCATCCACCTAAACAATAACCTATGCTTGCAATTCGATCTGGAATACTTTTTGGATTTGTTTTGATCCAATCCAAAATTGAATTCAGATCCGATTGTAAATTTTCAGGAGTCAATTGGCTGAAATGAGGTTTTAATGCCATGAAGTCTTCGTAACTTCCGGCAAATCCTGGAGGCGCAGTTCTATAATAAAGTTCTGGAGCGACTGCAAGATAACCTTCTTTAGCAAATCGAACTGCAATATCTTTGATATGATTGTTTACTCCAAAAGCTTCTTGCAATACTAAAATGCAGGGAGAAGGAGAAGAATCAGGATAGGCCACGAATGTTTGCATATCTCCATGAGCTGTTTTTATAATAATCGTTTCCGTATTCATTTTCACCTCTTCAAAAGCAGGTTGAATGATCTGCAGATTCGGATACTTGTCGATCGATTTACAACCTTCTAATGCCCATTTAAGTTCTTTTCTTTTTTCTTTCGATTTCCAAACTAAGTTTCATGATGGTTCGTATTTTTTTGTTCCTTCTTCTTTTCCCTTCTTTTATATTCTCTCAAACTTTTAACCCTGAAGTTTATGATTCAAAAAGTAAATCTAAGGTAGAACTTTCGTCTATCATTGAAAAGGCGAAAGATGCAGATGTGATTATTTTTGGAGAAGAGCATAATGATAAGATAGGACATGCTTGGAAATTGGAGGTTTTCAAAAAATTGGCTGACGTCTATTCTACACTTCTTTCCTTGGAAATGTTAGAAAAGGATCAGCAAAGATCAGTGGATGAATATTGCAAGGGTGAGATCACTGAAAAAGGTTTTTTGAACTCTGGAAAATTTTGGCCGAATTACCTAACGGATTATCATCCAATGGTTTCGTTTGCAAAAGAAAAAAATCTTCCTGTGCTTGCGGCTAACGCTCCCAGAAAATATGTAAACCTTGTATCTCACCAAGGATTGGATTCTTTATATAAGATCAGATCTCCTTTCCTTCCTCCTAGATACACTTATAATTTATTCAGACAAAAAGAATACGAAGAACTTTTGTCTGCGATGATCACAGAACATTCTCCTACAGGATTTTCTCCAGATAAACAAAAGTTTATAGATGCCCAATATGTTTGGGACGCTTCTATGGCAGACTCAATTGCTGAGGCTTACTTTTTATTAAAAAGAAAGGTAGTTCATGTGAATGGAAGATTTCATTCTGATAGAAGTTTAGGGCTGACATATAGGCTGAAACAGATGGGTCTGAATGTTTTAACGGTCAGCATTTTTCCATCCGAAGAAGGCAAAAGTTTTCAAGAAGAAGATTGGAAATTGGCCGATTTCCTGGTAATCACCGAAAGAAAACCAGTGCCTTAACACTTTCTTGCTTGTAGGGTTAGCGGATCTCTCCGACATTAATAGAGATGTTGGAAACTTCGGTCCGCACTCTTACAGAATCCAAGTTTGAATGCCTTTCTTGCGGAACCATTTCCAGGCTGCCTGAGGGAGTTCCTACAGGGACTGTTTTTAAACTTACCTGTTATCGCTGCGGCCAGAAGGCATTAGTTAGATACGTATCTTCTCCAATTCAAACTATAGAAGAAAAACCATCTCCCAAAGAGGAGATGCCTGCACCACCTGTTGGAACTCCAACATATCAGGAAATAGAAAGACCTGCTATTCGTCCTATCCAGAAAGAGGTTCCTAAAGAAGTCTCAAAAGAATCTCCGCTTTCAAACTTCTTAGAAAGTTTGCAAACTAAGTGGGAGAATTGGAAAGAGTCCTGGGCTAAAAATTCGTCTGAAGATCGTCCTTGGTTCCAAAAGGTCAGAACAGAAACAGAATCGTCTCCTACAGCTTTCCATCGTCCTATCAAAACTTTGTCCGAAAGATTATTAGAAAAGGGCAGAAGATTCCAATTCCCTAAATTCCGCCCGAATATCTGGCTAGTTCTAATCCCTTTGCCGTTGGCATTAGTGTTCCTGATCTTTTTCTGGATGGGAGTTATCCAAAGAGAAGCAGAAGTTCCGGGGCTATTAAGTATTTTTTATATTCATCAACCAACTGTCATCTATGATAGAGATGGAAGAAAAGTTTCTGAAATTTTCGGCAAGAAGACAAGTAACCTAGAATGGGAAGCTTATCCTGAAAATTTAAAAAGAATGGTTCTTCTTGTAGAAGATCGCAGCTTTTTCTCGCATGGTGGAATTCATTATTCTTCTGTGTTACGTGCGTTTTTTGTAAATATAATCAGCTTTCGATTTAAACAGGGTGCTTCTACAATTACTCAGCAGTTAGCGCGTATACTTCTGAACGATCGTGAAAAAAGTTTGGGAAGAAAGTTGAAAGAAGCCCAACTTGCATATGCCTTGGAATCTTCCTTAGATAAAGAAAAGATCCTATTACATTATATGAATAATGTGTATTTGGGCCATGGTGCGTTTGGATTTGCAAGTGCCTCCGAGTTCTATTTTGGGAAAAAGCCAAAAGATTTAAATGTATCAGAGATGATCGTTCTTGCTTCTTTGGCTTCTGCTCCTAATCGTTTTTCTCCATTAAAAAATCCTGATCTATCTTCCGGAAGGGTAGAAGCAATCCTCCGATCTCTGGAAAATGATGGCGCATTAAAAGAAGATCTAAGGCCTACGATACAAGACATCTACCAAACATTCAATACTCGTTCTCCAGGAGAGACAGTCTACGGGAATCGTAAGGATGATTCTCCTTATGTGACTGAACATGTCAGAAAATTTCTCCAAACAATGTATCCTGATACAAACATTTATGAAAGCGGTGGATTTTCAGTTTATACCACAATTTCTCAACCTGTTCAGGCAGAATTGCAGAAGGTGGTCAAAACACATGTGGAAAATCTTCTAAAAAGCGGACAGGTTAGACGAAACCGTCTCACAGAGAATGGTAAAAATGCGGATGTAACTCCTTTCCGAAATTTAGTCGCTGATCTTTCTCCTGCATTGGAATTATTTATAGATACGGATCGATTTGTAACCGGAGGAGATAGTGGGCTGCAAGCTGCAGTCGTAGCAGTGGATCCTCAAACTGGAGATGTTCTTCTTTTACATGGAGGAACAGAGTTCAAATCCGATAACCAATTTCCAAGAGCGACTGGAATGTTTAGACAAACAGGATCTACGATCAAACCGATCCTGTATTCGGAAGCGATTGATTCTGGGATCGCAAATCCTGCTACACATATATTAGATGCACCTTTGATCTATAAAAACTCAGTTTCGAATTGGATGCCTGAGAATATAGGGAACCAATACGACGGAGATATTTCTCTTAGGGTTGCGCTTGCAAAATCCAAAAACACTGCAGCGGTCCAGATTGCCGAAAAACTAGGATTAGGCGAAATTTCGGCGGCATTCGAAAGGTTTTTCTTTCCGGAAGAAAAAGTTCTGAAAAGTAGATTCAGGCGGGATCTTTCTTTGGCATTAGGTTCCCTGGAACTTTCTCCTTTAGAAATGGCCTCTGCATATTCTGCATTTGCAAACGATGGAAATATAGTTCGACCTCATTTGATCGAAAAAGTGGTGGATAGAGCGGGTAACGTTGTCTACCAAAGAAAAGACCAAGACGAATTCAATTTGAAATGGCCTCAAACTAGAAAAGCAATAACACCTCCTACTGCGGAGATCATGGTGGACCTACTGCATGGAAGTGCAAATCATGCAGGAGTCCGCAACACAGGTTATAGGGGAGAAGTCGCCGGAAAAACTGGGACCACAAATGAGCACAGAGATGCTTGGTTCGTAGGAGTAAGGCCAGGGATTTCTATGGCTGTTTGGTTGGGTTACGATTCTCCAAGTTTTGGAATGGGGAATTCTGCGTTAGGCGGAACAATTGCTGCTCCTTTATGGGGAACCATCGCTAAACTATTTGATTCCGCAGAATCAGGCGACAAGGAAGAAAGAAAAAAATACACATACTCCCAAAGAGCAGTGACTATGGAAATCTGTCCTGAATCAGGAAAACTTCCTGGACCGGACTGCCCTAAAAAGACTAGCGAAATATTTCATCCATCTCATCTTCCTGCGGAGACCTGTCCTCTGACCCATAAGTCTGATGCAAAACAGGAGCTTTTAAAGAATGTTTTCTAAAAGAAAGAACGCAGCTCTTTTCTTTCTGGTATTTTCTTTATTCCCGAGTTTGAGCTTCGCGGTTTCTTATGAAGAAGCTTACGAGTTAGAAAAACTTTCTCCAGTATTTGCGATCCCATTATACGAAGAAGTGGTTAGATCTTCAGGCACAGGAGACTTTAAAAAAACTGCATCTTCCAGACTCTATTTTCTATATGAAAAATTTAATAAATACCTTCCTGCAATCCAATACCAAACAAAAGCAGGAAGTTTAAAAAATAAAAAAGGAGAATGGTCTTCTCTCGTAAAAACATTATCTGATGGATTGGGAGTCACACCATTTTCTTTACTTGCAGTTATAAATTCTTGTTCTAAGGAAACTCCAGTTTGGGTGTCACCTGAACCAACAGTTCATCCAGAAACAGGAGAACTCATACAACCAACTCCTCCAGATCCTTATAGAGTATTATCTAAAAAAGAAAATCATTCTTTGATCCGTCTTTGTTATTCTCTCAAAATGAAACAAAGAGATTTTGAAGGATGGGATAATATATTCTTTTATCTATTCTCCAAGGATGTTCTTACAAAAGATGAGGCACTTCCACTTTGGGTCGGATCTTCTATCCAATCTGGAAAAGGAACTCCATACAAAAGAGTATTCCTTTCTGGAAGATTCAAAGAATTAAGCAATGAATCCAAATCGGATCTATTATTCTTATATGCAAAGTTTCTCAGACATACTGGAAAATTCGAATCCAGTACCAGATATTTTTTAACAAGTAGCACGTACGCTTCTTCTAAAAGAGGAAAATGGGAGACTGCAAAAAATCTGCTGATCATGGACAGAAAAAAAGAAGCCTGCACAATGATCGGTGATTCATTCAATGCAGGCGATGAATCCGAAATACTAATGAAGAAGATCTGTCAGTCAGGAAATTGGGATTGGATCCAAACCTATTTACCTGCTCTTAAAATTCTAATGAGAGAAAACCCAGATCCAGTATTTGCTTATGCACTCGAAGGTGGTGGCAGAGAAGCAATTGATCTATTCTTAAAACAAGTCGGTTCTAAAACGACAGACAAAGACGACGACTCAGAAGAAGATTCAGAATCCGCAGATATTCTAAATAAACTTATCCCACCGGATGGCAGAAATAAATTTCCTTTCTGGGACGCACGAGACAAAGAAGCGGATCTTGTAGTTCCAGACAGAGCAAAATATTTGTGTAAAGTGATACGTAGGCCATTTTTCGGAACTCCATCCATCCAACCTCAATTCTGCAAAGAAGTTTCTCCAGGAAGTTTGGAAACATTACTTTCTATAGTGGCGGAAGAAGAGGAAGAGGCGAGTTTTGCATTCGCTGATCCTGCTTATCTTCCTCTTTCCGTAAAATGGATCTGGAAAAACGGATCCGAATCTGAATCGAATGCAGACTCAGTGTTACCAAAAGTTTTGGGTCCTTCTTCTGAACCTGGCCCTTGGAATCTGGAATTTATAGTATATCGTAAAATCCTAAATCGTGCTTATGCTGAGATCCGCATGAAGGACAAATATTTTGTGGTTTCTGTAAAACCTTCTTATGTGATTTGGAATAAGAATTAAGAGTTTATCTCTAACTTACTGCTCGGCACCTGCACGCCAAACTGTACGAATCGATAAAGTATTCGAAATATCTTGAAGCGGATTTCCATCCACCAACACTAGATCCGCTCTTGCTCCTGGAAAAATTCTACCACGATCATCTAAACTAAATCTTTTGGCGGGAACAGAAGTAGCGGCACGCATTGCTTCAATAGGTTTAAATCCCGCCGCTACCAATAATTGCAATTCATGATGAAGACTTGCACCATGAACAAGTCCTCCAAGATTTGCGATCGGTTCAGAAACATCACTTCCTGCTAATATGTCCACACCAGCTTTATGAAGAACTAATACACTTTCAAAAGAATCTTCTAATCTTCCTTTAGGATAAACATTCATATTTTTGGAAAGAGCTTCTAACCATTCTTTGCTTAGCTTGGAACTAACACGTTTATCTGAAAGTAATGCGTGAGGACTATTTCCAAAAGCTGTAGAGAGTGTAGTTAATGTTGGCACAATAAAAGCACCGGAAGACTTGATTGCTGCAATCATTTCTTTGTCAGGTTTTTCATCAAAAAACATATGAGCGAGCCCATCTACTCCTGCAGAAATCGCTCTTCGTCCTCCTGCAAGAGAAGTAACATGAGCGATTGCCATCTTTCCTCTACGATGAGCTGCTTTCACGGAAGCGACTAGGGTAGCATCATCAATTACGGGAAGTCCCGGTGTGCCGACTGTGTCTCCATCTTCTATAATGATCTTAATGAAGTCGGAACCTCCTTCCACTTGTTTGTCTACAAACTCGATCGCTTCTTCTGGAGTGGAAACGAATGGATAACGATAAAAAGTCTTTAAAAACCAGTTACTGCTTAACTGCATGTATTGTGTTGGATGTCCACCAGGAGGAGTGATTCCCATACCTGCAGAACGCATATCCGCAATATCATTTCGATTTGCAAGTTGCCAACGTTCCCAAAACATCCATTGCCCTGTCATTTCAAGTTCAGTAGTAACTCCAAACAGAAGCGCATCACGTAAACCATCAATATCCGTATGAACATGAGAATCTATCAGGCCCGGCATTAACATACCGCCCTCAGCATCTACAATCCTTGCACCCGTAGGAATATCTCCACCGATAGAATGAATACGATTCCCTTGGATGATAAGAGTATGATCTTTAATTAACTCTTCTCCGTCGAAGATATTCGCATTGATGATTGCGATCGTTTGATCTTCCGAAGCCGAAAATTTTTTGCAGTCAATCAAAAAGCAAGCGGCAGCTATTACAGCGATTGTAATTGCATTTAGAGCATAATATTTGGACTGTTTATAAGTTTTAATCAAGCTATATAAGTTCATGTCTCAACTCACTTCAAAATCAATTCTACAATTTCTTCTGGAGATTTTTTATTATGAATGCTGATCTCTTCCAAAGATTTAGAAGGATCATCTATGATAATATGATTCTTTTTTAAAATCTCTTCCGCTTGTTGATAGTTCCCATTGATGAGTTTAAAAGAATCTGAAACAGGAGATCTTAATACCTTCTCCAAAATATCATGTTCCAGGTTCCCATGCATTTTTCCGCCAACGATAAATGCGATTGAAATGATAAGAATTGCAATACTCGGAAGAAGAAGTTGTTTCTTCTTTGCATAATTTTTGATACTGCTCCAATTCATTCGTATATGAAAGATCGCGAACAAAACGAAACTTATGCCCAGAAATTCATGAACAACTTTTGTATAATCATCCAATAGATGAAAGAACATCAAGACACCTGTGGCCCCGACAATAAGGAATATAAAAACTAAGTAAGGTGTAACGAATTCTTTTTTGAGTTTCATGAATAGCTCTCTTGTTCTTCATGAGACCTTGCTTGGTGTGGAGGTTCCATGAATTTATGATTTGGGCGACTCCCTCGCTTCGCGAGAGATCGCGCTGCTTCGGGTTCGCGCATTCGCGCTCATCCGGCCAAGCCCGGACTAAAGCCCTGCGCATCGCTGTCGCGGGGAAAAATCATTTATAATTTACAAGATTTTATATCGATACACGGGTTTCGATCGAAGAAACCCCTGCAATGCTCATAATTTTTTTCCCATTTGGGAATTGCATCTGCCAGAGAGAGAGTGCAAAAGTTTTTTCTATTTTCAGACATCTCCGGATCAGTTAGGCAAAAGGTATAAAGATCCCTCTCTGCCTGGATCATATCGTATTTTTCCTTACAATTATGAGCCGGAGAATCAGGACAATTGATTAAGAAAAATGGAATGATTAGAAGTAGGTATATTAGGGAGATCTGTTTCATTTGGTTACGATGAATTAGAGTAGAGCTTCGAAGTAAGACAAGCTGAATAAATGAAGATTTGTAGGGTAGAAAGAAGAACGGATTCGCCTCTACGCAGTCTCGCGTCGTGCTCGACTGGGCTCCGAGGCGTCTCGTTCGCGCCTTCGTCCATCCATGGACTCGGCACGCGTTTGCTTACGCTCCCTACGAGTCGCTGCAAACGCTTTCGCGAACGATCTTCGAATCCTTCCGGACTTTTTTGTGTATTAGGATTTTGTTGTAAGGGAAGAGAGAAAAGAAATTGGGCAGGGAAGGATTCGAACCTTCGAAGGCTTGGCCAGCAGATTTACAGTCTGCCCTCGTTGACCGCTTGAGTACCTACCCGTTGTTGAGAGCCATTATTTTTGCTCAGGGTGGCTGGTCAATCTTATTCGGAAAATGAACGAGCTGCCTATAGGAATCGAACCCACAACCGTCTGATTACAAATCAGATGCTCTACCAATTGAGCTAAGGCAGCGTTCAAGAGACAGTTTTCGAAATGATTTTGTCGGGTCAATCGATTAAAAAGGATTTTCTCCTGCTTTTGAATATTGTCTTTTGGACAGATGTCTCTTTTTCTGATCAATACTGGAATGACTCTCTCTATCCTATTTTTTTATACAGGGTATTGGTTTCGTTTTCGGAACAACCGATTACATAGGATCTTTAATTTAGGAGGGATCCTTTTTAATTTAAGCACTGCAGTTTATTTGCTAGGCTTAAAATATTTGGGACCAGGGATAGAGCAATCCGGCCTGATCGCTACTGTTGATAAACTGTATATAGATATTCACAGAGCAATTGCAGCTATTACGCTTATTCTGATGTTACTCATGGGTTGGTCAGGACTGACTAGAAAAAAAGAATTCCATAGGAAGCTTCATTTTATTTTTCTACCATTATACACACTCGTTTATCTCTCGGGACTGTTTTTGTTCCGCTCGAATTAATGCCGGAGCTTGCTTACGTGGAAGACACCAAAGAAATCAAAATATTCGCTAATAATATCCGCAAAAATGTGATCAAAATGGTCACTGCGGCAAAATCCGGTCACCCGGGAGGTCCTCTCGGACTTGCGGATATTTACGCAGTATTATACAAAAAGGTCCTAAATCATAAACCTAGTGATCCGGATTGGGAAGATAGAGACAGACTTATCCTTTCTAACGGTCACGTATGCGCAGTACGTTATGCTGCCATGGCTCAAGCTGGATTTTTTCCTGAGTCTGAACTTCTTACCTTTAGGAACATAAACTCTAAATTACAGGGACATCCTTCTACCCGTTATTTAAAAGGGATCGAAAGTTCTTCCGGATCTTTGGGTCAGGGACTTTCTGTTTCCGTTGGGATCGCTTTAGGTGCAAGACTTTCTAAAAAAGACTACAAAGTATATGCATGTATCTCTGACGGAGAATGTGGAGAAGGTATGACCTGGGAAGCGGCACAATCAGCTGCTCATTATAAAACTGATAACCTGATTGCGTTTATGGATAAGAACGGGATCCAAATCGACGGATTCACTAAAGATGTAATGAATCTGGAACCTCTAAACAAAAAGTTTGCTGCGTTCGGATGGAATGTATTAGAAGCAGATGGTCATAATATCGAGTCCATTATCTCTGCTTTCGAGAAGGCAAAAGCTCATAAAGGTTCTCCTACAATTATTCTTTTCGAAACTGTACTCGGAAAAGGTGTCTCCTTCATGGAAAATAATCCAGGATGGCATGGAACTCCTCCAAATGCAGAACAAGAAAAGAAAGCATTAGAAGAATTAGAGCAAGTAACTGCTTAATCCTCTTGGGTTAGAGAAAGAAATTTTTCTAACCCTCCTTATTGCTCTTAACATAACAAAAGTCTCATTCAATTTTTCCGATCACTTGAACAAGTGTGTTCGAAAAAGATGGAAGACATAGTTAATTTATACTGCTCATCCTTTTTTACATAATCATTTCAGATCTGAATTGACTTTCGTTTTTGAAAATAGATTTTATAGATATGCAATTCTCCGATTCTTTCTTCGGCACAGTTCCTTTTCCCCCGGACAAGATCGAGGACAAGTTTTATCAGTTAGAGTTTTCTTCTCTTCAAGATAAATCTAGGATCATAAAAGAGATCGCTAGTATGATCCCTTGGCAAGTTAGAGTCCAAGAAATTGCAGACGAACTAAAAGATCCAACTCTTAGAGTTTTTGCACGTTCAGTAAGTGCTGAAGTTCATTCAGAAAGGATTAGTTATCGTTATTCTATCTTAGCGGAGAAGGGCCATCCAAATCATTATGACGATTTGGAAGAAGGTGTGTTCCTTCTTTCTTCAGTGATTGATTCAGATCTTTCTTATTTGGAATTCAGAACGTACTTAGATAAGATCGCAATTCGTGTAGAAGAGTTAGTAGATCTGAATGAAGATCTCGCTTCTGACGAAGTCAAAGTGCATTTTTTAACCAGAGTCCTCTCCCAGGAAGAAGGTTTCGGCGGAAACCATGACCAATATGAGGACCCGAATAATTCTTATCTTCACAAGGTATTCTCTTCTAAAAAAGGGATACCAATCTCACTTTCTGTTATTTATTTGTTAGTGGCTCATAGATTAGAGCTCCCCTTATATGGGGTGAATATGCCTTTGCATTTTCTATTACATTTTGAATCTTCCGAATTCCAAACGTATATAGATTCGTATCATGGTGGTGTGATGTTGGATCGTTCTACCTGCATTCGTTTTCTAAAAGCAAATGGATTCCAGGCTCATGAAAGATATTTCACTCATGCAAGCAGTTTGACAATTCTCAAAAGAATGTTCCGTAACCTAATTCATATCTATCGCAAAAAAGAGGACAGAGATATGGAAAAGATCCTTTCCCGTCATCTTCTTGCCCTTGACAATAAATGGAAACCTTGACCATAAATTGGTCTGGAACTTCTCCCCTTACTTCCTTTACTGCTTGAGCCGAAAATTCGTTTCTAAATACTGTCGTAACAGGAAACCCGCGTGAAAGCAAAAGGATTGAAAGATCTATTAGTCCGTAAGTTCGATAAAAAACTAAAAGATATCATAGACGAAGATCTACGTATTCTGGCCGAGATCAAAGAATATACGATCCGGTCCGGCGGAAAAAGAATACGTCCTATTCTACATTATTGCCTTTGTAAGATCCTTGGTTATAAGGGAGATAAATACTCAGACGTAGGTGCGATCGCGGAGCTTATCCATGCGGCTAGCCTTCTTCATGACGACGTGGTAGACGAGGCTCAGACAAGAAGAGGAATGCCAAGTGTTCCTTCTAAATTTGGGAATAAAACTTCGATCTTAGCGGGAGATTATCTTCTCGCATGCGGGATTGATCATCTTAACAGCTTGGGTTCTCCGGATTTGATGGATCTTTTCACAACTGTGATCAAAGATCTTTCCATTAGCGAACTCATTCAGATGGAATGGGAAAAAAATCCCAAAATTACATTAGACATCTATAATAAAGTGGTCTACGGAAAAACTGCATCCTTATTCGGAGCTGTATCAGAAGCAGCAGGAATATTGGTAGAAGCTCCCAAGAAGACCAGGAAAAAACTTCATGAGTTTGGGATCCGTTTAGGTTCTTTATTCCAGAAACAAGATGATGCTATCGATTATTTCCAAGCTGGAGATCAAACTGGAAAAATCCCTCTAAAAGATTTTCGCAATGGTCTATATACGTATCCGATCTTAAAACTGCTGGAAATTGCAGATAAGAACGACAAAAAGCTGGCTCATTCCTTATTCGCTAAGGAAGAAAGAAATTCGGATGATGATCTGGTCATTCTATCCTTACTAAACAGATATAATATTCGAAAAAGTCTGAACGAAGAATTCGTATCAGATGTAGAAGGTCTCTTAAACTTCTTAAAATCTTATCCTGAGTCCAACGAAGGAAATTTGGTTAAAGAACAATTCCGCAAATTAATGGAAGTTTGATCTTTTAAAGATAGTTCACTTCTTCTTAACGAACTCTCTAAAAACAAAAAAGCCGCGATCTTCACCGCGGCTTTTCTTTTCGCCTTATTAAACTAGACTTTGATTACTGACCGGTAGTTGAAGAACCAGAAGGGATCGCGTTACTTGTACAGTTAATATCACCTTTGATAGAAACAGTAGGACCACTTGCAGTATTCGTATTATAACATTTTAAACCATCTTGTGTATAACACATACTGGAAGAAGTAGCAGAAGTACAGTTGATAAAGTCTGTAGTATAACATTGTGTCAAAGCAAGACCAGCTGATCCTGTTGTTACTTTATTTCCTACTAAGTCCAGAGTAACTGTTAAATAGGAAAGAGCCTGTGTACTCGAAGTTCCAGTATCCACTGGCACTCCGCTTCCTCCCCAGAAAATTTTTCCATAGTTTGCTACTACTGGTGAAATTCCCAGAGCCGGAAGACCAGAGAAGGAAAATCCTTGCTGAGCATCTACAGTTCCTTGGTTTTGAGTAGCATCATAAACGAATTTTAAAGTTACGAATGCTCCCGTAGTAAAATACATCCTGGAGTTGATTGTAAATAAATTCGTAGTGGAGCCTGTACTTCCGGTGGTGGTTCCTGTCGTTGTTCCGGTTCCGGAACTAGAGTAAGGAGTTGCTGTTCCACAATTGGAGGTTTTATCCTTATCAACTTCTCCCTGGATAGGGAAGGTAGAGCCATCGGTTCCTGTTACGGTAAGATCTACTTTATTAGTATCACCAGTATTACAAGACACGAGCACCGCGACCGTGGCGATTAGGCCGACAAATGCAGGGAATAATTTGGAAATAAACGGTTTGGAGAACGCCATAATTCTAATATCTATCTTCGGAAAATCATGGTCAAGAATGAAATCTTGGGAACGAAAACTCGACCAGTTGGGCCTTAGACCCTGAAAACTACCCGGGAGGTTCCACCATTGAGTTGACTAACCTTCTATTTTAGTTTCCGATCGTCCTCCTGATGAATGTAAGGGCCGAATCTTATTCAGATTATAAACCAGGTGTTTTAGAAAAATGGGGCATCAAAATTCTCCAGAATTATGTCAATGGGGAGAAGGAAGAAGAGAAAACTTTTGGACCAAGCCCTGACTTCTTTCCCAAAAGTAATAAGGTCATACGTTGGGCTTCCTTCTTAGGATTGCAGATCGGATTCTGGACTACTTATTTTATAATCTTAGTAGAGAAACTTTTTCCAGAATCACCTGAAACATTCTCCCCTGAGTTTATAGAAAAATGGAGTTATGCAGGAGCGGCGCTTGCTCTAGGAACAGTCATAGAATTTTATCTACTCTATAAATTAGGATTATGGGCCGCGTATAAACTTACAAAACTTTCAGGCATTCAATTGGAAGAAGATCCAGACCTTGTCACTGGAAACGCAAATCTACTTTCTAGAATGGCATTGGAAATTCCAGACCCCGATCTAAAACTATTAGGAATAGATCCACTACGACTTACTGACAAAAGAAGTTTGCTTATAAGAACATTCTTTTATAAGACAAAGGTTTTACTTTCTAACTTGATCGCAAAGATCGTATTACGAAAAATTTTAGCGAGAAACTCTCTAAGAGTTTATGCAGATTATATCGCTGCCCCCATCACAGCGATTTGGGATGGAGTAGTAATGTATCTGATCTTAAAAGAACTTAGGATCAGATTACTTTCTCGGATCATAGCAAAAGAAGTTACAGACGAGATACTAAAAAATAGGGATAAACTAAGCAAAGAGGGAAAAATCGCATTCTTAGCCGCTGTTGGAAACTCAGTAGTATTCACCCAAATATTCCATCCTAATTTGGAATACATGCTGATCAAAATGCATAAAGGATTCGGTTTGAGTTCTCACGATGGATCCTTAGATGATCTAGATACATTCGGAAGTTTGGTCTCCCAATTATCTAAGGAAGAAAAGAAAGCCTGCTTGAGATTATTATGTATCGCTTGCTCCTTCGATGGAAAACTATCATCGTTCGAAACAAAACATATTAAACGAATTCTTAGAGAAGAAGCAGAAGAGAGTTTAGACTCAATTCGAATTCTTTCAGAGTATATCCGAAAAGGAAATTTAGAAGCTTGCAGAGAAAGGAGTCGCCTATTTTCCTAGAAGACGGACTAGGCAGATCGATTTAGTCAAGGGAGAATTAGAGTTTGAAAATTTATCACTACGACTCAATTCCAGACGTAAAAGAAATCGGGGACGGAATTTTTAAAACAGAGATCCCTCAGCCGTTTTATGCACCCAATAATATTTATATTCTTCCTGATGGAGAGCCTGCGCTTATAGATTCAGGTTATCTCGCTAATTTGGGGATGCTCCAAAGGGCACTCCGAAAGATCGGACTTAGCTTAAATAAGATCAAACATATCTTCTACACTCATAATCATTTGGATCATCTTAGTGCTGTTCTCACGATCCGTTATTATACAGACGCAAAACTTTATGCAATGAAAGGAATGGCTTCTGGAATTGGGAATTATTTGGAACATGTGGAAATGTTCAATAGAGCATCCAAACGTCTGGTATACAAAGGCCATAGAGTTCCGGAAGATCGCAAAAAAGAATTAGCAAGGATAGAAGAAGGAAATCTAAACTTAAGAAATACATTAAGTAGAGGAACTCGTATTGATCCTATTTTAAAATTCGATATAGAATTAGAAGAAGGAGACGTGATCCATGCCGGTGGAAGAGATATCGGATTTTTACATACCCCAGGCCATAATCTTTGGCATCTCACTCCTTATATCTTAGAAGAGAATATATTTTTCACAGGTGATCTTGTATTACAAAACATCTCTTCCATTTATGCGGAGATAGATGGAAACCTCGAGGATTATTATCGTTCTTTAGAAAGAATTTCCAAGATGAGTATTCGCAGATTATTGCCAGCTCATGGACCGGAGCCTGAATCTCCTCAAAAGGCAATTAAACTTCTTCACAAAACATTACAGATCTTGGAAAGAGGTGTGATCCGCAGACTTAAGGAAAAAGAATACGATCTTTCTTCCTTAACTTTGGAGGCAATGGGGGAGAAGGTTGCTAATTCAGGATATTATAATACTGCGATGGCGATCTTACATTCTATGGTTCGTAAGTTTATAGACAAAGGCTGGGTGGAAATTATAGAAACAGAACCGCCTTACGAAACTTACCGCTGGATAGCTGAATCAGAGTCGCAGAGTTAAAAGAGACGCAGAAATTGGGCACGCAGAGGCGCTAAGACGCAGAGAGATTTTAGGCAAAGTAGTCGTAAATATGATACTAATTTGAGGCTCTACGAGCCTGGCTACTATAGTGCTCTTTTTTTCCACGCGAAGCTAAAAAGAGTCTTTTGCGTTATCCCAGAATCTTCTCTTCTTAGCGCCTTTGCGTGAAAATTTAGAAATTTACAAAATCAAAAGACCAGCCTACGTAAGGAAAAAAATTCAAAACAACAAATCAAACCTTCCGTGCCTCTGCTCCCCCGCGTCTTAACTCTCTGGGATCACTTCCCCAAAAAAGCGTGTTTCCTTGATTTTTAAGTTATACGCTTTGATAAACAAAAGTTCTAGGTTAACCACATCTTCTTTATTATATTTTAAAAGAAGATCCAATGCGTCTTGGTCATCGTACTGAACGTACTGCCACCATAATCGAACTGCATCAGCGCCGTTGACTTCGTAAGGAAGATCTCTTTTTATACCGAGAGCCTTCTCACAACCTTTCAAACCACCTTTGATCCCGAGACTCCTCAGGATATACATCAGATCCAAATGACGGTTCTTAAATTTTTTACTGAATTCTCTTTCTAAAAAAGGAACATCGAATGCTGCACCATTATAAGTTACAAAAACATGAGAAGAAGAAAGTTCTTCCGGGAAATCATCCATATTCCTTCCTCTCAGATAAGTTTTAAAATCTTTACCGTCGTAAGTTCCTACAACAGTTACAAAATCACCACTTCCTAAACCGGAAGTTTCAATATCTAAATAGAGAAGATTTTCTCTGATAATTGGGAATAGTCTCCATTTTTGTTGGCTGGGTAGGGCGAAGAAAAAATAATCCCAGTTCTTTCTATCCATTTCCTTTCTGGAAAAATCCAAAGAGTCCAAAAGTAATCTGGAATGCATGTCGGATGGGGACTTTACTTTTTCTTTTAATACTTCTCTGAATTCGTTCCAATGAAGAATTCCTTGGTCCCAGAGTTTCCCTTCTTCGATCACATCGATACCAGGGAGATGGCAGAATGTATGTTCTAACAAAGATCCCCCTTGGTGTGCTAACCCTTAGTTTTGAAAAACGCCCTTTTTCCTACAAGGAAGAATAACGTGAATACCAGAATAGTATATAGATAAAATGGAAGATTTCCCCATTCCGAATAGAATGTATTTCCACCTTCTTTCAATTTTGTAGCAGGAAGTAAAAAGGATCTGGTATCTTTTTCTCCATATCTAGTAGGATGATTTAGATTTCTACCGTAAGGATCCACTGCGATTGAAATTCCTGTGACAGCAGGACGTACTAAAGTAAGTCCAAATTCTATCGCTCTAAATCTAACAGCTCCTGCATGCTGCCAAGCTTCTATATCCGAAGAGAACCAAGAATCGTTAGTAGGATTTACAAAAAATGTATATGTGTCCTTAGAAGCAAATTTTACAGAGTCTCTTACAAGATAGGAGAACATAGCTTCGTAGCAGATCAAAGGTAAGATCTGGTAGAAAACATTCTCTTCTGTGCCTGAGCTTGCTAAAATTGGACGGAAATGATTTGGAGTTTGGATCAAAGGAGTTTCTTCTTCCGTAGGCAAAGAAGGAGTTCTTTCTCTTCTTAAAGAACGAGTTCCGATAAGAGGTTTAGGATCTCCTCCAGTGATATAAAAGGAAGTTTCTTTAAATAATTTTCTTAAAAAAGGAAATGTAGATTCGAAAGGAATATATTCTCCGAAAGCAAGTAATCTTCTTTTATCGTAACGTTCTACTTCTCCATTGGAAGAAGAAAGAAGTGTAACCTGATTTTTTAAACCTTCTGGAAAACGATTCAACTCATTATACAAAATATCTGCACCAGACTTATACGTTAGATACATTAAAGCGCCATGGAATGTAGACGAATATACTCCTTGTCCCAGATTTTCATTCGGAATAGTTCCATGAAATGGAACAGCAGATTCAGGTAAAAATAAAAGATCAGGCGGAGGAGAAGTCTCCAAAGAAGAACGTAGACCCAATTCGAGACTTGTACTAATTGTTTGTCCTACAAATTCAGGATTTTCAGCTAATTCTCTTTTGCCAGGAGAAGTGTTGGGTTGGATTAGAACTCCTGAAAGTTTTAAGATCCCATCTTCTATCGCGGGAGTGGAATTTGGAACTGTATAATCTGGAGCAGAATAAAGTCTAAAACTCCCCAGAGTCCAAACAATCCCGAAGATTAGAATACCAGCAATCCCGTATCTTTTTAAAGAAGGGTTTCTGATCAATACTAAAGAAGAACTTCCTAAGAGTAGAAAAAATCCTACTCCAAATATTCCTGTCCAAGATGCAATTTGAGAAAAGGAAAGATTTCCTTCCGCTAAATTTCCCCAATACCAAGGGAATAACTGAGGCATGATCAGGTCGGAGAGAACTCCCCAAACAGGAAAGATCAACCAACCGAATAGAATAGATCTCTCTGGATAGTTTATATACTTATTATATAAGAATAAACTAAAATGCCATCCCAGATAAAAGATGATCAGTTTAAAATGGGAGAAAATCCCGTAGATAAGAAATAGTATCCAGGAAATGCCGGCACCCGCTCCCGAAATTGCAGAAATAGAGGAAGGAATCCAGAAAAATACGATCAGATTAATGACCTGAGAAAGTCCTAATAACCAGAAAATTGCTTTCTTAAGTTTCCATTCTCTTAATTCTAAAAATAGAATATAAGCACATAACGCGGAGAGCCCTCCTGCAGGAAAAAATTCGAAGGGCTCCATTCCGAAAAGGATTCCGGACGCAATTCCGATCAGGCATAAAAAAGGACGGATCGGATTTCTGGAAAACCGGATCATTTGCCTTGCAAACGTCTTTGGTCTTCTTCTAAGGCTTTTCTTCTACCGTATGCCTCTGCTTCTTCTTGGCCTAAATTTCTAACTCTGATCTCATTCAAAGCTTTATCTCTTTCTTCAGGTCTTGCGGTTGGATGGCTTTTTAGCCAAGTTTGTTCTTCTTGTGCAGTTTGCTCTTCCTTCTTCTTTTCTGCGTCTATTTCTTTCAGGACTTTTTCGATCCTGTCTGCTCCGTCTTTACCGAAATATTTTTCTCGGATCGCGCGCACCTGAGGATCTTTTTCTGCAGCAGATAATTTGTTTAGATCTGTTTCTTTAAAATAAAGTTCAGTTTCATATTTATTGAACTTAGGCTCTCTTTTATAGATCGTATTATAATAATTTCCGTAAACTCCCTTACGATATTCTTCATATCTTGCGAGCTTTTTGTCTCCTGGAAGATTTTTGACCTCGCTTAGGAATTGATCGTATCCGAATTGGAAGTCCTTCTCCGCTTCTTCTAATCCAAAGATCAACTTAGCATCTTGGTCGGAAAAAAGTTCTCTTCTCTTCTTCTTTATGATTTCGTAAATTTCTTCCTGGCTTTTGCCTCTAGGTTGTTCGAATTCTCTTAAAACCATTTCATAAGAAAGATACTTTCTAAAAAGACCAACTAGTCTTTCTCCATCTGCTCCAGGATATTGTTCTAAGATGAATGCTTTTACTATTTCGTTACATTGTTCTGGAGTATAATCCGTAGGGCATTTCCTTCTCAATTCCCAAAGAGAAGATACCAGATCCAATTCCCCATTCGCGGCATATTTTAAGATCTCATCGTAGCTTAACCATTGGCCGTCTTTATATAATTCGCGAGAAGTAGCCATGATCTCTGGATTGATGATCCATTCTCCATTCTCGTTTTGAGTTACAGTAAAGCCTGGAGAATCTCCTCCATCAAAACCAAATTCTCTGCCGGTCGAACCAGGCTCCCAGAGAAGGAATATGATCAATACAATAAGGATTAAAAAACCAGAGGCAAAAAGCCAGATTTTCGGGGGGATTTCTTTTAAACGTTCTAACATTTGATATATTTACCGGTTGGAAAGCATTGAAGGTATTGATCGGGCGCGAGAAGGCAAGAGTTTTTACGGAAAATAAATTGGCGATTCAGGTCCTTTTTTAAAAGATTCCTTCATGTCTCTTCCTATTCTTTTTTATCCGGAAGGAACCGTTGGGGCTTCTGAAATTTTTTCTCATTTCCGGAACTTAGATGTGAGATCTTATCCTGCCAAATCTCCGGAAGAGATCGAAAAATTTAAACCTACCATATTAATTGCAAACACTAGACTGAAGGTGAATCAAAAAACCTGTCGGACGTTTCCTAGTGTTAAAATTTTTGCAACAGTGAGTTCCGGAACAGATCATGTGGATTTTTCGGATCTAAAAAACGAATCCAGAGTATTCATAAATTCTCCTGGAAGCAATGCAGGTTCTGTTGCAGAATATTGTTGGGTTTCACTTCTTCATTTTTTTTCGGAAGAAGAGCTCAGAAAGAAGAATGTTGGCATCATCGGTTTCGGTAATACGGGCAAGACATTCGCCAAAATTTTAGAAGAAAAAAAAATTCCTTATATCTACAACGATCCTTTTATCAAAGACCAGTCTCTTCCTTTGGATGAAATATTAAAATGTTCCATTATTAGTTTACATGTTCCTCTTACTGCCAATGGTCCTTATCCAACCTTGAATTTGTTAGACAAAGATAAAATTTCTAAATTGAAAGAAGGTACACTTCTTCTGAACACAAGCAGGGGAGAAGTTTGGTCCGAAGAAACATTCCAAACTATTTTAGACAGAAAAGATTTATTTAGAGTGATGGATGTCTTTTATCCGGAACCTCCTAAAGGAAAGATCGCAGAACAAATGGCGAGTTTAGAAAATTCAATTTTCACTCCTCATATTGCAGGTTATAGCCAACTGGGGAGATTACTAGGCACCTATAGACTTGCGGAGAAGTTATGTATTTTATATAAAGAGAATAAACTTCCTCCACTTTCCGAATTTTTAAGATCGAATCAGCCAATCTCAACCGAAACTTTTTTAAAAGAAGAAGACCAAAAATTAAAAGAATCTTGGAAAAATGCTGACTGGGAATATTTTGAAAGAAGAAGGAACTCTTACCCAGCAAGAAAAGATCTGGGACTCGCAAATCTAGATTAGAAATTTAATAGTTCGTTCTCGTGATCTTTGTGTGATTATTTCACTAAGGCATTTTCGTTAGGAAACAAAAGATATTTAGGTCTTGTTTTAGCAAGAATATCATCTATTACAAAAACTTCTCTTGTACCTCTTTTTCTTTCGAAGGGAGCCTCATATAAAAATCCTAAGAACACAAGTTCTGAATTTTTATGAGTAACCAAATCATCCTGTCTTACTTTGCGAGTGATGTCTAAAGATAATACCTTCCAGCCTGAAAAATTAAAATGAGTGAGCAGTATCTTTTTTTGATCCAAACTAGAATCTCTGACTAAAACAAAAAGAGAACCTCCGCCATCATTTGCATAAACATGGAACTTGAACTCTTTTACAAATTCTTTGGAAGACCAAGGCTTTTTGAATAAGATCTGAAAAGATTGGTTTTTTTCTGCGCTTAGTTCCACATACAAAGATTTTTCTGATTCTCTTTCAGGAGTTCTAAACACAGTAGAGATCCTTACTTCAGGAGAAAAATCAGGACCTAATTTTGCTTTTACGTTTTCTTCTCCGAAAACTTCCGTTTCAAAATCTTGGACCACGTATTCTTTATAAATTCCAGAAAGATCTTTAGATAAGATTGGGCCGGATAAGATAAAAATTCCTGTGAATGAAATTATGGAAAAAATTTTTAGTGAGTTGATCCTAGATCTTTTCCAGTCCATGTTTTTTATTTCGGTCAATTTCTCAAAAAAAACTAGCATCTGCTTTATTTTCCTAAGATCCAAATCTCTAAAAACTTGATGGTGTATACGAGTTTCCAAGAATCAGTACTATGGATTCTTCGGAAGATTCTTATTTCCCAACTCAATTGGAATTTGGAGAAGCATTCCGTTCTGCTTTTCATGAGTTTTTTGGAGACGAGAAAGATTTACAATACGAATTGTATGATTTAAAGGCAGAGGGTTCAGGACCCAAGGCAAAATGGGCGACCTTCTCTATTCGAAATCCATTAGGCGGTAGATCCATCGTATTTAGATTCGATCCTGATTCAGGTACCTTCTACGCCATGTTAAAAGTACAAGTGCTCCCTGGGGAAGAAGATTGGAGTTTGGATTCTTTCTTTCAGAAAAAAGGCTTTTCTGAGATCGGATCTGCTGAAGTGCAAAATACAGCAGGGGAATGGCTCTTTCATTCTTTAGCCAGACATTATTTAGGGACTATTTTCAGCCATTGTCCCCGTATTTTAGAGCCTGATTATAAGTTGGAGCCTTAAACTAATCGGTAACAAAACCAACGACGTTCGGCTTAAATGGGCGATTGCGACCCAAAAAAGATGGGAAAGATCTTATGGAAATTTGTTATTAAGTAAAGGCTCGGGCATGAAACGTATCATTCTATTTCTAAGTATCTTGCAGATCCTATATTGCAACCAAGCTAAGGAAGTGAATATTGATGCTTCCCAATCCTTAGTGGGTCTTGGCTTGGATCTGACATTATCTGAACAACTTTCGCCTACACCAGATATTGGACCTGAGTTTTTAGCAGTGGGGCTTTCTTGTTCTCTATGGACAAGTGAAGATGGAGTCGAGTGGGCCGCAGACGCTGGCTCTTCTGTATTTCCGGATTGTTCCGGAGGAAGCTTATATTCGGTAACTTATGGCAACGGGTTGTATGTTGTCGTTGGAACTCTCACCGGAAAGTTCGACTCTAGAACGGATAACTGTGGGCTTTGGACAAGTCCAGACGGAGCAACTTGGACTAGGATCCCTTGTCCTAATAATAGTGGTTTTCCATCAGAAGGAAATTTACCACTTCGATCTATTTCTTACGGAAGGGTAGGTGGTGTAAAAAAATTTGTGGCAGCAGGTCCTAAGTTTGGATCGGATTCAATCGCAAACCAATTGTACATGATCCAAAGTACAAATGGAAAGACTTGGACTGCAATGGAAGATATTCCAGAAACTGAACATGGAACAGCAAACGGATCTTGTTTAGTGATGTTCCACAATGATACTCTTTACTGTGCCCAAGAAGGTGGTTCTTATTCAGCGATCTTAGAATATAATCCTAGCACTTCTACTTCGGACATGCCTGGTTTTCCCCCATCCGGTGGAGGTAATGCCTTGGAATCTTTGACATATGCACCTCCGAACGTTAATGTGTACGACCAATATTCATTTCAGTTCTTTGTGTCTAGGGCAAATTCACTTTTGGTATTTGGAATGAGAGAAAGTGATTCTATAGCTGTAAGTTCTAAAATGAATACAAGTGGTGTGTGGCCTGCATCAGTTGCCATCGGCTTTGGAGCAAATAATCGACCAAATGGTTTTGCAAGTGATGAGTCTGGGAATATATACAGCTTCGCAAATTCCTGCAAATGGGCTTACTCTTCTAACCAAGGAATATCTTGGACTACAATAAATACATTGGATGCTTGCGGAACTACAAGTGCTTACCAAGATTGGATGTCTGCAACGTACAGCACTAAACTGAATAGAATGGTAGTTGTGGGGGACGCAGGTTCTATCGGGACTACGGATATTTCTCCCACTTTAACTACCGACTGGACATATCTAAAAGTTGCTGGAGTGTCCCTTCAGATCACCTCCGTAACTAGCAAATCTAAGTAAGATTTGCAAAACCTAGATCAATTATAAATCTGGGAAGAAGATGGACCCAATTCTAATTATAGTAATCATATCTGGATTTTCTGTAGGGATAGTGTACGGACTCTGGATCAGAAAAAGACATAAAGAATTAAAATAATCTAATACTTGAGTCGATACCCCTCACTTAAGGGATTCCGAAAATTTTTTCAAAAATGTAAGTCTGAGATTCTTCGTTTGTTCTCTAATATATAGAGATGAAGAACAAAAGATTCAAATTGAGACTTTGGAAATTTTATCGGATTATCAGACCACTGATGGCGATCTTGATTTCATTAGCATTTTTGTTAGTGAGCATTTATCTTCCGATCAAAGTTTGAAAAACTTCCGCCTAAAAACAATTCCTCAAATTTCACAGTTATCCTGAGGAAGGAATAACATAGATTTAAAAAACACTTTCAGAACTTCTCTGCCCACAGTCTGCAAAGCTCTCTTATTAGAAATATCAGACTGTATCTGCAAACCGTCAAAGAGTGCGAGTAAAGTTCTCGCAGAAAGTTCAGGCGAAAGATCCGATTTGATCTTACCGTTTTCCTGAGATTCTCTGATGGTTTTTGCAAAAAGTTTTTCTAAAGAATCATAAAAACTTAATATTTCTTTTTCCATTGCACCACAGGCAGTGGCTTCTGCAAACAGACGAGGGCTGCAATTTCCCTCTACTGCCAGACGATTCGCAAGTCTTTCTAAATATTCTACCAAGCGCAGGTGAGGAGGGAGTGCTTTTACTTCAGGTTCTTCGAATCCGAATCGTTCCCAGGACAAAAAGTTTTGGATAAGAGTGTCTCTGATCTCCTCTTTACTTTCGAAATGGAAATAGATCCCACCTTTTGTGAGTCCGGCCGCATCAGCTATGTCCTGAACAGAAGTCCTTTCGAAACCCTTACTAAAGAAACATTGCATAGCTGCCTGAAGGATGGATTCCTTTCGGACTTCCTCCGGCATTTTTTTCCAGCCAGGTTTAGCTTTGCTCAATTTCATTCCTGCCCTCTGTTTCTATGTTTTTCCTTCGCCCGTCAAACGAATTCTCCAAATTTCCTAAAAATAAATACCAACCGGTAGGAATTTTTATTGACCGACCCAGTCAAATAAATACCGAATGGTAGGAAATAACTTGAGTGAGAATTATATGATACAGGCATTATCAACGGAAGGAATTTCATCCGAAATTGAACTTCCAAACGGCCAAATACTCAAAAACAGAATTGTTAAAGCATCTATGGAAGAAGGTCTTTCGGATAAGGAATTTCTTCCCAGCCAAAGATTATTCAAACTTTATGAAAGATGGTCCCAATCAGGCGCTGGCCTCCTTCTTACCGGAAACGTAATGGTGGACGTAAATGGACTTACAGGTCCTGGCAATGTTATCTTAAGAAAGGATATGGATCTTTCTTCTCTCAAAAAGTGGGCAGAGATAGGGCAGTCCGGCGGATCCAAAATTTGGATGCAGATCAATCATCCAGGAAGACAAACATTTGGTTTTATTACTGAAACACCTGTTGCACCTTCTCCTATAAAAGTACATATACCAGGAAGAATGTTCGCAAAAGTTTTTGGAGAACCAAGAGCATTAAGCGGAGAAGAGATCAAAGCCCTCATCCAAAAATTCATAGATGCTGCTATCTTAGCAGAAAAAGCAGGATTCAACGGGGTAGAAGTCCATTCTGCTCATGGATATTTATTAAATCAGTTCCTTTCTCCAATTACCAATATTAGAAAAGATGAATGGGGTGGTTCTTTAGAGAATCGTGCAAGATTTCTTCTAGAAGTTTTGAAAGGTATCAAAGCATCTGTGCGATCCGATTTCGGAATAGGAGTTAAATTAAATTCTGCGGACTTTCAAGGTGGAGGTTTCCAAGAAGAAGATTCTATCCAAGTTATTAAAATGCTCGAACCAATAGGTTTGGATCTTTTGGAAATTTCAGGAGGGAATTATGAATCTCCTGCAATGCAAGGAACAGGCACAAACAAAAGAGAAGCTTACTTTTTAGATTTTGCTAAAAAGGCAAAAGAGATCACTAAAATCCCTCTACTCGTTACCGGAGGATTCAGAAGCAAATCTGTAATGGAAGAAGCTATTGTTTCTAAAGAAGCAGATCTCGTTGGGATCGCTGCACCTTTTGCATTTCATCCTACATTCGTAAATGGATTACTTTCCGGAAAAATAGAAAAGGTCTCGGTAGAAATACCGAAACTTTCTAACCCTGCATTAAATTCACTTTCTAAGATGTCCGCGATCCGTCTTCAGTTCAGAAGAATGGGAGAAGGAAAAGAACCTAGGCTACCAGGTTCTTTGATTTGGAATATGATACGAGATCAGATTAGAGGAAGACGTAACGCTAAAAATTATAAGAGCCTGCTTCGCCGGCTCTTGAAGCCCGACCTCGACACTAATCGATAGCCTTTACTTTTAAAGCGGACTATCGAAAATTTTTGGAACGAATTTCTTAAAAGCGGATCAAATCTGAAACGACTTAATCCATTGAATAGCAAACCTTAAACCGTCCGTCGGAGTAATTCCGACGGACCTTTTTTTATTTATTTTCTGGAGAGAGAATTCTCTTGTACTTTTGTTCCTAACATCAAAGGAGATTCTTTAAGTAAGAAAGAAAGTGCTAAGTTTAGAACCCCAAGACCTATGAATATTTTTAAGAATAGATCGATTCCTAAAAAGTTCAGACCTAATATAAAGAATATCCCAGAGATCTGACCAATCCAAAGTAAAAGTCCTTGGGAAGAAGATTCAGGTGCAGGAGAAGTGATTTCTGCGCAATATTGGAATCCGATCGGAGCACCAATCCCGAGTAAGAAGAATCCTATCAAGAATGCTCCAGTTAAAACTAATGTATAATCATTCGCTAAGGAAAATAATAACATTCCAGGCAAAAATCCAGCCATAGAGATTACAAGGAAAGGTTGTCTTTTTCCAACCTTATCAGAGATCAATGGAACAAAGATACCTGCGATAATTCCCGACATTAACATCATTCCAGCAATTTCTCCGGACTGGGTCATGTTCAGATGTTTTGTTTCACAGATCTGATCTATACAAGTACTGACTGCATTAAATACTCCGAGTCCAATTAAGAATAGAAGCAGAGATTTTCTCATATCCTTTTGGCTTAAGATATGTTTTAAACCTTCGAATACTTTAAATTTAGTCTCTTGAAGATTTGCTTTATCTGGAGCAGTTGGTGGTTTCTCTCTGAAAAATGCTAAGAAGATTACAGCTCCTGCTACAGCAACTAATCCATAATTTAAAAGAATTCCTGGGATCTCTTGAGGATTTGGATTCGCTTCTCCTAACATTCTAGGAGTGATTGCCATTACTAAAATAATACCTATAAATTGCGCTAAGGTTCCAATTGCTACTGCGGTGGCTCTTTCGGTGATAGGAAACCATTGAACGCTTACTTTTGTGACTGCGTTTAATATGAAAGGTTGTGCGATCGCTAAACCAATTTGAGATGCAACTACTATGCTAAAATTATCTGCGTAAACTCCTTTGCTTAAGGAGAAAATTCCAGTGAGAGCAGCGCCAACTCCTACTCCGATCTTAATTCCATAAGTATCGATAATATAAGAAGCAGGGATCGCCATTAATACGAATACTCCCATGAAGATAAGGGAGAGAAGATCTATTTGTAGGCTTGAAACATCGTAAAATAATTTAGCTTCTCTGGCTATAGGCGCAAAAGTCAGCCATTGGATTTGAATAATCGCCGTAATGAGTGCGTATAGACCAAGAATTACCCATCTGTAGCCGTATACCTTTACTTGGTTTTCACGCATAGAAAGCCCCGTTTTTATTTAAATAGTGAAAAGATAATAATTCGCATCACTTAGGTCCGAGGAAGTCATCACTAGAAGCTCGGAAGTAACAATGACAGTATAGGAGGTATATGTTCTAGTTCCAAGCAAATTATAATTTTGGAATGGGAAGTACATATGATTTTAGATTCTAATTATAACGATCTCAATATTATGCGAATAAGTGATTTAGTAGAATGTAAGACGCATATAAGTACAAGGTAATTCGGTCCTATAATCCCGTTCTTTTTCACATGAACGCAAGTTTACATCGTATACTAGTACTTTAAGAAATAAGAAAGTTGTAAGTTTTGATTTTTGATAAAAGACCGACTTCTTAAATTCGGACGTTCGACTTAAACAATGCGGACGACCATTTTCTTTTTTGCCTTATGATATGAGGCAGTGGAGAAAATTCTATGTTAAAAAAATGGGCTATAGTCTTTGCATTTGTTTTGACCATTGTAAAATGCGAAACAGGAAATTTAGAAGATAGGACAACGTTACCAAAGTATCCACATACTTCTTTAGAAAAAGTGATCCAGCTGGATCGCCCACCTGGCAATATCAGTGCCTCCACATCTGGAAGGATCTTCTTCTCCTTCTTCCCCCAAGGCTCTCCGCCAATTAAAGTTGCTGAATTAAAAAATGGCCAGGTCCTTCCATTTCCAAATCAGAATTTTCAGAAAAATTTTAATACAGTTCTTTCAGTCAGAGTAGATGATAAAAATCGTCTCTGGACCTTAGATTATGGAAATTTAGGCCTAACAAGACCAAAGGTTTATGCATTTGATATAGAAACAGGAACTACCATCCACGAGTTTGAATTCCCAGTTTCTATCGCTCCTAAGGATTCTTTGTTCAATGATATGCAAATAGACACTGTGACAGAGACAATCTTTATTACTGATACAAGTCCTTTGATACCAGATCCAGGGCTCGTGGTGTACGATATCACAAACAAAAAAGCAAGACGACTGCTGAAAGATCATGTCTCCGTTGTTGGAGAAAGGAACGAGATCGTAGTAAACGGATCTCCTTTCCAAGTAGCAGGAGTTTCTATCATATTTAATGCAGACTCAATCGCTTTGGACCAAAATAGAGAATGGTTATATTTTGCTCCTTTCACTTCAGGAGAATTATACCGTGCTAAAACCAGTGTTTTAAGGGATTCTACGTTAACCGCGGCGGGGCTTGCAGAGCAAGTGGAACAATATTCTTTAAAATCAATGAGTGATGGGATTAGCATCGATAAGAACGGAAACATTTATGTGACCGACGCGGAGCATTCTGCAGTGAATCTGATCGATCCAGATAAAAAGATCACCACATTATTCAAGGATCCAAGTTTCCGTTGGCCTGACGGATTTAGTTATGCTCCAGATGGATATATGTATCTAACTTGCAGCGCGCTAAACGAAGTGTTCCTACAAACAGACAGCACTATCTTAAGCAAAGGACCTTATTATATTTACAGATTCAAACCGGAAGCAGAGGGGATCATAGGTAGATAGATTTTTTGGGCGACTCACTCGCTTCGCTCGGATCGCGCTGCTTCGGGCTACGCTTCGCTCAGGTCCTTCGGACTTCCCCTGCGCATCACTGTCGCGGTTGGTTGCCGCGATTCAATTGACACGAAAGGACAATCGCATATAACCGCCTTCTCATTTTAGAAAAAAGGATTGCCCTTTTTGAGGGGCTTTTCAATCTCCTGATGAGTGAGTGCTCACTCATCGAACTTCTCGTAAATGGGTTTCGGAGGATCTACTGCATGAAATCAAAAGTCTATGTTTTGGCTTACGATATAGGAACTACCGGGACCAAAACTTGCCTATTTGAAATAGGTGATAGACTTACTCTTGTACATTCTGCCACCCAAGAATACGGACTTACACTTTTAGAAGGCGGAGGAGTGGAGCAGGATCCCCAAGATTGGTGGAATTCTATGAAAGATACCACTGCTCAGGTCTTAAAAGAAACCAAATTAGATCCTGCAGAAATTCGTGGGATCTCCTTCTGTTCCCAAATGCAAGGTCTTGTCTTAGTTGATAAGGATCTGAAGCCGGTTCGTCCAGCAATGAGTTATATGGACCAAAGAGCCCGTGAGCAAATGAAAAAAGGAATAGAGCATGGGATCAAGATAGAAGGTCTGAATGCTTATAAACTTCTTCGTTCCTTGCAGATCACAGGTGCAGTTGCAGGAAGTGTAAAAGATCCATTATGGAAATATAAATGGGTCGAGGCGAAAGAAGCAGAAAAATTTGCAAGAGTCTATAAATGGTTGGATGTGAAAGATTATCTGACTACTAGATGTACTGGCAGAGCTACCATGACCTTGGATTCTGCATTTGCTACTTTCTTATATGATTCTCGCCCAGGCAAAAGCCGTTGGCATAAAGGGCTTTGCAAAATGTTCGGAGTCCGTTTCGAACATCTTCCTGATCTAATACAATCCACAGACCTGATTGGCGGTCTGACTGAAATATCCGCAAAAGAACTAGGATTAAAGGAAGGGACTGCGGTTTTCGGCGGAGGTGGAGACGCCACTTTGATAGGTATAGGCGCCGGTGCAGTACAAGAGGGCGACACTCATATTTATGCAGGAACTTCTGGTTGGGTTTCTACAGTAACTAAAAGAAGAACTGTGGATATCAATGCGAGGATTGCATCTATCGTTGGTGCAAGAGCTGGCTTTTATAATTATTTCGGAGAACAAGAAACTTCCGGTAAATGTCTGCAATGGGTAAAAGATCATCTTGCCCTGGACGAAATAGATGTTTATTTAGAAAAAAAGAATGTAACAGAAGGAGAAGACGCAGTCCACGAAAGTCTTTTCGCATACTTATTCGAATCCATCAAGGATACTCCTGCAGGAAGTGATGGAGTCATCTTTACTCCTTGGTTGCATGGAAACCGTTGTCCATTCGAAGATCCTGCAGCAAGAGGAATGTTCTTCAATATTGGTTTGGATACAGGAAAAAGAAAACTCATCCGATCCGTAATTGAAGGTATATCCTTTCATAAACGTTGGATTTTAGAATTATCTCATGCAAAAGTTCCTGCTTCTTCTACCATTCGATTTGTAGGCGGAGTAGCACGCTCTCCAATTATTTGCCAGATCTTGGCGGATATTACAGGTAGAACGATAGAAACAATAGATCATCCTCAGAATGCGGGGGCGACTGGAGCCGCGGCAATAGCTGCATTAGGATTAGGTAAAATTCATTCTTTCGAAGAGATCAAAAGTTTAATACCAAGCAAAGAAAGATGGAATCCGAATCCGGCGAATAAATTAGTATATGATCGGAATTTTTCCGTATTCAAAAAATTATATGAGGCTAACAAGGCGCATTACGCAATCTTAAATACATATAAATAAAAAGGAACAGGCTTATCCCATAAGGGACTACTTATGTGAAATGGTTAGGCTCTGTTCCGGCAGGGTGTCAACAGATGAAGAGAATAGAACAGTCCAATCGAGTTCGGGCTAAAATTTTAGAAGTATCCCGAAAACTTTTCGTAAGCGAAGGATATGAGAAGGCAACCATACGTAGGATCATCGAGGAAGCAGAGATCACTACAGGAAGTCTTTATCATTTTTTCAAGAACAAGGAAGAGATACTACTCGCAATAGCGGGAGAAGTATTCAATGAAGCGGGTGAGACCGCCGAACGCCTGGTAGGTGAAATGGATCCTCCATTGGTTTTTGCCATGGAAATAGGATTACAATTCTATCTTTGCCAGAAAAAGCTTACCATAGCGGAAACATACTTAGCGGCTTATAAGACCCAGGGTGTGACCGATATGATAGGAAATCGGGGCTCTCATAGAAGCAAGATCCTATTCGAAAAATATAATCCCGAATTTGACGAACAAGAATATCTAATCCGTACTTTGGCCTTCAGAGGGGTCTTCCAAAGCCTTTTGGAAGAAATGGTATATTCCGGAAAAATAGACAGACTCAGAATGATGACCACAGTCATCCAACTGGGGCTGACTACATTCGGAGTTCCCAAAGAAGAAATGGAAATTGCATTACAAAAAACTTTCAGACTTCTGAAAGAAAGAGCTTCTGAGATAGAAGCTCTTTCTGAAGGATTACTGGAAATTTTCGTAAACGGAAGATAGAACCGGGTCTTTGTGTCCCGGTTTCGCAGATTGTGACTGACGAGAGTTTTAAACTCTCGAAAGTCTCTCTTCCATTCCTTCTGCAACTTTACGAACGTCTTTTTTATTGATGACCACTTCGTAAGCAGCATACATGATAGGAACTTCATTCGGATCTATTTTCATTAGGTTTGGCATTACCTTTAATCCGTAGAATCCGTTAGACATTTTTTCAGAAGGATGTCCGTTCGCTATATCATAACCTGTTTTTCTATCTTTTGCATCTGTTCCGAAACAAGATAACATAAAGTCAGTGAGTCCAGATAAACCTTGGAATGTTTCTGGTTTTCCTCCCATACGAACTCCCACATTTACCATCTCGTTGAAGAAACGATTGGAAAGATGGAATAGAGAATTATCCACATTTCCACCTAAAGTTTGTTGGAAATAACCTTCTACAATTCCCATTACAAGTGCATAAATTGTTTTGAGTGCTCCGCCTAACTGAACACCTTTTACATCTGTAGGGATGATCGCAGATCTTGGGAAAATATAACCTGTAGTTAATAATTTTTGAATGCGAGGGATCAGGCTTTCGTTCACGGCCGCGATCTCGAATCCAGAAATTTTTCTCTCCATGATCTGGTCAGGATAACAAGCACCAGAGATCACTCCTATCCTATCGTCTTCTATTCCTAATCCATGTTGTAGATCGTCTAGGATCAAACCAGCACTGGTAAAACCTTTGATAATATTGAAGAATGGAGCCTTGTTCTTAGAAAGATAAGGTTGAAGATCAGGATAGATCGTATGCAACTCCCAAGGATTGGTTCCTTGGATAAATAATGTTGCGGTTTTTAGATCTTCCGGATCAGAAGTGAATATTAGGTTTGGAGGAAGTTTGTATAGAGAATAAGTTCTTAGGTCTCTTCTTTCTGTATTCGACTGAGAAGTGTATTCTTTGTCAGGATGATAGACCAAAACATTCACATCTTTATTGGCAAGCACGGTTGCGATCGCAATTCCCATACTGCTATTTCCGATCACCACAACCTTCTCTTTAGGTTCTTTAGGTACCTTGATGAGTTTGTTTTCGTCCCTAGCATCCGCACTGTACAAGTTTCTGTAAATACCATGTTGGTGTTTGTTCAGGTTTTGCCCTACAAGTAGAGCCAAATTATCGATCAGGAATTGTTTTTTGTCCCCATGTTCCGGGAATGGAAGATGTTCAACATCTTTAGGGAAATGAGCCATTTCCTTTTTAGACAATTCTCCGACTAACACTGGTTTACCGATAGTTAGTTTTCCTGCTACCTGGTTGAAGAGTAGGCTTGTGGTAGGAAGGATTTTGTCAGTCTTCTCCAATGAAATTGGAAGAATGACCTTGTTTGCAACATAGTGATAGACCGTGTCCACAAAAGGCATTAACCTTCCGTCTCTGGATCTGGTTCCTTCCGGGAAGATTGCAGCGATCTTTCCTTCTTGTTGTAATTTTTGAGAATGTCGGAATGCCCTCATATTAATTTTGGTCATCACGTCTGAAAGACTTGGGTTATCCGCCATGTCTCTTTTAGAGCAGACCAAAAGAGTTCCGAACATATACAATCCGAGTCTTGTAAAATCTGGTTCGTAAGCCAAACGTCCAGCGATGAATACGAGTTGTTCCGCTACTTCTCTACCTTCTGGAGAAGCATGATATAAAAGTTGGAAGATTGCAGGAGCGTCCAAATGGCTGAGGTGATTGGAAATCAAGGTAACCGGGTATTTTCCGATCAGAGGTTTTACTGCGGCTAGGTTTTCGATACCTTCGACGGTAAAAAATTTCATGATAGGAGAAAGGAATTCGATCATGAATTCCCTGGCTTTCTTTTCAGGAGGGGTATATACACCGATCCTTTCTAAAGAAGATGGATCCTTAAAAACATCCATGACCGGAGGCATTGGAGTTACTGAACAAAGATAAAGAAATTTCTGAAGTATCTTTTTAGCTTCTTCTTCGCTCATTCCTGATCTTTTGAATAGGTGAATGTTCTCGAAGAATTCCTTCTGCCATCTTCCGACGGATTGTTCTTTTTCTGCCATGCTACGTCTCTATTTAAGGTCTTGCGGTTAATCTGGTTTCGGTGCTTAGAGCTCGAACTTTAAGGTTGGATACGCGATTTCCGGAGAATACTTTCTATCCTTGGAAGGCTTATTGTCATTCTATTTTTTGGGAAAAACGATTTGAATTCTACCCTAGCCAAAAGGAACTGTTCTTTGGGGCTTTTCGTACAGAACAGATGACACATAATCCTCCAGAGTTTAGCGAGAAAAAATGGATCCCGGACGGATTCCATTTTTTTGGACCGAACGAGAGTTCGGAAAGAAGGGAACTTCTAAATTCCCTCAGTTCCAAGCTCAAAGAATTCAAATACTCTGAGGTATTTTTACCTTCTTTTGATTATTCTTCTTCTTTTTTGCTTACCATGTCAGCAGAAGACTCCTCTGCTTTATATAGATTCAGGGATTCTGATGGAAATGAGATCTCGCCTAGCGCGGATCTGACTGTTCAGGCTGTAAAAGGTATGGCCGGTTTTGCGCACCGCAAAGAAAACCAACGTATCTTTTATCAGGGAAAAATTTTCAGAGACTATGGTAGAAAGAGCGGATCTAGAAAAGAAATCCTGCAAGTAGGTGCGGAACATATAGGTGGTTCAGGCGCCCCAGCTATTTTAGGAATTTTGAAAGAGATTTCTGGATTATTCTCCGGAATTAAACTGCGTTCGCCATTGACTGTTGTGTTAGGCAATGTTGGAGTCTTTCATTCTGTTCTGGAGTCATTAGAACTTTCCAGATCTGAAAAAAGGCAATTATCGTTTTTATTATATAGGAAAAATCTTCCGGAGATCCGACGGTTTCTGGAAAATAGAAAGGCTTCTAGGATTTTTCCTGTATTAGAATCTTTATGTTTGGGATTTGTTTCTCATAAGGAAGATCTAGGTAAGAAGTTTGCTTCTTTAGGACTTTCTGATTCTTTCCAAAAAATCATCTCCGAAACGGGAGAAATTATAGGTTCACTCGGCAAAACTCCTGGTGTGGAATTTTGTTCGGATTATACTCTTATTCCAGATTTGGAATATTATACTGGATTCGTTTTCCAAGGTTACGTGTCCGGAAGTTCAGAACCAGTTCTAACCGGAGGAGCTTATGATCATCTTTATGAGCTATTCTCCGGAACCCAAAAAGACGCCTGCGGATTTGCGGTCAATGTTGATGCGCTGGAAGCGGTATTGGGATAATATGAAATTATATAAATCAATCTGTCAGATACAAAAGAAACAGGAAATAAGGAATAATCCATGCCCGCAACATTAGTGGTCGGAACCCAATGGGGTGACGAAGGGAAAGCAAAAGTAATCGATTACCTTTCCAAAGATACGGATATCATAGTACGTTACCAGGGCGGAGCCAACGCTGGACATACAGTCGTGGTTCATGGCAAAAAATATGTTTTTCATTTGGTGCCATCAGGGATCATCTACGACCAGACAGTTTGTGTGATCGGGAACGGAGTTGTTTTAGACCCGACATTTTTTATCGAAGAATGTGATAAACTACAGGCAGAAGGATTTCCAGTATATGATAAACTTCTGATCAGTGATGCATGCCATCTTCTTTTCCCATTCCATGGACTCATCGATTCTGCTAGAGAAAGTTCCTGCACTCCAGATCGTAAGATCGGAACTACTAAAAAAGGGATCGGTATCTGTTACGCAGATAAAATGATGAGGATCGGTCTTCGTGTAGGAGATCTTAGAGAGAGCGATTTCGAAACCAGACTACAACATCTGGTAGATGAAAAGAATAGAGAACTCGTCAAACTTTATGATGGAGAGGAACTCTCCGCCAAAGATATTTTAGAGAATGTAAAAAAATTCTACTCTAAGATCCAAAAAAATATTATCAATACTCCTTATTACTTAGAATCCCAATTAAAAGCGGGCAAAAAAGTACTATTAGAAGGTGCACAAGGAACAGGACTAGATGTTGATTTTGGTACTTATCCTTATGTAACCAGTTCCAATCCTACAACTGGTGGAGCTTTTATAGGTTCTGGAATTGCATTCCATCATTTAAAAAGTGTGATCGGAATTACAAAAGCTTATACCACAAGAGTGGGAGAAGGTCCTTTCCCTACGGAACTTCTTGGGGAAGAAGGAGAAAGACTCAGAACCCTAGGCGCAGAATATGGCGCTACCACCGGAAGACCAAGACGTTGCGGTTGGTTTGATACAGAAGTTCTAAGACATGCAGTTCGTATCAACGGACTTACATCCATTGCACTTACTAAGATAGATGTTCTTTCTGCTTATGATAAAATTCCTGTGGCAGTTGCTTACGAAAGGAATGGCAAAAAACTGGATTGTTTCCCATCTCAGGGACTAGACCAAGTAAAGGTGATCTACGAAGAATTCCCTGGTTGGAAGACGGACATCACTGGCATCGGAGAATTCGATAAACTTCCTTCTGCTTGTAAGGATTATATCCGTGCTTTGGAAAAACTGATAGGTGTTCGTATTGATTTGATCTCTACAGGACCGGACAGAAAGGACACGATCGCTTCCGGATTCTAATTCGGACGAAAGTTTTTCGTAGATTTTTTGCGTTTGGAAACTTCTCCAAACTAGTAAAAAACTATATGAAATTCGTTTGACCAGAGAGGGCCGAAAAATATCGTGTTCTTACGTTCGAGTCGTTAGCTCAGCTGGTAGAGCATCTCACTTTTAATGAGAGGGTCTTGGGTTCGAATCCCAAACGACTCAAGCTGAACTAATTAAAACGCCGCCATCGTCTAGTGGTTAGGACACCAGGTTTTCATCCTGGTAACCGGAGTTCAATTCTCCGTGGCGGTACCACTCTTCTTCTTTTTCCCATAAATCTTACAAACCTCTTTTAAGTCGCAGGACTCACATAGCTCAGCTACGTATGCAGTTTTGCATTTACGTAAGATCCCAAGCCTACAAAGAGCAAAGTCCATTCTCAATGGGTCTTCCGGATAAAACTTTTGGAAATAATCTGTGACCTCTCTTGATTTTTTAAAATCAGAAGTCCTTCTTTCAGTAATTCCTAAAATATTAGAAAGACGATTGATATGAGTATCTAAAGGAAATAATAACTCAGAGGTTTTGATCTGTTTGTATAACCCAAGATCAGGTCCTTCTTTGCGAACCATCCATCTTAAGAACATACAATAACGTTTGTGTGCAGATTTAGGATTTCCGAGTCCGATCAAAAAACCAAGCCCGTAGGACTTCCAACCTGGATCCAAGTCGTTTAAAATTTCAGAAAGTCTGGATTGAAAACCGGAGATCCTTTTTTCTAAACCTGTATCTTTAGGATGGATCGGACTAAACCAAGATTCTAAAAACTTCTCTCCTGATTTTCCAATTTCCAGATAGGCGAGTCGGATTGCTTGTAAGAATAATAAAATATCTTTTTCTTTTTGGAAGCGATAAGGTCCTAATTTATTTTTCCAGATCTTGGTTCCATGATTGAGTAAATATTGTTTTGGATTTTTACCCATTGGCTCCAAAAGCCTTGCGAGAAAACCTCTGATCGCAGTTACATTCCCATAGGCAAATAACGCGGATAGAAGTCCTACAAATTCTCTGTCTTCCGGCGAATCATATAGATAACATAAAAATAATGGATCTGAATCTAAAAATTCAGGTTTTGTATAATTCTTATATAAAAGATCAAAACTTTTTTTCAGATTTTTCTCTTTGGAAAGGGTAGAAGAGGACATATTTCCGCTAGCAACTTCTACTTAAGAAGCCGCTTTTGCTTTTAATGCAATATAGGAACGAGAAGCTAATTTTCTTTGTAAAATCCCTTCCATAAACGCGGAAGCTTCTAATAATTTAGAAAGATCTATCCCGGTTTGGATCCCCGACTTATGGAAGAAATAAACCAAATCTTCTGTTGCCAGATTTCCGGATGCACCTTTTGCATAAGGACAACCTCCGAGTCCTCCTGAAGAAGAATCAAAAGATCGAATTCCTAACTCATAGGATTTTTGTACATTAGAGATCGCCATTCCATACGTATCATGAAAATGCCCAGCTAATTTATCCGCAGGAATTTCTTTCAGAAGAGTATTAAGCAATTTATCTACTTCTGCAGGAACTGCAGTACCAATCGTTTCTCCTAAAGAGATCTCGTATGCACCTTGGTCCAAAAGTATTTTAGAAACTTCTAAAACCTTTTTTGGATCAATTTTTCCTTCGTAAGGGCAATCGATTACTGTAGAAACATAACCTCTTACCAGCACTCCATCCTTCTTTGCTTCCGCAAAAATTTCCTTAAAACCATCTATGGATTCTTGTATGGTTCGATTGATATTCTTTTTGGTGAATGATTCAGAGGCTGCTGTGAAAACTGCTACTTCTTTAAATCCGGAGGAGATTGCAGCTTGGTATCCTTTTAAATTAGGAGTGAGTGCACTAAAATGAATATCTCCTTTTAGATCCAAGGAGGCGGAGAGTTCTTTTGCATCTCCAAGTTGTGGAATGTTTTCTTTTCTTACGAAAGAAGTTGCTTCTATATGTTTTAGGCCAGCCGCGACCAGCTTTTGGATAAAAGCTAATTTATCCTGCGTTGGGACCTCCGACTTTTCATTTTGGAGTCCGTCTCTTGGTCCTACTTCCGTAATTTTCAAACTCATGTCTTTAAGGGATTGGTTGTCAGAATTCTAAGCAAGCACTAAACCGGTATCCGTGTCCGAGAAAAAAACACCTATCATCGTTTTGGAAGAAGTTTCTCTATCTTCTTCCAAAAGGACTTATATGTCCGGGGTGAACCTACAAGTAGAAGCAGGAGAATTTCTCGGAATTTTGGGCCGTTCCGGTTCTGGAAAGTCCACACTCTTGCGACTATTATTAGACCTTCCGATTCCTTCTTCTTGGAAAAAAACAGGAAGTATTCGTATTTTCGGAAAATCCAAAAAAGAAATTCCAGCAAGATGGATCCAACCTGTTTTTCAAGATCCTGTTTTAGGTTTTAATCCAATTTGGACCTTGGAAAAAAGTTTAAGAGAGCCCTTGCAATTATTCAAAGAAGAAAACTTATACGGATCTTTATTAGAAAAATGGATCCCAATCTTGGGATTAGAGGGTAAGGATAGAAATCGTCTTCCTTCTTTTTTTTCGGGAGGAGAACTACAAAGATTTTCTCTTCTTCGTGCACTTCTTTGCCGCCCTAAAATTTTATGTTTGGATGAAGCTACTTCTGCTTTAGATCCAATATTAAATCATCAAGTTTTACGGGCCCTTTCTGATCTGAATAAGAAAGAAGGAGTTACGATCCTTTGGGTAACTCATAATATTAAATCCGCAAATAAGTTCTGCTCACGTATTGTAGAGATGGAGGAGCTGAATCGGGCTCCGATAAACTCTCATTAAAAGTATTCTGGATCCGAAAAAAAAATTGAATTATCCTGTCGGGAACCTGAGAATCTGAGGTTTATTTATTATAGCTATCACCTGGATCCACAGAAGGGAAATGAATTTATGGACTTTGTATATCCTGAGAACCCGCTCCATGTTCCTAAAGATTTAACAACTCCTACGGCAAATCTTAAAAGAAATCTATGGTTAGCCGTAGCAGGCCTAATCGGATTCGCAGTCATTTATATAACAATTGCGGCTTGGTTTACATGGGCCACTTTTTATTTAATTACTGCTGGCTTTGAATCTAGACATTCCAATTTATATACTATCATTTCTGCAATGGTCTCAGGCATAATTTCTTTCTTTATGCTCAAGGCATTATTCTTCGTAAAGAAAGGTGAAATTTCCCAAGAGTATGAGGTCACTGAAAAGACTGAACCTAAACTATTTAAATTCTTATATAGATTAGCTGATGAGACTGGAGCGCCTAGACCTCATAGAGTGTTTCTTTCTTCTAGAGTGAATGCTTGTGTATTCTATGATCTATCCATTCTGAATTTCTTTTTTCCATCCAAGAAAAATCTGGAGATAGGTCTTGGCCTTGTGAATGTACTTACAATCAGTGAACTAAAAGCAGTGCTCGCTCATGAGTTCGGACATTTTGCACAAAAGAGTATGGCTGTTGGTAATTGGGTTTATATCGCTCAACAAATCGCTGCTCATATTATTGCGAGAAGAGATGCATTAGATGATTTTTTGAAAAGTTGGTCTTATACAGATCCCAGATTGGCATGGATATTCTGGATTTTGCGTCTTGCCATTTGGTCTTTAAGGGCATCTTTAGAAACAATTTTTAATTTGGTGCTCATGGCTCAACATGCTCTGTCCAGAGAAATGGAATTTCAGGCGGATTTGGTATCTGTTTCAGTAACTGGAAGTGATGCATTGATCCATGCATTACATAAATTACAAGCAGCAGACGCTACTTGGGATAGCGCCCAAGATTTTTTTTACAGACAAGCTCAGGAACATAAGGCTGCAGCAAGTATTTTTAAACTTCATTTACGCACAATCGATCATATGGGAAGAATCCTGAACGACCCTGACTTTTGTAGAGTAACAGTTCTTCCGCAAACAAATCCAGGTGCGCATAGGGTCTTTACCTCTGAGATCGCGCAGCCTCCTCGTATGTGGGCTACGCATCCTTATAATCATGAAAGAGAGAATAATGCTAAAAGAAATTACGTTTCTGCAAAATTAGATGATCGAGACAGCTGGGTGATCTTTGACGATCCGGAAGAGCTTAAGGCCAAATTTACAAAACAACTTCTCGTAAAATTACCTGAAGAGGTTGGGACTAACGAAGAGCTGATCTCAAAGTTAGACGAGGAATACCAACAGGAATATTTAAATAGTAAATATAGAGGAGCCTATCTTGGCAGATCCTTTGTAAGGCATGCGGAGAAGCCAGAAAATTTCTTTGATCATAAGATTGACTCTATTTCAAAAACTTTGGGAGAATTATATCCTCCTTCATTATCCGAGGATCTAGAGAAGTTGAAAAATTTAGAAAGAGAACTAAACTTACTTTCTGCATTGAGAGATGGATTTTTAGTTCCCCCGGATGGTATTATACGCTTTAGAGGAAATGAGATCAAGAAGAGGGAATTACCTAAGGCGATCGAAACAATTCGGAAAGAATATGAACATTCTTTGCAGCAAGTATTTGAGCATGATAGGCTTTGTCATTCTGCACATTTTCAGGCTGCAAAAGATCTAGGAAAAGGCTGGTCTGAATATTTATCAGGCTTGTTGGAAGTCCTACATTATGCGGATCATTCTCGTACGGATGTAGAGGATGCCCAAGGATTTTTCAATAATGCTTATATTATAGTAACTGCGGATAGAGATGTTAGCTCCAGTGAATTGGACAGATTGGTAGCGGCAGGAACTGAACTTTTTAATGCACTTGAGATTGTTTTCAGACATGCAGAAAGAATACAGCTAGACTCAGTGCTTTTAAAACGATTGGAAATAGATTCCTGGGCTTCTGGATTAGGAAAATTCGAGTTTGTTCCTCCTACTCGGGAGAATATGAGCCAATGGATAAATGTAATGGACTCTTGGATAAACGCAACTTACAGTCCTCTCTCTCATTTACATCATGCTGCCTTAGAAGAGTTACTTCTTACGGAGGCTAAAATTTCAAATTGGACTATAGGTAAGAAGTCCAAAATAGAATCGGCTCCTGAAGCTTCTGCAGTCGTGAAAGATTATCCTAAAATGACTCCTGGCAAAGAAAGAGAATTACAAAAAAAGTTGGGTCTCTGGGATAGATTCCAGACTGCAGACGGACTTATTCCTGGTATCCTTAGGTTTTCTGCATCTTCTGCGATCATTGGCGGGATCTTATATTCAACGATCTATTGGATTATAGTATTATAATATGATCTGAAAATAAAAAACCCCAAGGTAATAACACCTCGGGGTTCCAACAAAACTAGATCGAAAGAGTTTTTTAGAACTCTATATGATACAAGTTTTTGCGGTCTTTTTTGTCCTTATACAAAGCTAATAGAATGTCTATCCTGTAAATGGAAGAACGAAGACTTGCTTCTAACAATCTGAGAGCTTTGATCTGGTTTTCGAGAGACATCTCGTTGAGTCTGGTTATCTCAGTTTTTTCAAAAACTTCATGAGTAACCTCGCTCGATTTTAAATCTGCCGGTTTAAAGACAATTTTTTTATTCTCGAACATCACCTCGTAATAGATCCTTTTACTTTCGGATGCTAAGGTGATATCGGATACCTTTCCGCTATTGAACTGGAAGGTGATGTACTTAAACAAATTGCTTTCGTACCCGTCCTGAACTTGGAAAGGAATGTCTTCCGTGACAATGGTTTGGCGTTTCTCATACTTCGGCATCAGGACCACGAGGATATCGTGTTTGCGCTCTAAGTCTTTTAATCGTTCGTTGATCGTTGTTTCCAGACCTACGATGATTTTTTTAAGGGACTTAGTGTACTCGCTTGTTTCGTCCTGAAATACGTCCGCCTCATTGACCTTTTGTTTTTGTTGGGCCAATAACGGAACGAAGAAGAAGAGGGTCGCCAAAGCGAAAAGCCTGGTTTGGTTTTTCATTGGATCCTCCGTCCGTAAGATTGGACGGATTATTTTGATTTGCCAAGTCTTTTTCGGGTTTGGGCTATTGCCCTTCCTTCTCTGCTTCCTCGTCGGCGGCCTTGATCTCTGCGAATCTTTTTGCCAGGTCCCTTCTTCTTTCTATAATTTTAAGAGAGAATTCTGTAAAGAAAGGGTCATTGGGAAATTTTAGCAGCTCCTCATATTCTTTTGCAGCCGTGACATAATCGCCGATCTTACTTGCTGTCTCTGCAAAATAAAAATGAAATTTTTTATTATAGGGTCTCTTCTTCCCTTGGTCATCGTATAGATCAGTATTCCTGAATATCTTATACGCGTAATAATCTCTGCCGCCCATAATCTCCAGACGAGCGAGTCCAAGCTTGGCATCAGGGCTATTCTGGTCTATGGTTAACGCTTTTTTAATATAAATTTGGGCTCTATTCTTAAGATCGGTTCTGATATAATGTTCTGCAAGAAGGACCAGCGCCTCCGTTTGGAACTGATTTAATTCAACCGCTTTTTTATAATATATCACTGCTTGTATTTGTTCGTTCAGAAGTTCGTATAGAACTCCTAAATGCATATAAGTTCTATAATATTTAGGGACTTCTGCGATAGCGTATTCATACTGAAAGATAGCCTTCTGGTATTTTTTTTCTATATGATAGGCCCTTCCTAAATTATATCTAAAAGCAAAGAAGGAGGGGTCAAATCTCATTCCAGCTTCTAACATGGAGATAGCCTTCTCTCTTTTTTTGGGATCTGCTGACTGCAATAATCCTACTGCTTCGTTATTAAAGATCCCGCTATTATTGATCTGTTTTCCTTCATATTCAAAACTTGCTTTGGATGGAGGAGGAGCTCCTTTCCAATGTCTACCTGCTGCTACTATAAAGTCCTGTTCTGATCGGGCGAGGCTTCCGTCTTGGTAAAACTCAGGATCTAAAAAATCATTTTCTCCCCAGAGTATACCTGCGTATTCAGAGTCTCCTATTTTGAATTGAGCATGGACAATATTGGGAAAGATCAATAATAGGAATATGCAGAGTGACTTGGCAAAATTTAAGCCTTGTAAATACTCTTTTAAAAGGGAAATTGTCCTCATTGGTTGCATTACAAACATCAATTCCAGTATTGGAATGTTCGAACCTATCGTACAATATCGGACGAAAATCGGTTTTAAAGAACGTTTCCTTCTCCGTTTTTCCGAACGAAGTTTTATTTGTGAGAGGAATGAACGGCTCTGGAAAGACTACATTGCTCAAGTCTATTTTACAACACGATAAATTTCAGGACCAGATCAAATTTCCTTCTTCCAAATCACCTAAACTTTCTTATCTCGGCCATGATCTGGGTCTATATACTACTCTTAGTCTAGAGGAAAATTTAGAATATTTCAGAGGTATCGCTGGTGATTGCCGTCCTGAAGATCAGATCATTTCTTGGTTAAAAGATTTTCGTCTTTGGCAAAGAAGGAAGGATCCTGTTTCTTCTTTTTCTCGCGGGATGAAACAGAAGGCCGCGTTAGTGCGTGCTCTTTTGCCTAACGTGGATCTTTATCTTTTAGATGAACCTTTGACTGCTTTAGACAGTGAGGGAGAATCCAAAGCAAGATCTGTTTTGGAGAATGTTCTGGAAACTTCTTCCATTATCATGGTGACCCACGATCCTAATTTTAGTTTAAATACAAAGTCCAGACTTTTGGAATTAGGAGAAAATTCCAAATGAAAGCAATACTTTCCCTGATCCGAAAAGAGTTCCGATTATTAGGAAAAGCAAGTAATGGAATTTTATCATTACTTGTATTAGTTTCTGCGATGGTATTTTTATTCCATTATGCTTTAGAAAGGAACGGCAAAATTGATCTGGTCGCTCTTATTGGATTAAAATGGGCCATTCTATTTGTCGCCTCATTTGTATTAGTTGGTCAGTTTACATGGGAAGAAAGAGAAGCTGGTGGTGGAACCGCAAGTAGGCTTTTTATTTCTCCCTGGGTTTTATATTTTTCTAAATCAATTTTAGTGTTTATTGCGTTGTCTGCAGCCGCAATTTATTTGATGGGACTTTTTGCTCTCATGTTCTCCGCATTTCCCGCAGACATAAACGAATTCGGAAGACAAATTGTATTTTTCTTTCCGGGTCTATTATGCATTTCCTTTTTGGGAGTTTGTCTTTCCCATATCAGCTTATCTTCTCGCTTGAAAGAAATACTTCTACCCTTGCTTCTCGTACCTCTTTCTATTCCTGTATTTTTATATGGGATGGAAGCGGAGAGAAAATTTATCTCCCAACCTTTTTCTGCCTTGGTCGGTTCATTTGTTCTAATTTTGGCGTTCGCTCTTTTTTACGGTTCCATGGGCGCACTTCTGGTAGAAATGACTTCCGACGAATAGGATTCTTGTTGATACAATTTGCGGATACCTGCACACTTCCAAGCGTATGAATATTCGCCTCCTGCATCCCGCCTGGGACTGGATACTCTCTCTTTTGTTTTTATCAATTTTTCCGTTTGCAGTGCTTTTGGGTTTATATTATCCGAATGTGATCTTAGAACAGGGGATCTCCCACAGGATTTTTTATTTCCATGTGCCAGTTGCATGGGTGGCTTTGTATGGTCCTGGAATTTCTTCCATCTGCGCGGTTGCTTATCTCGTGACTAAAAATCGGACCTGGGACACACTTTCACTTTCTGCAAATAAGATCTCTCTTTTGTTTGCGATCGGAGTTTTGTTTTCAGGACCAATCTGGGCTTATCTTGCTTGGGGAACTCCTTGGGATACAACTGATGCTCGTCTAAATTCTTTTTTTGTTTTAGTGCTCAGTCTTGTGGCTTATTTCCTTCTAAGGTTTTTAGTTCTGGACCAAACTAAAAAGTATATCTTCTCCGCTTTTTTAAGTTTGTTCTGCAGCGTGAATGCTATCCTAACCTGGGGAGCAATTCGCTGGATGGACAATCCTGGAAATCACCCTTCTTCAGTGCTCGGAAAAAAGGGAATGGATCCTGACATGAGGATCTCTTTTTGGTTAGGAATTTTGGCCTATCACCTACTTTTTTTGATCTTATATAGAATAGTTTATCGTTTGGATAAGATCAAAGCGGTGAGGGAAGAATTGTTGGATTGAAAAATTCACTCAATTTAATAAAATACGAATTTTGTAATGATAGGGACGGATCGTGGATAGAGAGAAGCAAGAGAGCCAATTGAATTATTCCGACTATTCTATCCTTGCGGTGGATGATTCGGATATCAATCTCAAACTTTTAGTTCATACTTTAAAACCTTTGGGTTTCCAAGTTTTAACTGCTATGAATACGGAAGAGGCGCGCGCACTTCTTGCTACCAACCAAGTTGATGTTTTACTTTTAGATGTGAGTATGCCCGGCCAGGACGGATTTTCTTTCTGTAAGGAACTGAGAGAAATAGATAGATTCAATCTTCTTCCTATCTTATTTATCACTGCATATAATAGAGAGCTTGGATTTGACGAGGCAATCACTCATGGTGGAGATGACTTTCTTCATAAACCTTTCCAGCCTAAAGAATTAGTAGCAAAGATCAGAGCTTTCATCCGTATTAAAAATCTTCAGGACGAACTTTTACACCAAAAGAAAAAGTACGAAAAAGAATTGGTGATGGCGAGAAGGGTACAACAAGAACTCGTGCCTGAAAAACAATTGGAGTGGAACGGCTTCAGTGTGAATTCGGTCTTCCATCCTTTGATGCAGATCGGTGGAGATTTTATAGACGCATGGATAGAAGAGGATAAACTTCATGTGTTTATCGCAGATTGTTCCGGCCACGGACCTTCTGCAGCACTTCTTTCCGCAATGGTAAAGATGCAGGTTTCCAATTTAGGAAGAAGTAATACTCTTGTTGAAAAAGTAAAAACTCTTCGCCAACAATTGGAGAAGATCCTACCAGAAGATTTTTCCATTACATTCTTCTATGGTATCCTAGATGAAAAAGGGTATTTCGAATACGCGAATGGAGGTCATCCACCTCCGCTATTGTACAATAAAGGTAATGTAGAGGAATTACCTGGTATGGGACCTCTAATCATTCCTATAGAACTTGGAACAGAAGATGAGTTTAGATCTGTGGTCTTAGAAAAAGGTGTTTCTCTATTACTTTACACAGACGGGGCCACTGAAATAACGGATGAGAACTATAATATTTTGGGCGAAGAAAGTCTGAAGAAGATCCTAAAAGAAGCCGTTGAATCCAAGGAAGACATTTTAAATTTCTCTTTGGAAAGAATATTGGCTCATTCAGGGAATATGACCCACGACGATGATATCGCTCTCATGGTTATCCAAGGATGAGTGAACTTCCAAAACCTTCTTATATTGGCAAAGTCAGAGACGTATACGATTTAGGAAATTCCCTAATATTATCTTCTACAGATAGAGTTTCTGCATTCGATGTTGTTTTCCGCCAGATTGTTCCAGGCAAAGGAAAAGTTTTAAATAAGATCTCTGCAGAATGGTTTTCCTACTTTAAGGATATTCCGAATCATATCATAGAGACTGATGTTTCTAAATTCCCTTCTCCATATAAAGATCATCCAGATCTAAAGGATCGTTCTGTTCTTGTTAAAAAATGTAAACGGATCGACTTTGAATGTGTTGTCCGCGGTTATCTTTCCGGTTCCGGTTGGAAAGAATACAAACAAGATGGAACCCTTGCTTTTAAAAAACTTCCTCCAGGTTTGAAAGAATCCGAAAAGCTGCCTGAACCAAGTTTTACTCCTGCGATCAAAAACGATACAGGCCACGATGAGAACATCTCAGAAGAGAGAATGAAAAATGAGATTGGATCCGAACTCTTCTCTATTTTGAAGGAAAAATCGATTTCCCTCTATACCAGGGCCGCTGAACTGGTAGCTGGGGCCGGGATTTTGCTCTGCGATACCAAATTCGAATTCGGAATTTCGGAAGATAAGGTCATCTTGATCGACGAAATTTTGACTCCGGATTCTTCCAGGTACTGGGCGCATGAATCTTATGTTATCGGGACCACTCCGCCCAGCATGGACAAACAGATCTTAAGGAACTATCTGGAGAAATCCGGATGGAATAAAGTTCCTCCAGCTCCGGATCTACCGGAAAGTCTGATTGTGGAATTGCAAGCGGCATATAAGGAAATACAGGACCGACTATTAAAATGTTTATCGCAAGAATTAACGTAACTCTAAAAGAATCAGTTCTCGATCCTCAAGGGAACACTGTAAAATCCACTCTACAAGAACTTGGCGAAAAATCTGTCCAAGATGTTCGAGTTGGAAAATATATCGAGGTCAAATTGGATTCTCCAGATCTCGAAACTGCAAAGAAGACAGTAGCAAATCTTTGCGAAAAACTTTTAGTAAATCATGTGATTGAAACTTATCGTTCGGAGATCATAACGGAATGAAAGCAGCGGTAGTCACTTTTCCAGGTTCCAATTGTGATAATGATATCGTAAGAGTTCTTTCTGAATTCTATTCTGCGAAAGTAGACAAGGTTTGGCATAAAGACCAATTCTCCGAAAAATATGATCTGGTAATTCTTCCGGGAGGATTTTCCTACGGAGATTATCTAAGATCCGGAGCAATGGCTCCTTTTTCCCCCGTGATGAAATCAGTAAAAGAACATACTGATCGTGGAGGAAAACTATTCGGGATCTGCAATGGATTCCAAATATTAGCGGAAGCTGGTTATCTTCCAGGCGCATTAATACGTAATAGAAATTTAAAGTATGTTTGCAGGACCATCGGTCTTAAAAAAGCTTCTAACTCAAATAAGATCAGCGGCAGTTTAGCTGATGATAAGATCTTAAGAGTTCCAGTGGCCCATGGAGACGGATGTTATTTTGCTTCTGCAGATATCCGCAAACAACTGAAAGACGAAGGTCGTATTCTGTTCCTTTATGCAGGAGATAATCCGAATGGAAGTTTGGATGATATCGCTGGGATCTGTTCTCCAGATTTCAAAGTGGCAGGAATGATGCCTCACCCTGAAAGAGCGATGAATCCGATCACTGGGGAGATGGACGGCAAAACCGTTTTAGATCTTCTGATCGCTTCTTAAAAAGTTTTAAAAGTTTCACACAAAGTCGCTAAGGGGAGAAGGTTTATTTTCTTTTCAAGGAATGTTTTCTTTTTACTCTGAAGACCTTCTTAACTTTGTGCCTTAGCGTGAACCCTATCGTTTCTCTAAAAGAGCAATTCCTCTTGTTATCTTTTCCTTCCTCGTTTTGGTTTTAATCCAGCCCGAAACAGTATATAATGTTTTTATAAACTTTTCAGATCCGAAGTTTTTTGGCCTTGGAAAACTTGCTTCCACTTCAGGCTCAAACTCAAGCTCCAAAGTGGAATTTTTATTTTTCAGAACCTTCTTCTTGCCTTGAGATTCCCAAACCGGATCGCCTAAGTTTAGAACTTCACCGTCTGTCCAGGCTATAATTTCCTCTTCCAAATACAGATGTATTTTTTTCTTCACTCCGATTTGTAGATAAATCCTATTTTCCAAAGGAAAAACTTCGGAGCTGTATCCCTTAAAAACAGTATAAGATAAAAGTCCATTTTCTAGAGAAACGGATAGATCGTTCCAGGAAAGTTGACCTTCTACCCTTAAATCAGGAGAATGATTTTTAAAGACCCAATCTTTCCCGGAAGGGGAAATTTGAGTGAACCAATTACCTTTATTTTTATCTCCAGTATAAGCAAGTGCATCCAATTGGAAGTTCAGATTTTTTTCCCAAATGGCAGAATGAGTATAACCTTGGCGGATATTATCATCCAATCTGAAATTGAATCTTTTGTCCGATTTAGTAAAACTCCAATAACCGTTCTTAAAACTTCCTTGGTGAATAAAAGAAGAAGTTCCACTTTCTAAAAGAGATACCTCCTGCAAATTTCCGGTCTCTCTATTCCAAAGCAAAAGATTTGCACCTGATTTAAATTTGGTAGAATAGATCCTAAGTTCTAAAAAGATTTTTTCACCCAGTATATCTACGAGAACTGAGTCAATAGATCTGAATTTTGAAAAAAGTCCTGCATTATATTCTTTGGAATTATCGATCTGCACTGGACCGAAATATTTTCCAAACAAAGGTTCTAATGTAGAAGGATGAAGAATGGAGCCTAAATGTTCTTTCATAGGATGTTCATCTAATAGCGATTAGTCGCCGTTTTTTTTGGAATAAAAACCCCGGTTAAGACGGGGCTTTGTAACAAAAGAAAACAAATAATTTGCCATAATGTAGGAAAAGAATAAGAAAAAAAGGGGAATTTTCCAAGCTTTCGTCTTCATTCCTAACTCAGTTTCAGGGAAATATGCTTGTGTGTATACTTCAACCGGATTCTAGTAGTGAAGGAATCTGCATGCTCGCCGAATACGAGTCCCAACAAATTCTATCTCTGGGAGAAGGTTATTATACCCCTCATTACCAGCCGATTTTAGACGTCGGTAATCGTAATATTATAGGTTACGAGGTTTTGGGCAGAGTATTTTCTCCTGAATCCAATCAATATCATTCTCTAGGTTATCATTTTCATAATCCAGATACGGATACTGTTCGTTTAGTTCATATTGATCGTATCATTCGTGAAAAGGCGATCAAACATGTGAAGGAAACAGGTCTTAAGACTAAAATTTTCCTGAACATGATGCCAAACTTTCTCTCCATGGTTTACACGGGAGAAGTGTTGGATATCAAACGTCTTCATATTCTTCATCTAATAGACAAGTATGATATTAACCCGAACGATCTAGTTTTAGAGATCACAGAAGATAAGTTCGAGGGAAATATTGAAAAACTTTTATATATAGTAAGCCTTTTCAGAGAAAGAGGGATCAAGATCGCAGTAGATGATCTTGGAGTCGGTTTTTCCAATTTGGAAAGGATCGGTTATATTCATCCGGATATTATGAAAGTGGACATAAAAATTATGAGAGAGAGTTTAAACAGACGCTCTTTCAAAAACGTTTTGTCTGCAATTTCTGAAATGTCCCAAAGACTTGGTTCTCAACTTCTATTCGAAGGTGTAGAAAACGAAGAAGAATTATATCTCGCTCTTTCCATGGGAGCAAATCTTCTACAAGGTTTTTATTTCTCTCGTCCGGCATTGGACTTTCAGGACAAAAAACGTTTTAATAAAACTCTCAAAACCTCTCTCGAAAAATTCTCAGGACTTAGATTCCTGGAAATTCTTGAGAATCTCAGGAAAGAACAATCCTTCTTGGATCAGTTCGTAAATTTATTCAAAGATCTGGAAACTTCTTCCGAAGAAAAGATGACGGATGCATTGGGTTCTATCCTGGACAGACTTCCTTTGGAAACTACTTCTGTTCTTGTATGCGATATGCATGGTTATCAAGTAACTCCTACTTTCAAAAGAGAAGCATACGATCTTCCTTGGACAAGATTGCTGACCGAGGTAGGGAATAACTACGCTTGGAAACCTTTCTTCATCCGCCATAAGGCTGAAACCTATCATTCCAGCAGAGTTTCCGGATTTACCGAGCCCTTCCATGATATAGAAACCAAACGTCAATATGTCTTATTCACCCTGAATCTGGGCGAGAATCATGTTCTCATTCTCCGCCTGGATTGGGAATCCTACTGAAGTCTCGGCTTCCAAACATCTTTCCTATTGATCTCCGCCTCAGGCATAAAAACATAGTCCTAGGCAGGGGTCCTATACGTGGCGGAACTACTCAAAATCTTAAATCTTCGCGCCGGAGTGGAAACCGAATCCGGTGAAGTCCAAGAAATCCTAAAGGGAGTCGACCTTACCATTGGTGAGGGAGAAGTCCATGCCATCATGGGTCCAAACGGATCTGGAAAAAGTACCTTATCAAATGTCATCATGGGTCACCCAAAATATAAGGTGATCTCTGGGGATATATTTTTCAGAGGAGAATCCCTTCTGGAAAAACCAACAGACGAAAGAGCAAGAGCAGGCATCTTTCTTTGTTTCCAATATCCAACTAGCATTCCTGGTGTAACCATCGGAAATTTTTTACGTACCATTTTAAAATCAGTTCGAGGAAAGGATCTACCTGTAAAAGAATTCCGCAAAGAACTGAAAGAAGCCACAGCTTTATTAGAAGTTCCTGATACTTGGATTGGAAGATACGTGAACGACGGATTTTCCGGTGGAGAGAAAAAAAGGAATGAGATCCTTCAAATGACTCTTCTCAAACCTAAACTTTCAGTTTTAGATGAGACTGATTCAGGTTTGGACATTGATGCACTTAGAATTATCAGCGAAGGGATCACTAAAAATAAATCAGCAGAAAGATCTATTCTACTGATCACACATTACCAAAGAATGTTGAACTATGTGACTCCAGATTTTGTTCACGTTTTTGCACAAGGTAAGATCCTTAAAACAGGCGGGAGTGAACTCGCTCTTGAATTGGAAGAAAAAGGATACGATTGGATCCTAAACGGAGCGAACTAAAGGAATGCTTTTGGCGGAATCTATTTCGGAATATATCAAGGAGAAGAAGGAGCCATCCATTCTTACCGAATTCCGTACAAGCGCCGAAAAACTTTTAGGCTCTGCTATATTTCCGGATTCTTCTTTGGAATCTTGGAGAAAGATCAGTCTTTCTAATTTTAAAATTTCTGAATATACTAAAGTTTGTCCTGATTCTTCTGTAACTGTTTCCGGAAACGCAAAGATTACTAAATTACAGGATCTTCCTCCTGAAAAACTTGCGGAAGTTTTGAAAAAAGCGGGACTAGCAGTTTCATTTTATTCTAAAGAATGGTTTCCTCTTTTTGTATTTTCCAGATTCACTCATGCGTATTATGTGCAGCTTGGTTCTGATCCTTCTTCTTTTCCTGAGATCAAAGTGGAATGTAAGGATGGAAATATCATTCTTCCTCTTCTGATCGTGGATGCTTTCCCGGGAGCTAAATCTAATTTTATAGAAAGATGGGAATCACCTTCTCAGAAAGATTTGGTGTTTATGAGTGGAGTCACTATTCTTCTTACTCCTCCGAATGGGGATTTCCAATATTCTAGTTTGGAAAATTTGGGAGATTCTACTTTTCATTTTAGATCTACATACGGCATCCAAGAAAAAGATTCTAAATTCCATGCGAGTCTTGCTTCTTGGGGTGGATATAAAGGTAAGACTTTTTACGATACGAATGTTGCCGGAAAAGGATGTTGGACACGTTATGTAGGCCTTTCTCCCTTAAAAGCGAGGGAATTCCAAGACACTGAAGTCCGGATTCTTCATTCTGAAAGCCATGCACAAAGTTCTATTTTATATCGTACTGTTGTAAGAGAGAAGGCCCATCATGTTTTTACAGGAAACCTTCATATACCTTCTCATTGTAAAGATGTGGGTGCGATCCAGATCAATAATAACCTTCTTCTAGACAGAACTGCAAGAGCAGAATCCATTCCTAAATTGGAAGTATTTGCTGACAGTGTTAAATGTGAGCACGGCGCCACTGTCGGAGAAATAGACGAAGAGCAATTATTCTACTTAGCATCCAGAGGTATCTCGGAAGAAGAAGCCCGCAAAATGATTGTCGAAGGATTTTTGAACGAAGTAGTTCGAGAATTTCCTTCCGAAACTGTTCGCGAAGAATTATCCTCTATGATAGAATCTAGGATGTTGGGCGAGTAATGGGTGAATTTCAGAAACTAGCTAAACTTTCCGATCTGAAAGAGGGAGAGATATTCGTAGCAGAAACCCGTTACCATAGGGTAGGGTTGACTAGACTGGGGAACGAAGTTTGTGCATTTGCAGATCTTTGCACCCATGATGGTGAGGATATTTCTACAGGAGATTTGGAAGGCGACGTAATCGTCTGTCCAAGACATTCTGCAAAGTTTAATATTCGCACCGGAAAGGTACTTTGTATGCCTGCAGTAGAAGATTTGCCAGTCTATAAGACTAGAATCGTGGGTGACGAAGTCGAAGTAGAGTTGGAGGATTGACATGGGAAACCGAGGAGAAACAGAGCTTTGAGTTTTGATCTCGAAAAGATACGCAAAGATTTTCCGATTCTATCTACACAGATGAACGGCAAGCCCTTGGTGTTTCTGGACAGTGCTGCCAGTTCTCAAAAGCCTAAGTCTGTCATAGATACTATACGTAAATATTATGAAGCGGAGAATGCGAATATTCACCGCGGAGTATATTATCTTTCCCAAAAGGCCACAGAAAAATATGAGATGGCCCGTATCAGAACTTCCAGATTTATTGGAGCTGCCTGCGCTAAGGTAGTCATCTTTACTCGCAATACTACTGAATCCATTAACCTAGTCGCTCAGTCTTGGGGACGCACCAATATCCACGAAGGTGATGAGATCGTACTCACTGAATTAGAGCATCATTCTAATTTAGTTCCTTGGCAGATGTTGGCCCAGGAAAAACAAGCAGTCTTAAAATTTATCCCTCTCAATCAAGATTCTACTTTAGATCTAAGTAATCTGGACGAGATCATCACCGAGAGAGTAAAGTTAGTCGCTCTTGCTCAGATGTCCAATGTAACAGGAACTATTCACGATCTTTCTGCTATTATTCGTAGAGCAAGAGAAGTTGGAGCAAAAGTATTGATTGATGGAGCCCAAGGGATATGCCATCTTCCAACAAATGTTCAAAAAGAAGATTTTGATTTTTACGCATTCTCCGCTCATAAGATGCTCGGGCCAACTGGTGTAGGAATTCTTTACGCTAAGGAAGAGATCTTAGACACAATGCCTCCTTGGATGGGCGGCGGAGATATGATCTCCAAAGTTTGGAAGGACAAATCCACTTATGCGGATCTTCCTGCAAGATTAGAAGCAGGAACTCCCAATATTTCTGGTGTTATCGGATTTGGAGCAGCTCTGGAATATCTGGAATCTGTAGGAATGCAGGAGATCAGAAACCATGAGTTGGAACTCCTACAGTATGCTTTGGATCGATTAGAAGATTTCGGCGGTTTAGAACTGTACGGAACAAACGATCTAAGCAAAAGAGGAGGAGTGATTTCCTTCAATTTCCCTGGAGTCCACCCTCATGACGTGGGCTCGATTCTGGACGAAGAAGGGATTGCAATCCGTGTGGGACATCATTGTGCCCAACCGTTTATGGACTTCAAAGGGATCGCAGGTACCTGCCGCGCTTCTTTCTATCTTTATAATACCAAAGAAGACGTAGATTCTCTTTTGGTAGGTCTAAAGAAAGTGAAGGAGATTTTCGGCCGTGTCCTTAAGCGATAGTCTTTACCAGGAAGTACTACTCGATCATTATCAAAATCCAAGGCATCATGGAAAGATGGAGCAGTTCCATCTTCATCAAGAAGGAGTGAATCCTCTCTGTGGTGACGAAGTAGAATTATTCCTAAAACTGAACGGAGATATTATCTCTGAAATTAGTTTCGTGGGGAAGGGTTGTTCTATTTCCCAAGCCTCCGCTTCCATGTTAACAGACTGTCTTTACGGCAAAACAATCTCCGAAGCAAAATCAATTCTGCATGAATTTAAAGGAATGCTTTTAGAAGATAAGGTCCCGAATTTTTCGGAAGAATATGAAGACCTTGGATCTATGGAAGCGGTAAAGAAGATTCCGGCTCGCATTAAATGTGCAACACTTGCCTGGAATACTTTAGAAAAGGCGATTGGAAACTAGTTTTTTTGGGTGAAAAGGATTGACAAAGGTGGCTACGGTAGCTACTATAATGGCATGAAAGCGGTCGGGATCAAGGATCTTAAAAATAATCTAAGCAGTTTTCTGGATTTTGTGCGAGGTGGGGAGACCGTCCTCATTTTGGACAGAAATCAACCTATCGCAGAGATCAAAAAATTCGACCAAAAATCGGATCTTACCAAACAATATTTAGAAGAAGCAGTGGCTTCTAATTCTATTGTTCCTGCTAAAAATCAGAAAGGAATCAATATTCCAAAATCCTTATTATTAAATGCTGGAATCAAAACCAAAATCTCTACAGCTTGGAAGGAGGCTTACCAAGCGGACAGGGATTAAATGGTCTTATATATAGATACTAGTCTTCTATTAAATATTCTTTATGCAGAGGCAGGTTACGAAGACCATTTAGATTATTTTAATAAATCGGATCTCAAATTCGGTTCTATCTTACTTGAGATAGAAAGTTTCAGAAGTTTACATTTCATTTATTCTAAAGAAGCCAAACATTTATCTAAAAATTGGATTAAAGATGCAGAAGGATTCCTGGGTGAGTTCATTTCTCAGATCAATTTAAAAAATCTAGACGACGATATTCGAACGGAAATTCGAAAAAATAAGGAAGTCCTGGAATTAAAATCATTGGATGCCGCTCATTTGGCGACTGCATTGCATATCCGAAAGTCAATCTCCGACGAATTGATCCTTTGTTCCATGGACGAAAAATTCAGATCTGTAGCCCAAAAACTAGGTTTTAAATTATATCCCAAAAAAAATTCAGATCGCAAGAACTATCAAGCAAGAGTAAAAGATAAAGTTTAGGATACTTAGAAACAGTACCAAGGACTGTAATGGATTTCGTTCAAAAAGCTCTCTGGTTTATAGAAGGTCATTCTAAAGAAGATATTTCTTTAGAAGATGTCGCAAAGAATGCAGGGGTTTCTCCCTTTCATCTGACACGAACTTTCTCTTTAACTATGGGAATTTCTTTGATGAGATATCTAAGAGGACGACGTTTAAGTGAGGCTGCAAAGATATTGGTAGAAAAAAGCTCCAATATTTTAGATCTCGCTTTGGATATTGGTTACGGATCTCACGAGGCATTTACAAGAGCTTTTAGAGATCAGTTTTCGATCACTCCAGAACAACTTAAGTCCCAGGGTCATCTTGGTAATGTGAACTTAGTGGAGGCTATCACCTTGAACGCTGAACCAATTCCTAAAATCGATCCACCCAGATTCGAAACTATCCCACCTAGACTTTTTGCAGGCACTGTAGAACATTACGATTGCCAAATGCCTGCAGGAATTCCAAACCAATGGCAAAGTTTTGGAGCATATCTTGGAAACATTCCTTCTCAAGTTGGAGATGCTGCATACGGAGTTTGTTATAATTTCGATGCAGAAGGTAACTTCGATTATATGTGTGGTGTAGAAGTTTCCAATTCTTCCGGTTTACCTAAAGAGTTTCAGGTATTAAAGATCCCTACACAGAAATATGCTGTGTTTACTCATAAGGGCCATATCGCTGGGATCAGAGCAACATTTGCAGCAGCAGGTAAATGGTTTCCTGATTCAGGGGTAAAACCATTCGAAGGTGCGAACTTAGAAAGATATGGCAAAGAATTCAATCCAATCACAGGGATGGGCGGATTGGAAATTTGGATCCCAGTAGAGGATTAAATTTTTCAAAAGGTCTTGCGGAGTCGACACGCAGGGCCTAAATAGTTTTTTTGAATGAAAGAAGTCTTCTTCACTTTTTTAAAACTAGGTTTGATCTCTTTCGGTGGGCCCACTGCACATTTAGCATATTTCTATCAAGAATTTGTAATTCGCAAAAAATGGATCACTGAAGAAGTTTATAAAGAATTATTGGCGGTCTGCCAATTTCTTCCTGGTCCTGCAAGCAGCCAATTGGGGATCTGTATCGGAACTCTTCGATCCGGTTGGAAAGCTGGATGTATAGCCTGGATTGGATTTACACTTCCTTCTATAATACTGATGGTTGGTTTTGGAATTTTATTAAAATCGAATATAGTTCCAAATCTGAAATGGATCCACGGTTTAAAATTAGTCGCTGCTGCAGTTGTGGCTCATGCAATTTTGACCATGTGGAAAAATTCCAAAAACCATCCTTATAAGATCTATATGGTCATTGGCTCTGCAATTATTGCACTAGTATTTTCGGGGGCATTTACTCAGCTGATTGTAATTTTGATCGGAGCAAGTATTGGATTTTTTCTATTTAAAGAAGAGTCTGATCTTCCTAATGTTTCTGTTTCCTTCTCCATTCCTAAAAAGATCGCATTCTGGTCCTTAGGATCTTTCTTTTTTCTTCTTTTAATATTACCTTTATTAAGATCATTCTCTGGGATTTTATCTTTTGCGATCTCTGATTCATTTTATAGATCGGGTGCATTAGTATTTGGTGGAGGACATGTTGTTCTTCCTTTATTAGAAAATGAAGTGATAAGACAAGGTTGGATCGGAAAGGAAGAGTTTTTAGCAGGATATGGGGCAGCTCAAGCGATGCCCGGTCCTTTGTTTACATTCGCTTCTTATTTAGGCTATATGATCTCAGGTCCAGGTGGAGCGGTCTTATCTACTTTATTTGTATTTTTTCCATCCTTTCTCTTGGTATTTGGATTTTTTCCTCTTTGGGAAGAGATCCGAAATTATCCAAAAATGAGAACAGTGATTGATGCGATCCAGTTTTCTGCTTTGGGAATTTTATTGTCCGCATTCTGCACTCCTGTATTCACTTCTTCTGTATATTCTGTTTACGATCTATTCGTATTTGGCGGATTGTTTTCTATGATGGTTTTTCTGAAAGTTCCGAATTGGTTGGTATTGATCATTGGATTAATCGCCCCATTCTTAAAACCGTTCTGATGAAAAACAATAGAAGCCTTAAAATTCTTTACACGAAGCCGCTGTCTGGATAGACTAATTGTTAGATGCAATTATTAGAACAACCAACTCAAGAGATCGAAAAAAGGGTCTACGCTGAGATCCATAGGGTAGAAGATCCAGAGATAGGGATCTCCGTGGCGGAGTTAGGTCTGATCTATAAGATCCAGGTAGAAGGTGATAAGGCCAGGATCGAAATGACTTATACTTCTATGGCTTGTCCCGCCGGCCCTCAAATGAAAAAGGACATCCAAGATAATGCTCTTAGAGTAGAGGGTATCAACTCTGTAGATGTGGAAGTAGTTTGGACTCCTAAATGGGATCCTCGCGCAATGGCTTCTGAAGAAGCTAAAATGGATCTTGGGATTTTCGATTATTAAGAACGTTTGCTGATTATTTTACCATCTTCCATATAAAGAGCAGAAGTCCCAAAATATTCTAGGTCTTTGGGATCATGTGAGATCAGAAGAATTGGCATACTGATCTTCTTCCTTAAACTTTTTAATTCTTCTCTCATCTTCTGTCTTAGATCCGTATGAAGTGCTGCAAACGGTTCATCTAAAAGTAAAATTTTAGGATCTCTTGCAAGTGCTCTTGCGATCGCCGCTCTTTGTTTTTGCCCGCCTGAAAGATGTTTTGGATAACTTTCAGAAGTTTCCTGTATCTCGAATAAGTTCATCAGATAAGAAACTGTTTCTTTGTCTTTTTGACTAGTAATGCGAAAGAATTTGTTTAATCCGAATTCGATATTTTTTCTGACAGTGAGATGAGGGAATAACCCATAACTTTGAGGAACATAGCCTAGATTTCTCTTTTGAGGAGGAATATATTTTTTGGAAGAAGAGTCAAAATAGACAGTGTTTGCAAAAGATATTTTTCCAGAATCTGGTTTTAAAAGACCGGCTAATGCTCTTAAGGTGAGACTTTTTCCTGCGCCAGACGGACCGTATAATACCTGAAATTCTCCAGAAAATTCGAACTGAACATCCAGCTCGAATTTTCGATTTCCATCGGAGAGTTTTTTTCGGATATCTACGGTTAAAGACATTAAGGAAGTATAAACTTATATTTTAGAAAAGCTTCTTTTGCTTCCGGAGATTTTTTTAAAAAATCTAAGAAGGATTTTGCTTCTTCTGAATTTTTGGTTCCAGTTACTAAAATTCCTGGGTATAAAATCGGTTTGTGCCCGCTTAGAATGAGTGCGATCTTAACTTTAGATTCTGCGATTGCTGCATCTGTGACGTATACAAATCCAGCTTCTACTTCTTCTCTTCCAACATAATCCAAAACCTGTCTTACGTTTTCTGCAGGGATAAACTTTTCTTTTAAGGAAACATTAAGATTACTTTTGGTTAGAGCTTCTTCTGCGTATTTTCCTGCGGGAACTGAACTTGGATTTCCGATCGCAATCTTTTTGATCTCAGGTAATTGTAGGTCTTCTAATTTTTTGATCTTGAGTTCGCTAGTTTTAGGCTGAATGAGGACTAAGGTATTTTTGAGTAAGATCGTCTTTGTAGAAGATTCCAAAACTTCTGCTTTGATCCCTTTATCTACGATATCCTGATCGGCAGAGATGAAAACATCTACTGGAGCGCCTTTTTCTATTTGTTGGTATAAACTTCCGGAAGATCCGAAATTGAATACCGCTTTGATACCTGTCTTTTGTTTGAATGTTGTTCCGAGTTCTTTCAATACATCGGTTAAGCTAGATGCCGCTGAGATTGTGATCTCTTTTTCCTTCTCTTGTGAATAAGAAGGGGATTGGATGAGTAGAAGTAAAACTGGGAGTAATATATATAATCTTTTGATCATTCGTGTCCTAATATCCTTACCAATGAGATTTTTTAAGTAAGATCCCAGAAACTGTCAATACCAATACACAAGTAATAGATGCTACAAATACTAGGACCAAAGAAAATTCATCTTTTCCAGATTGAACAGAATCATAAATTGCAAGTGCGATCGTTTGTGTTTTTTCGGGAATATTTCCTGCGATCATTAATGTGGCTCCGAATTCTCCCATTCCTCTTGCGTAAGCCATCATAGCTCCTGCTAAAATTCCTCTCCAGGAAAGTGGAAGTATTACAGTTAAAAAAGTTTCCCATTTTGATTTTCCCAAAGTGAGTGCAATTTCTTCGTATTCTGGATCCAGATCTTCGAAGGCCGCTTTCGCAGATCTATATACTAAAGGAAAAGAAACGATTGTAGATGCTAAAACTGCTCCATGCAAATTAAATAATATAGAATATTGGAATTGTTCTAGGAGAAGATGTCCAAGTATTCCTTTTTTGCCGAATACCACCAATAGGTAATATCCGAGAACTGTCGGTGGAAGGACCATTGGTAAGGTCAATATTGCATCTGCAAATGCTCTTCCAAAAAATCTAAGCTTGGACATCCAATACGCGAAAAATATTCCGAGTAATGCAGCCAAGAATGTAGAAAAAAATGTTACCTTAAGTGTAAGAAATAAAGGATGTCTGATGGAATCCCAGTCGAAAGTATCCATCAGATTCACTTAAATTTTAGAATTCCATAATGTTAGGGAAGAAATTGTTGTTAATGCCCAAAAAGAACAAAACGCATAAAAGTTAAAATTATAATAATAGTCCTGGTCTCTAATAAAACTTACAAAGAATACATCCGGCAATAAGATCCCTAAGAATAATAATCCACCTGAAAATCCTTGCAGGATAACAATTGTTTTTCCTACCCATTCACTTCTCCAGAAACCACCAAAGAAGAATGTCAAAAAGCAAGGGATGATGAAAAATATATTAGCCGCAGTTCTTACATTCACTTCTTCTAAGCCACTTCGATTTGGTTCTATTCCGAAAAAGCTACCTAGTTTAGAAATCAGATCTTGCTGGGATTCTACGCCTAAATTGATGGAATAATTGATCCAACTTCCTAAGCTAAAGAATAATTGTAACAATGCTAAAACAAAGATTAACTTTTCCTTTCCACTTTTTTCAGAATAGAATTCTATAAATCTTCCTAAAAGTTGAGAAAGAAATCTTTTCCATCCATTTAAAACTATAGATGTTGCGGGCAATGCCAGGCTTAGATCTCTGAGAAGGTTTTTGATCATCCTAAAGAAACCGTCATTTCTACTTCTACTGGAGCTCCTAATGGAAGAGAAGAATTCCCCACTGCGAAGCGTGCATGACGTCCTGCTTCTCCAAAAATACTTAAGAGTAGATTGGATGCATGATTTGCGACTAGATGTTGTTCAATAAAATCAGGGCTAGATGAAACAAATACTCCTATCTTTACAATACTCTTTACTTTATCCAAATCTCCGATGACTCCTGCAATTGCTGCAAGTCCGTTCAATGCAGCTTGTTCAGTGGCAGCCTTTACATCATCAATTGAAAGTCCAGCCCCCAGAGTTCCTGTAAGCATGAGCTTGCCATCTTTTAAAGGCAATTGGCCGGAAGTGAATACCAGATTTCCTGTTTGTATGGCAGGTATATAAGCTGCAATCGCCTTGGGTGCCGGTGGGAGTTCCAACCCAAGGGATTTGATTTTTTCGAGTATGCTCATTCTATGAGGGCTTCCTTTTCCCGTTTCTCTTCTATTCCTGGATGGTTTCTCGTTTTTTCAAGCACGTATTTCGTTCCAGGCCCGGGGATTTTCCTTTACGTAGGGAAGACTTTATGACAAGCTTCTTGTAGGCAAGCATGTCCTCAATACTCGAATTGGAACCTCACCCAGAATATCCGGAAGCCTATATGGTATGCCGTCGCACGGGGGTCCATTTCTATAAATTGGCAAAGGAAAGGGATTACGAAGATTCCTACTTTCAGGAAGAATACAAGAATCAGTACAAAAAGACCTACTACGAGGACGAACCTCAGCTTAGAAATTTAGCCAAGGCACGTTTAGAAATGATGAGCGCATTCCAAGATCCGAAAGGTAAAACTCTTTTCGAAATAGGATCTGCCGCTGGCTTCTTCTTATCCGAAGCGGAGAAAAAGGGATACAAAGTTAAAGGTCTGGAACTTTCTTCCACAGAAGCGGAATACTCCAAAGATAAATTAGGTTTGGATGTTGTCTCCGGTTCTTTCTTGGATGATTCCATTTTTCCCAAAGAAACTTTCGATGCGGTCTGTGCGTTTTTTGTAATAGAACATTTTCCGAATGCGGAGCTTGTTCTCGAGAGGATTAATAAATTGTTAAAGCCGGGTGGGCTATTATTCTTAGGTCTTCCTTCATTGAATGGACCTTCTTTCCAAACCAATCCTGAGGAATGGTTTCGTACTCATCCGTCGGACCATTTTTGGGATTACTCACCCGATTCTCTTAAAAAACTGTTGAAAATGTACGGTCTCGTCACGGTATATAAGAAACCAATGTCATACCACCCTAATAGAGATAAGGGATGGAAAGGCAAATACCTGACACATCGGCTCTTTGTTCGCTACGCAAACCTCTCCTGCTACGCCGACACATTCCACTCAATCGCGATTAAAAAAATATGAAATTCGAAGAATTAAATCTAGAGCCTAACCTGCAAAAAGCAATCCAAGACGCAGGATTTATTGAGCTCACTCCTATACAAGAAAAAGCAATCCCGCCCGGAATAGAAGGTAGGGATGTTACTGGTTTAGCACAAACAGGAACCGGTAAAACTGTGGCATTCTTGGTGCCAACCATTCACTCCATCTTGACAAGAGGAATACAAGGGGTCAGTACTTTGATCCTTGCTCCTACTAGAGAGTTAGTGATCCAAATTTCGGAAGAAGCCGAAAAGTTACTGAAACATACAGACTATCGAGTTGTTCCAATCATTGGTGGAACTGATTATAAAGTCCAGAACAGAGATCTAAATGGACTCAACGGTCTTATTGTTGCAACTCCAGGAAGATTGATCGATCTAGCAAGAAGCGGAAGCGCTGATCTAGAAAAGGTCGAGTTCTTCATTTTGGATGAAGCGGATCGTATGTTGGACATGGGTTTCATTTACGATATACGTTGGCTTCTTCATAAATGTAAGAATAGAAAACAAACCTTACTTTTTTCTGCAACTCTCTCGGTCGAAGTTATGCGACTTGCATATCGTTTTATGAACGAGCCTGTTGAGATCCAGATCAATCCAGATAAGCTGATCACAGAAAGAATAGATCAGAAACTAGTTCATTTGGGAAGAGAGGAGAAGTTACCTTATATGGTGAACTCCATTCTTGCTGAAGAATTAGAAGGACAAGGAATTATATTCACAAATTTTAAAGCGAATATTCCAAAAATAGTCTATTCTCTCAGAAAATATGGAATTCCTATCACGGGGATTTCTTCTGACCTTGACCAGAAAAAAAGACTTAGATTGATGAGGGATTTTAAATCCGGAAAGTTCAAGTTTATGGTCGCGACTGATGTTGCAAGCCGCGGTATCGACGTAGAAAATATCGAAGTAGTTTTCAATTTTGATCTTCCTCAGGATACTGAGAATTATGTGCATAGGATCGGAAGAACTGCAAGGGCAGGAAGAGTTGGTAAATCCATCAGCTTCTGCTCCGAATCGGATTATGTTGAATTGGAGAAGATCGAAAAATATCTGAAACAAAAGATAGATGTCCTGCCAGTCCACGAAGAAGCACTTACATTCCCTGCTGGTGAGTTCCAAGTTTTTGTAGGTGGAGATGCATTTGATAATGCTCCTGTCGAAAGAAATGGAAACAGGAACCAAAGAAGAGGCGACAGAGGTCCTAAAAAACAAAGGGGTGATTTCCAACGTAACGGTAACGGCGGAAATCAAAGAGGGGAAAAAACCTGGAACAAAGAATCTGGAGATCGCAAAAAAGATTTCAATAGAGATTCTAAATCAGGCGGCAAGCAGCAACACGGTGGTCATAAAAAAAGACCAGAAGCTGCTATCCAAGAAGCCCAAGAGTTTTTACAAAAAGCGGACAGTGTATTTGGTTCCAATGGCGGTCGTAAAGACAGAAACCAGAAAAACCAAAACCAGAAGAAAGGAAAACAACGTTCCGATTTCCAAAAACAACATTCTCCAAATCATCAAAATCACGAGAATAAAAAGCAAAAATCGAATTACGATAAGAGCAAGCGTAACTTATTCGATATAAACGATTCTAAAAGATCTTCAGATAAGAAGAAGGGATCAATTTGGACAAGGATCAAATCCTTCTTTGGGGGTTAGGATTCTTTTTAGTTTTTAGCGCACCTGTTTTTGCCGAGTCCAGGATACAAACCATCGGCAAGAACGGATACGTTTCCTTTGAAGAGATCCATAAAAAGATCCCGGGGCTACAATCCAAATTCGAGTCTGCTACTTTAGTAGGTTCTATATCACATGCTTCCGGTGAGATCCGATTTAGGATCGGTGCTTCCTTTTACGCAATCAATGGCAGTTTAGAAAAAACGAATTTACCAGTAGTCTATAAAGATAAGGACTTCTTGCTCCCTCCTGATTTGGTAGAGGCGATCTTTGTACGCTTATTACCTGGAGATGTAAGTTACGAATTTAAAGAAGACGAACTGATATTCGATCTATTGCCTAAAGCAGAAAGATTAAAACTTTCTGCGATCATAGTGGATGCAGGACATGGAGGAAAAGATCCGGGGACTTCTTCAGATAAAGGAACCCAGGAAAAGTTGGTTTCTCTCCAGGTGGCCCGCTTCGTAAAAAAATTCCTAAATAAGGTATATCCAGAAGTTCGGGTCATCCTGACCAGGTCCAATGATTCATTTATAGAATTAGAGAGAAGGTCAGAGATCGCGAATAAAGAGATCCAAAAGGGAGGATCTGTTCTATTCGTAAGTTTGCATTGTAATGCTTCTATTTCTTCGGACGTGAATGGATTCGAAGTGTATTATTTATCCCAGACACCCAGCACAGAAACCGCAAGAGAAGTCTCTTTATTCGAAAATGGGATTTCGGGTAAAAAAGGTGGGACCTCCTACGGGAAGATCCAGGCCGGAATGATGTCCTCTATGATCCAAAGAAGAAGCCGTCTTCTTGCCAGAAGTGTTGAATCCGAGATGAAAAAAAACCTTGGTCCAAAGATATTGTCTAGAGGAGTGAAGAAAGCTGACTTTTCCGTGTTAAGGGGAAGTTTGATGCCTGCAATCCTAGTCGAAATGGGTTACCTCACCCATAATAAAGAATCAGAGGTATTGGCTGATAAAACTCATCAAGTGAAATTGGCCAAAAGTATATTAGAAGGTGTGAGAGCGTATGAACTTGCAAAAGATTAAGGAAATTTGGAATCGCTTCCTCACCTATTTGGACACCTTCTATACATGGGTTTTCGAATTGGCAACCAGAGCTGCCGATTCCAAAGAATCCAAAAGGATATTATTCTTAACTTATTCTTGGATCATCGTATTATTATTCCTAACCGGTTTCATCCTCGCAGGAAAAAATCCATTAAAACTACTTGTTCCATTCACATTATATGATCTTCCAAACTTCGATCCTAGAAAAGAAATCGTAATATACGGTTCGGATGGAGAAGGTCAGGTATTTCCTGTTAAAAGAAAGGTCCTCTTAACTGGCGAAGATTTCAGACATGATGTTTTGACCTTAGTGGGAGAAGCAGGAGAATCCAGCTATTTCGATCCTACTGTTCCGAATGCTTCTGCACAATATCGAAATCTGAAAAAACTTCCTAACTTGCAAGACTCAGTCATCTCTATCTGGAAAAGAGGAGATGTTTTGATCTTGGACTTGAGAAAGTCCACATTGGAAAACTTACTATCAGACATGAAGTTCAGGATTGATTATACTTACGCGAGTCAGATGACTGAAGATCAAAAATCTGCAGAGATAGAGCGTAAAAAATTAGGTCTATTATCTTCTGCATTCTTAGCGACTGAAAGAACCTTATTCGAAAACTATCCAGATCTAAATCGTATCGAATATAAGTTAGGCGGAGAAGTGGGAGATCTGCCTGGTTTAAGCTATTTGCTCTCTTCTACCCATACAAGACAGCCTTAATATTTATCCGGTATTCCGGAGTTTTCTCCCTAAATTAACTAGACGAAAGGGTTGTTTTGACCCTTTTCAAAGCCGATAGTATTAAGGATATGTCCGGGTCCAAACGTACAACCTTAGTCGTTTTCATTCTTTTGATCTCCGGGGTCATATTATCTGCAGCTCCGGATCTGCAAAATTCTCCCGATGTAACAAACATCAACGATTTTCGCACAGATCGTGTAGCATTTCATTATATACAATTGGTGGATAAAGAAGGTAAGGCTCTTCCAGAAAGAAATTTGAATAGAGATACTTCAGAATCCACGTTACTCATCATTGATAGAGGACAACTTACTCTTTTAAAGGATGGATTCGACGATCCAGCTCAGATAAAAGAGAAGGAAAAGGATTACTTAAATAAAATTTATAAATTCACCAGACTAAAAGACCTGGAACAAGAATATTATAAATTACCTGAATCGGAAAGAACCAAACCTTCTTCTAAAACAGAACCAAACCAGGCGGAAACTACTAAAGCGAATAATAGTCCAGGCACTTCTTCCGAGCCAGAAGAAAAGAATAAAGAGTTTGATCTTCTATTAAAATATGATGATGAACTTTTGAAATCTTATGCAGCGGAGAAGGCTGCCTACGCGGAATATTCAAGAACAGAACGTATTTATGGGAAAGATTCTCCTAAAACAAGTTCACTTAGAGCAAGGTTCGAAGAATTGAAATCCAAAACCCAAGAAAGGAAAAAATTCCTATTAGGTTTTTTGCATAATACTTCTGTAGATTCGAATCCTTATCCCGGTGATAGAAAAGAGCAGATATTCTATACGAATCATTCTAATGGGCTTCCTGACTTTTATCTACATTCCAGCACTCCAAGGGAAGTAGATGGCCTCATGAGAGGAGAAGAAGAAGTCGGGAAAAAATACGGGCAACTTTTTAAAACCGCAGTGGATCGATTGATCGATTCTCAGATAGATAAATTATACTATTATATTTGGAACCGAGACATGACAAATACTCGGATCAAAGTGGATCGTTTTCTAAAAGGAAAGAAGGTTACCGTAGTTACAGGAGATTCTACAGTTTATACTATGATAGACAAAGAAGGAGATGGTATCACAGAATCTTTCTTTGTAGATTCACCTGGACTAAAATTTTCTTGGGGAAAAGAAGTCCCAAATATTATCTCTATCTCTAATTGTACAGATCAAACAATCTTAACTAAGATCAAAGCATTGGGAGATGATGTTTCTTCCGGAAGAATCCCTAAAAAAGTAGATAAGCTGGATTTGGCAATTCCGGAAGAACAAATACTTTTAGAATTAAAACCTTTATTAAAGAATTTATAACTCGTTTCGAGTTTCAAGAGCCGGTAGGCTCTTATAATTCACCTATTGCCTGTTTTTTCACAGGCAATTTGATTATCGTCCTCTAAATACTGGCTTTCTTTTCTCTTCGATTGATTTGATCGTTTCTTTGAAATCCTGGGATAGGAAGTTAAGAGCTTGAGATTCTGCTTCTTTGCGCAAAGCAGCATTCAATTTTTCACGATCGTAAATATTTTTCTTTAATTCACTAAGAGCCATAGGAGCACTTTCGCTCAGAGAGATTGCAATCTCTGTTGCTCTTTGGAGAACTTCTCCCTTTGGAACTGAATCATAACAAATTCCTAAAGAAAGAGCTTCTTTACCGCTTACAGTTTCTGCTAAGAATAAAAGTCTGTTTGCAGTTTCCATTCCGAATAATTCTTTTGCAAGATAACTGGATCCCATTCCTGGGTGAATTCCTAATTTTACAAAATTGAATTGGTATTTTCCTTCATCTGCAAAAACTCTTAGGTCGCAAGCAAGAGTGATAGAAAGACCGGCACCGATTGCGTGACCATTTGCTGCACAGATTACAGGAACATTCAGATCTCTAACGCTTAAGAATAGATTATAGAATTCGAACATTTCTTTTTTGTTCTGTTCGAATGATTTCTCAGCGAAAGATTTTAATAATTCGAAATTACCACCCGCGGAGAAGATATCGTTCTTGCCTGTGATGACAACCGCTCTAGGTGGATTTTTTTTTAGTTTTTCTATATGAGCTTGGAACTCATGGCCCATGGAAACAGTCATGGAGTTTTTGGTTTCCGGGTTGTTCAGATAAAGAATTTCTATTCTAGATTCGGAAGAAAGTTCTACTGTTTCTGAATCAACTAATGCCATTAAACAGCTTCCTGTTTTAATTCAAAACTTTCGTACCAAACTCTATCAGAAATAGAAAGAGGTTTCTCTCCTATACCCATTTGGTCATAATAATCTAATAAAATTTCTAAATGAACATTCTCTTCATCTTCTAAAGTCCAGAAAGAGCTATCGATAGACTTAGAAACCAGAGCCTGGCCTCTAACAGAATCCACAAAATAATCAGGTTTGGCGGAGAAGATCAGATGAGCAGAGATAAGATCGAAACGGATAGTATCCACGATCTTAGAAAATTCAGAATCAGCTTTATCAAAATAACGGGATGCGATCTCAGTTTGAAAATAATCACCCCAAGTAAGAATGTCCGGCTCTACTCCAGTGCGTTCCTTGATCTCTTGGAGTTTTTCTTCTTCCAAAAAAGGTTTGGAAGCGAATTTATCCACAAGTTCTCTAAGTGAAATCAAGTTAAGGATCTTATTCGCGGAAAGTTGTCCACGACGCATCATATCGAAAAGTTCTGGATTCAGTTCGGACTTGTTCTCTGCCATGCTTTATTTTTCGGCAGAAGCATAAAAATCCCCCGAACAATTTCCTTCCGGAAAATACTCGTATATGTCTCATTTACGAAAAAAAAGAAGACCGCACTGGATTCCTAAAGTCCCGAAGTCGAAAATAAAGATACGGGAGAATTTTACCCGGACCGCTATGGCTGTAGGACGATCGGATACACTCCAGGAATTGATTACAATTTTAGAAACGATGTTTGGAGAAACAATCATCGGTTCTGATATTAATCTAGTTAAACACCTATTCTATAGTTTGAAAGCGGATCAAAGAGAGTTCCCATTCGATTATGAAGGGGAGAAACTTACTTCTGTAGTAGAAGAAGTAAGCGAAGACACTCTTGTTCTATATGTTCCATATCTCCAGCCAAAGGGAATATTAAGAGCAAAAATCAGTTTCGAAATCTTGAATATACTCTATCAATTCGAAGTAGTACTTCTGGACTTTTGGGAAGACCACGTTCGCGTCAAGATCCCTTCTGAATTACAAGCAGCCGCATTCCGTAAAAACCTAAGGGTTGCAGTAGACGACCTCTTTATGAATTACGTGATCCTCTATCGTTCCTTGAGCGGTGGAGAAAGGGAACTTGGAAAAAATCTAAGCGTTGAACAAAGATTTTTCCATTTGATGAAGGAGATCAAAAAGGATAATCCAAGCCTTAAGTTGATCAATTTAATGGTTACCGAATATATTCTAGGAATTTCAAAAGATTACGAGATCGTATTTTTTGGGCCCGGAAAAGACGGAGGATTTTTCGGAGACTTTATTAAAAAGTATAATCGATCTGTCTATGTCCCGGATTGTTCTTTAATCAAAAGTTATATAGGAGAAGAGAAGGACCCGTATCTGGATAATTTCAGAGATGAATACTTAAGTTTGATCCAAACAAAAGGGCAGGCAAAAGCAGATGAATTTTTCAGAGAACTTCAAAAAGAAGAAGTTCGTAACTTCTTAATTTCGTATATAGTCACTCCGATCCGTTTATTCAACGATCCCATCGGTTATGTAAAAGTATTCTCTACAGCAATGGACAAATTTTCTATAGTGCAGCAGCAGGCATTATATATAGAAGAGCTCGGAGATATTCTTACTTACGCTTTAACTAAAGTATATATTCGCCAGGAAAACTTTAGAAATGAAGAAGCGGTAACTCGTATACTCGACATTAGTATGAATGGTCTTCTATTCGAAATAGAAGATGAAAGAACCTTTAATTATTTAAAACAACATAATATAATCAAAATGTTTATTCCTATCTCCGAAAGAAATCTGGTACTAAGAGGAGAAGTGGTTCGATTCTTGGAAATTGGGAATGGGAAATACCAATTAGGCGTAAACTTTTTTGATTCGAATCCGGACGATATGGTCTTCTTGCAGCATTATATTTTTAGCAAGAAGATGCGGATACTTTTTGAGTAGAGGATATGATTACTCTTTGCCAGCCTTAAACTCGTTTACAAATAGGGTATGTTCCTTTCCAAAGGTATTGTATCCGCCAAAGAACACGAATAACGTAATTGGTTCTCCTTTTTTAACTTCTTCATGAAGAAATGGAACAAGATTTCTTTGAAAAAGTAAAACAAACTTCTTTTTCTTAACGGTTAATGTAAGCTCGTGTTGAAATAGTTCAATAAATTTAGGATCTAAATTTATAAATTTACCAATAAGTTCGGCAGATCCTTGGGAATCATTTGATATACCTTTTGGGAAGTCGCTCCATTTCATTTGTATCTTATATTTATTCGTGAATATGGATAATCCGGGATCTTTTTCTGCATCGACTCCATCTGTGAGTCTCACAATTTCTTCGAAGGAAGAAGAGATATAGCTATCAAAATTAAATCGTGGAGCAGTATTTTCTTTTTTAATATTTCCGGAACTGCAAGTAAGCAGAAATAACGTGCAAAATAGAATAGAAAGAAAATTTTTCATCAGACCTCTTGAGCTTTAGCAAAAACCATTATATTTATAGATAGGAAGATGATTCTGGAAGTGCCAGTTGTTTAGTAAATAAAAATGTGAGAGATTGTTTCCTTTAGTAAGAAAACTAACATCACCAAGAAAACTAAAAAATCTCTGAATTTCCATATAAATTTACACTTAGAGCTAACTCTAGGTGAGTCTGATCTATAGATTCGAAAGAATCACCAGAGGGGTTGAATGAGCAAGTTTCTAAGTATTTCCGAAATTTCAGAGATTACTGATTTTAGCCCTTATACTCTTCGCTATTACGAGAAGATCGGCATTCTACGCAAACCGGAAAGAATGTATGGAAAGGATCGAACATATTCTGAGAAAGAAATCCGGCACCTTAAGGGAATAAAAACTCTAAAAGAGATGAATATGTCTTTGGATGATATCAAAGAATTCTTCATAGAAGGATGTATCCTGGATAAAGTGGAAAGCGGAGAAAATTTCAAACCTCCTTTAAATAAAAGGATGCGGATCTTAGAGACACATCTTCAAAAGCTGGAACAAAAGAAGAAGGATCTGGAATCGATGATCCGACTTACGAAAGCAAAATTAAAGGAATACGATAATCTTTTAAAAACAAATTAGGAACTCCAAAATGTCATCTATCAAACCATACCTTTCTCTAATATTTTTTGCCCTCATTACAGGGACAACATTTCATGTGGCGAAGGAAGCACTTACCTACTTCTCGCCAAGCCTAGCAGGAGCACTTCGTTTTGTATTCGCTACCTTCTTCTTATTTTTGTTTGTATTCATTACGAATCGAAAATTGCTAAAAGTAGACAGAAGAACTTTACTCGTGTTTGTTTCTCTTGGAATTATAGGAGTATTTGGATTTAATTTTTTCTTCTTTATTGGAATGAAAAAAGCTTCTCCCATGAATGCGGCTATAGTGATTGCTGCGAGTCCTGCGATCGCTATCTTTCTCTCTTACTTTCTTTTAAAGACAAAAATTAAGTTTCAGCATTATCTTGGAACCTTGATCTCTTTCTTAGGAGTTATACTTGTTATTTCCGATGGAAGTATAGCTGCTCTTTTAAATGCATTTCATGGAGAAGGTATATTATTTATTCTGATGGCGGCTACTTGTTGGAGCTTTTACTCTGTTGGAATGAAAAAATATATTCCGGGAGTTTCTACGATTCAAACAACTGCATATACTGCATTATTCGGTACTATCACATTACTCGTTTTAACTTTGATCAATGGAGATTGGAATACTGAATTTAAAGAAATTCCAAATTCGGCTTGGCTAGCAATCTTATATATGGCCGGATTAAGTACATTCTTAGGATATCTTTGTTGGAATTACGGGATCCAAGCTGTTGGTCCTGATAAGGCGGTTGTTTTTGGGAACCTGATCCCTGTAGTTGCGATGTTGACTTCCTGGGTTTTGGGAGAAGCGCCTAACGTATATGATCTTGGTGGAGCTTTTCTTGTGATCTTTGGGATCTTTATCGTAAATGCTAAGCTGCGATCGGCAAAGAAAGAAAAGACTACAGGATCTGAGATTCGGCTACAAGAATAAGAGATGGTCGATAAACTAATACTATCCGATGGATTAGAAAATTTGAAATACGGTTCATATAGAATTCTCAAAGGAGAAATAAATATGAAGATCGTAATTACTGGTTCTTTAGGACATATTAGCAAACCTTTAACTATAGATTTACTGAAGAAAGGACATTCGATTACAGTTATTAGCAGTAATGCCAAGAAGAAAAACGAAATAGAAGCTTTAGGTGCGAAATCTGCCATAGGCAGCCTGGAGGATCTAAATTTTCTAACCGAAACTTTTAAAGGAGTGGATGCTGTTTATTGTATGATCCCTCCGAATGATTATTTTGATCATGAGCTGGATCTTATTTCTTTTTACAAAGAGATCGGTACAAACTACGCACAAGCTATCCAAAAATCAGGAGTTAAACGAGTTGTTCATTTGAGTAGTATTGGTGCTCATTTGGAAAAGAATTCCGGCATCATTGTGGGCCACCATTTTGTAGAAAATATTCTTAAAGAACTTTCTGGAGTAGGATTAACTCATATGCGTCCTACTGCTTTTTACTATAATCTTTATGGTTTTCTGGCTCGGATTAAAAAAGAAGGCAGGATTGCTTCCAATTACGGAGGAGAAGATAGGGTTCCTTGGGTTTCCCCCATCGATATCGCTCAAGCAGTTGCTGAGGAAATTGTAACTCCACTCGAAGGAAGAAAAATAATCTATGTGGCAAGTGATGAGCCGACTTGTAATGAGATTGCAAATGCTTTAGGTGCAGAAATTGGAAAACCTGATTTAAAATGGGAGCTAATCAGTGATGAGGAAATGCAAAACCATCTAAAAGCGATCGGAATGTCGCCAAGTATCGTTAAGGGCTTTACTGAAATGAACGCTTCAATGCATAACGGAACTTTAATGGAGAACTATTATCGTAACCGACCTGTTAGTTTGGGTAAGGTTAAATTGACAGAGTTTGCTAAAGAATTTGCTTCAGTATTTCATCAAAATTGAGTAGGATACTAATATGGAAAATCGGCCAATTCATAGAATAAAAACGATCACCGAGTTCCATCGTGTCAGAGGATTAGCAATGCCTGAGCATCCTCTGATCAGTTTGGTTGATTACAGGGATATCAAGCACAAGCTTGAAAATAATTCTATAAACTGGGTATTTGATTTTTATTCAATCTCTCTTAAAAGGGATTTTGGCGCAAAGATCAAATACGGGCAGCAAGAATATGATTTTGACGAAGGTATCATGTTCTTTATCGCTCCCGGCCAAGTCTTTAGTGTGGAAACTGAAAATAACTCAGTCCCAAAACATTCCGGTTGGATCCTATTGATCCATCCGGATTTTTTATGGAATAGCCCTTTAGCGAAATCCATTAAACAATTTGAATATTTTGATTATTCCGTGCATGAAGCTTTATTCCTATCTGAAAAGGAAGAAGACACAATTATAGAAGTACTGCAGAATATTCGAAGGGAATATAGATCGAATATTGACCAGTTTACTCAGAGTATCATTATCTCTCAGTTAGATCTTTTACTTAACTATGGAGAAAGATTTTATCATCGTCAGTTTATCACTCGAAAGGTTACGAACCATAAAATTTTGGATCGATTAGAAGAGATACTTACTGAATATTTCAGAAGTAACGATTTAAAAGAAAAAGGTTTACCTTCGGTCCAAACCATAGCAGAAACCTTAGGTGTTTCTCCGAATTATCTAAGTGTATTATTGAAGGTATTGACCGGGCAAAGCACCCAACAACATATCCATGATAAATTAATCGAAAAAGCAAAAGAGAAATTATCCACCACTGATATATCAGTGAGCGCTATTGCTTATGAATTGGGATTTGAACATTCTCAGTCGTTTAGCAAATTTTTCAAAAATAAAACGAATCTTTCTCCAATTGAATTTCGCCGTTCGTTCAATTAGTTTTTAAGAGCATCTTCGATCTCTATCGTTAGTGCTTTGGTCGAGAAGTGGATTTCGAGCAAAGAGTAGACCAAAGACATGATCATTAATAGCAGAGATAGGCCGAAGAAGAACCAGGCCAAATTATTATATAATGAAATAGATCCGATAGACAACGTACAGGATATTAGGCTCAAGATCCCAAAAGATTGAGAATATCTGACGAGTGAGATCCGAAATCTTAAATTTTTTACCTGAGCTACAAGTAGTTCTTCTCTCGTTTCCCTATATTTTTCTAAAAGTTGTCTCGCGAGAGAAGTGAGTCCGAAAAATCGATTCGTGAATGCCAACATCAAAAGGGAAATTGCAGGGAAAAGTAATCCAGGTGTATTATAAGAAAGTAAATCCATTAGGTCAGCGAGTAATACATCTTGATATAAAACAATCAATAAATGAGATCCCTCTCAATATTGTAGTTGCTCGTGTAGTTAGCAGCAACGAAATGGTGGTCATGGCAATTGCGAAACGTCGAAAAGTTTTACTTCCTAAACGAGAAAGAACAAGAGCGCAAATTATGAATGCGGCTCTACGATTATTCGCGATCAAAGATGCAGGAGAAACTTCAATCGCAGAAGTTTCTGCGGAAGCTGAAATTGCAAACGGAACATTTTATAATTATTTCAAAACAAAAGAAGAATTATTAGAAGCATCTGCTTTGGCCTTAGCAGAGTCCTTGGTTGCAGAAGCAGTTCGATTGATGCCGGATATTGCTGACGGTGCTGAAAGAATGGCCGTAGGCGGAATGATTTTTTTAAAAAGAGCAAGAAACGATGCAGATTGGGCTTGGGCATTGATTCGTGTTGCTGCGGTTGCACCTAGGATGAGCGAACTTCTTCGCGCTCAACCTTTGAAAGATATGCAAAAGGCTATCAAAGCCGGGAAATTTACAGTCGACTCGGAAGAATCCGCATTGGGTTTATATATTGGCGCCTTGCATTATGGGATCAGAAATATTCTGGAAGGTAGAGTGAAAAATAAATCTCATGATATGGCAATGATCGCTTTTGTTTTAAAAGCATTCGGTGTTTCCGCAAGCAATGCTAAGAATATCTCTCAAAAAGCATTTGATAGAGTCTGGAAAGAATAAATATCCTCTTCCAATATTCATTTTAATTAACGGTTTCTAGCTTTCGAGGCCAAATTTACAAATTGTTTGATTACTTGAAATTTGATCGCGGTACTTAGATTTATCCGATCAAAGACGGGCGCTCCTCCCGAAATTTCTCCTTTCATTGATAGGTTCGGGAAAAGTTTCAGCGCATGATCTCTATCAATTCCGGCAAGAGTGGAAGTATCAAATTGTTTTAATAGGCTAAGTTCTTCTCTTTGGTGAACGAATAAAGGTTCGGGAGCAAATGGAAAATCACTGCCAAACAAAATATGATCCGGTTCTACCAATTCTTTTAAAGCAGCCATTGCAAAAGGAGAAGGGGATAATGCAGTATCAAAATAAAATCTTCTTAGATAGGTTAGAATTCCTTGGGGGGTTTTTTCGGAAATCTCAGGTAGAAGATTCCCTAAAGATACTCTCCAAACAACATAAGGTAAAAATCCTCCTGCGTGAGCAAGTATCCATTTGATCCTTGGGTATTTTTCAAGTGTACCTGAATAGATTAAATTTACCGCAGCTCTTGTAGTATCACAAAGAAACTCTAATATAAAACCGGGAGTTTTTAAGCCTAACGTTTCACTGCTTGGATGAATATCAGGATGTACGAATACGACAGCATTCCTTTTATTTAATTCTGCCATTAGTTCTTCAAAATCAGGATCTCCTAAGAATTTCCCTCTGGTACTCGCAAGAAGAACAATCCCTTCTGCTTTTAACGTATCTAAAGCATAGATAGCTTCTTCTGTTGCTTCTTTGGGTAGAGGCATTGGTAGGATAGCGAAAGATCCGAATCTTCCTGGATATGTTTCTTTTATCTCTTTTGCATATTCGTTGCAGCGGCGAGCCAAAGAAATTGCTTCTTCACGATTTCCGAAGTAAACACCCGGAGAAGAGATGGATGTGATAGCGGTTCGGACCCCATTTACCTCCATCACATTTAAGGAACGTTCAGGATCCCAGGACGGAAGAGGAGCACCCGCTACAATATTTATTCCCTGTCGATTGAGTGCTTCGGTATAAAAAGAAGGTATAAAATGATGATGCACATCGATTGCTCTGATTTGTTTAAGCATAAAAAACTCCAAACCTAATGAATAATAACGATCCTATAAAACAATGCGATAAGGGATCAGCAAAGGTATACACTCATAATTAAGTATACTACTTAAAAATGAGATATATCTCAAAAAATAATAATCAGTCAATCTGAATTGAACATTTTTACCAAAAATTTGTATCCATTTCTTCACAAAGGTATTCTTTTTCGTTGACAAAAGTTGATAATGAGGAATGTTGCAAAAAATAATTATATGTATAAAAATGAGAGTTATCTCATAAATTTGAACGTCAAATAATCCGAACGTTCGAAACTGTAACCGATCAGGATTATAAACAGTTTAAGGAAGGGGAAATGGAACTGAAGAAATTGTCTGTTGGAGAAAGAGAGATTCAATTCTATGAAACTGGCTCAGGTGAACCGGTTTTAATGTTGCATGGAGGGGGGCCTGGGGCATCCGGAATATCGAATTATTCCAAAAATATAGAAGTTCTTGGCCAAAATTTCCGAGTAATCGTTCCGGATATGCCCGGATATGGCGGATCAACAAAGGGAATTAGTAGAAAAGACCCTTTTGGCGATCTTGCAGACACGATGCTGAAATTTTTAGAAGTGCTTAATATCGCTAAAGTTCATGTGATCGGAAATTCATTGGGCGGGGCATGTGCTCTCAGGATGGGATTAGAAAAACCGAATATGATCTCTTCGCTAATCCTTATGGGACCCGGAGGAATTGACACTACTCGATCGTTGCCCACTAAAGGTTTAAATCGTCTTTTGGATTATTATTCGGGAAAAGGGCCAAGCTTAGAAAAGATTACCGAAATCATTCGAGAGTATTTGGTTTATGAAGGTCTCGAAATTCCTTCTGCATTGATCGAAGAACGATATAAGTCTAGCATAGATCCGGAAGTAATCAAAGCTCCTCCTTTGCGTAGACCAAATAGAATTCCGAATTTTAAGAATATCGATTTTACAAGAGATCCAAGACTTCTTAAATGCGAAATCCCAACATTAATTCTATGGGGGACAGAAGATAAAGTAAACCGTCCGAGCGGTGGGCTTTCCTTACAGAAACGATTACAAAATTGTGATCTATATCTATTCAATAAAACAGGACATTGGGTGCAATGGGAAAGAGCGGATGAATTCAATTCTATTACGAAAACTTTCATCACATTACATTCACAATCGAAAATGCCGGAGAGGATCAAGTAGATGTTTGAGACCGAACCCGCAAATTTATTTAATTCCGCGCAATTAGGATATGTGATCATCGAATCCAATCATTTGGAGAAATGGCTTACATTCGGTAAGGAAGCGATTGGACTTCATGCGGAATATTTATCTGAAGATACATTATCCTTTAGGATGGATTGGCATACTCGACGGTTCCTGATTAAAAAAGGGGACGCCGAAGATTTTACTACATTAGGATTTCAGGTTAATGATGAAAATTCTTTAAAAAACATATTAGAAATATTGAAAAAACGAAAGATAGAAGTTCGAAAAGGAAGCGGGATTGAATCAAGCCTAAGAGGTGTCGAATCCTATTGGGAGTTTTTCGGGCCGAAGGGATTGAAGATCGAAATCTTCGCTAATCCTATTCTGACTGAAACACCTTTGAATATGTTATCTAAAGGTTTTGTTACGGAGAAGTTTGGGATGGGGCATGTAGCCATGGTTTCCAAACAACCTGAAAAGTTAATCGAATTCTGGAAAGAGATCTTTGGAGCTAGGATTAGCGACTACATTGAACAAAAAATGTCTGGGGTCGTATTAGATATTACCTTCCTGAGAATAAATCCTCGCCATCATTCTATAGCCATAGCTGCAACAAGAGGGCTTCGTATGGATCCACTTTCTACTCGGATCCAACATTTGAATATAGAAGCGAAAAATTTAGAAGATATGACTCAAGCTTATCGTAGATGTAAGGAGTTAGGATTTGAGATCGCTCATGGGATCGGACAACATCCGAATGATCTAGAATTATCTTTTTATGTGATTTCTCCTTCTGGTTTTGAGTTCGAAGTGGGATGGAATCCGATCCCAGTAAGCGAAATCCAATGGAAGCAAAATAAATATAAGCAGATCAGTGCTTGGGGGCATGAACCGGAGATCTCCACTGCATTATCTAGATTAAATGAATTTAGAAGAGGAATTCTTTCTCTATTTCGTTCAGAATATATCCCATTTTAATCTAGGAGGAATATTATATTATGGAAACTTTAAGTAACTCAAACGGACTTATTTACGATGTTGCGATTATAGGATTAGGCCCAGCTGGACTTACCTTGGCCCATATTTTAGGTAAAGGAGGATTAAGCGTGATTGTCCTCGAAAAAGAACCTGTATTCTATGGAAACGCTAGAGCGGTATATACGGACGACGAATGCCTAAGGGCTTTTCAGGCTGCAGGCGTTGCGGATGACATTCATAAGGATATGATGTTTGATATCCCTGTCCAATTCACTTATGAAGACGGAACACCTATCGGTCAATACATACCGACTGGAACTCCTAATGGCTGGCCTATCGTTAATTTTTTATACCAACCTTATTTGGAAACGAAACTTAGTGAGAAGCTGGGCCATTACAATCATGTCCGTGTTCTTCGAGGTAGAGAATTCCGTTCTCTTGTTCAGGATGCAAAAGGAGTGACTGTTTATCATATAGCTTCTGATGGAACGGCTTATGGGCAAAAGTCAGAAATTCCCAAACCAAAGGAACAAGAAGATGAGCAGTCTATCAGAGCTTCCTTTGTAGTTGGCTGCGACGGCGGAAGAAGTAAGGTCCGAGAATTCTTAAATATAAAATTAAAAGGGAAAAACTTTCCGGAACCTTGGCTAGTCGTGGACTTAAGGCAGAAAAATCTGGAACTGGGACTTCGTCATTTACCGTATTTTAATTTTTACTGTGATCCGAATGGTCCAGTCGTGAGTTGTCCTCAACCTGATGGATATCATCGATTCGAATTTAGGCTAAAGGCAGGAACATCTAAGGAATACATGGAAAGACCGGAAACAATAAGGATGTTATTATCCAAGCATGTGAATCCGGATCATTTCGAAATAAAACGCAGATTGGTTTATACATTTAACGGACTTGTTGCAGAAAAATGGAGAGAAGGTCGTGTTCTTTTGGCGGGAGATGCCGCACATATGACTCCTCAATTTATGGGACAGGGGATGAGTTCAGGAATTAGAGACGCCTTTAATCTAGGATGGAAATTGATTGAAGTAATCGATGGAAGAGCAAACGAAAAATTATTAGATACATACCAGAGCGAGAGATATTTTCACGCGAAAGCGATGATCCAAGTTTCAACACTTTTAAAAGATGTAGTTTCATTGGAGAATAAGTTCCTGGCTTCATTGCGGAACGGTATATTAAGGATCATTAAATCAATCCCAAGTGTTTATAAAATTTTCCAAGAAGGAAAATTTAAACCTAAGCCTAAATACAAAAATGGAAAGTATTTCGGTTTACCTAGAAATTCTGCGAATCGCCATGCAGGAACTTTAATGCCTCAACCGGATCTTCAGATCATGGACGGTACAAATAGGAAAATGGATCAGATACTAGGCAACTCCTTTGCTTTGATCGGGCAAGGCGTAGATCCTCGAGAATGTCTTTCAGATAAGTCACTTTCTTTTCTGAACTCTATTGGAACCAAATATATGACCGTATATGAAAAAGGAAGAAGGCCGCAAGGAATTCGTGGAGTTGGCCGAGATTTTGATCAGGATTTGAACGAAGTCGAAGACATTTATAGTCTTTTACAACCTTGGTTTCGTGAAGCGGGGTATAAGAAAGACGCGTTAGTCCTTCTTCGTCCCGATAAATTCGTATTCGGTATGGCAAAATTGAAAGGTGATAATCTTGTGGAAGAGCTGAAGAGTCAACTTGGCTCAAAATTCTCTGTTCAAAATAAACAAGTGAAATCGTTTGCTGGGGTTTAAGATGGTCGATTTAGAAAATTCCACCAATATTCGATTTGCAGCATCTGCGTTACTGGAAGCAAGAAGGACTAGAAAACCTATTCAGCCAATCACAGAAACTTATGGTATTCGCGGATTAGAAATTTCTTATGAAATCGCAAAGATTAACAATTTAGAAAGATTGAAAACTGGTGCTAAAGAGATAGGTAAGAAGATAGGGCTGACGTCAAAAGCAGTTCAACTCCAACTAGGTGTAGATCAACCTGATTTTGGGGCTCTTTTTTCCGATATGGAATATTTGGATTCAGATGAGGTGCCTACATCTAAACTTCTCCAACCTAAAGTTGAGGCAGAAGTAGCTTTTGTATTGGCCCGGGAAATCACAGAAAGAATACCGAGTTATGGAGAATTTTTAAATTCAATCTTATACGCTCTTCCTGCTTTGGAAATAGTCGATAGCGCAATTGAAAATTGGAAGATAAAACTTGAAGATACGGTAGCAGACAATGCTTCTTGCGGCCTTTTTGTATTGGGGAATCAGCCCGTCTCATTGGGAAATTTGGATCTTGCCGGGACAGGAATGTTTCTCAGAAAAAATGGAAATATAGAATCCGTTGGATCCGGTGCCGCTTGTTTAAACCATCCGCTTAGAGCAGCCTATTGGCTTGCAAAAAATCTAATAGAGAGAGGTCAAGGCCTGAAAGAGGGAGAGATTATTTTATCAGGCGCATTAGGTCCTATGGTTTCCGTTCAATCTGGAGATGATTTGGATGCAGAGATCAAAGGGCTTGGAAGAGTCTCTTGTAAAATGGTTTAATCGTATATTAGGTACTTCTTATGGAAAAAAAAGTAAAAACCGCAATTATAGGCTCCGGTAATATTGGAACGGATCTAATGATCAAAATTTTGAGAAATTCGAAAGACTTGGAGTTAAGTGCCCTTGTAGGTATCGATAAAAATTCAGACGGATTAGCCAGGGCAAATAGATTAGGAATTCCCACTACTCACAAAGGTGTGCAAGGTTTATTGGAATTTCCTAATTTTGATGAAATAGAGATCGTATTCGATGCAACTTCAGCTTCTTCTCATATCGAGAATGATAGAATATTAAGGTCTAAAAATCCAAATCTTCAAATGATCGACTTAACTCCTGCTGCAGTTGGTCCTTATTGTGTTCCGGTAGTAAATTTGGAGCAGAATATAGATCAAAAAAATATCAATATGATCACTTGTGGTGGTCAAGCAACTGTTCCGATTGTGTATGCAGTTTCCCGAGTTGCGGAAGTTTATTATGCGGAAATTGTTGCATCAATTAGTAGCAAATCTGCGGGTCCAGGTACTAGAGCAAATATTGATGAGTTTACAGAGACAACCTCGAAAGCACTGGAATTAGTTGGCGGAGCGAAGAAGGGAAAATCGATTATAGTAATGAATCCTGCGGAACCTCCTCCGATGATGAGAGATACAATTTATATACTGTCGAAATTAGAAGAACAATCTAAAATCGAAGCTTCCATCTTAGAAATGGTAAGCTTAGTCCAAAGATACGTTCCTGGATATTGTCTGAAACAGAAAGTTTTATTCGATATCATTCCAGAAGATAAACCTCTTAAAATTCCTGGTATCGGAGCATATTCAGGATTAAAAACTACAGTATTCATAGAAGTAGAAGGCGCGGCACATTATCTGCCATCTTTCGCAGGAAACTTAGATATAATGACTTCTGCTGCTTTGGCGACAGGAGAAAGGATTTCTAAATTAAAAAATTCTAAATTGCGTGAGGTCGTAAAATGATCCTTCCAGGCAACAAAAAACTTTTTATTTCTGATGTCACTTTGCGAGATGGGAGCCATGCGATCCGCCATCAATATTCACTTGATCATATAAAAAATATAGTGCAGGCGCTTGATGATGCTAAAGTGGATAGTATCGAGATTGCTCACGGAGATGGACTCCAAGGTTCAAGTTTTAATTATGGATTTTCTGCTCATACCGATTTGGAGATGATCGAAGAAGCAAGTAAAATAGTTAAACATGCAAGAATCGCTACTTTACTTCTTCCTGGTATCGGAACAATTCATGACTTAAAAGACGCGTATAACGCGGGTGTTCGTTCAGTGAGAGTCGCAACTCATTGTACAGAGGCTGATATTTCTAAGCAGCATATAGAATATGCAAAACATTTAGGAATGGATGCAGTAGGTTTTCTGATGATGAGCCATATGATTTCCCCTCAAAAGTTGGCAGAACAAGGCAAATTGATGGAGAGTTACGGGGCAGAATGTATATACGTAGTGGATTCCGGCGGTGCTATGAATATGAATGATATTCGAGATCGTTTCCGTGCAATGAAAGATATTCTAAATCCCGAAACTCAGACTGGAATTCATGCTCATCATAATCTTTCTTTGGGAGTAGCAAATTCTATTGCCGCAGTGGAAGAAGGATGTGACCGAATTGATGCAAGCCTCGCCGGTATGGGTGCCGGTGCTGGGAATGCTCCTCTAGAAGTATTTATAGCGGCCGCTTCTCGGATGAATTGGGATCATGGGACTAATCTTTTCATTTTGATGGACGCTGCAGAAGATTTAGTTCGCCCTTTGCAGGATCGACCGGTTCGAGTAGATCGAGAAACACTCGCACTCGGATATGCAGGAGTTTATTCGAGTTTTTTACGTCATGCGGAAGAGGCATCTCGCAAATTCGGCATCAAAACGGTCGATATACTGATCGAATTAGGTAAACGGAAAATGGTAGGTGGCCAAGAAGATATGATAGTAGATGTTGCCTTGGATTTGTTGAAGACTTCGTAAAAATAAATTGACTCGTTCTTTTGTTTGGCACTATATTTCTTCCACCTATCGGAGGTTGGAAATGTCCGCAAAATTTGTAATTTATAAGGATGCGAAAGGAGAATATCGATTTAGATTAAAGGCCGCAAACGGAGAGATTATTGCTTCGAGTGAAGGATATTCTTCTAAACAGGCTTGTGAAAGCGGGATTGAATCTGTTAAGAAAAATGCACCAAGTGCATCTGTGGAAGAAGAGTAGTATTGTAAAAATTGTATATTCTGCGCGCAAAGAACTCGAAGAGCATAAAATCTATTGCCTCATAAAATAAAAATTATGCTCTTCGAATCTATCTTTACTTTGCCATTCTTCCCATAAGGGCCTTAGTAATGATTTTTGGATAAGAACTTGGGAAAATTCTCTGCATTATATCTAAGAACACAGCGTCTGGTCCAATAAGAACTCTGCGAGAATTTTTCTTTACTCCTTTTAAGATCACTTTTGCTGCACGTTCCGCAGTTGTTATAAACTGAGCGGACATTTTTTCTCCTGCAGTGTTTGGATCTAATCCGAGTGCTTTCACGCTGTCATTAGTCTTGGAACTTTTCGCAATTGCAGTTTTGATCCCGCCTGGATGAACACTAGTGGCGGAAACTTTTGCTTTAGTAAAATCCAATTCTTGTCTTAGAGTTTCTGTAAAACCTCTTACTGCAAATTTGGATGCATTGTATGCAGAAGTTCCTGGAACTGCTATGATCCCGAATACGCTGGAAGTATTGATGATATGTCCTTCTCCACTTTCTTTTAGGTAAGGTAGGAAGGCTTGGGTTCCGTTTACTACTCCGCCGAAGTTGATGTCCATTACTCTTTGGAAATCTTTAGATTCGAAACCTTCTATCGTGGAACCGTAGGCGATACCTGCGTTGTTGAATATTAAATTTACCTTATTATGATCTTTAACTACCTTGGAGGCCCAATCGAAGACTGCAGATCGATCGGATACATCTAATTTTTGGCTGGTAACAGATACATTTGGATTCTTCTTCTTTACTAATTGGACTGTTTCTGCGAGACCTGCTTCATTTACATCTGATAATGCAAGATTACATTCTTGTTCAGCAAGCTGGACTGCAAGTTCTCTCCCCATTCCGGATCCTGCTCCGGTGATAGCGGCAACTTTATTTTTAAAACTTTTCATTTGGTTTTTCTTCTTCCTATTTTGTATTTATCCGAACGATAAGTTGGAGTCGTTTACGTTTGCGAAATTTATGTCAAATAAATCCATTAGATAATTTTGATGGAATCTCCAAGGACGGTTTGCTCCTCTTTGAGGAAATTGTTCTATTGCTCTTTGGATGTATCCTGAATTTAGATCTAGGATTGGCTCCTTCTCCATTTTTGTAGGATCACAAACCGGCACACATTGTTTATAACCTTTTGCTTCCATATGGTTCAGAAGTCTTGCAACATAAGTAGAAGTTAAATCTGCTCTTAAAGTCCAAGATGCATTTGTATAGCCTACACAGAATGCGAAGTTTGGAACTCCACTCAACATCAATCCTTTGAAAGTAAATTGTTTAGAAATATCTATTGTTTCACCATCTACTTTCAACTGGATCCCGCCGATAGCGAGCAATTCTAGTCCAGTTGCAGTTACTATAATGTCTGCTTCTAATTCTTTTCCAGATTTTAATTTAATTCCGTTGGCTGTGAAAGTTTCAATATGATCTGTAACAATGGAAGCTTTACCTTTAGAGATTGATTTAAAAAGATCTGAGTCAGGAACCAGACATACCCTTTGGTCCCAAGGTTGGTAATTAGGTTTGAAATGAGTGTCTATATCGTAACCTTTCGGGAGAGAAACCTTCAATCTCAATCGAATCAACCATTTCGCAAAGTTAGGAGATCTTTTGCAAACTTGGTAAAACCAAATTTGGATCAGAATATTTTTGATCCGAGTAATATGATGAGCCAGTTTCGCAGGCAGAATAAATCTTAAAAAATCTGCGACTATATCTTTGGATGGAAGGCTGGTAATATAAGTCGGAGATCTCTGCAACATTGTAACATGAGAAGCATCATCTGCCATAGACGGAACTAACGTAACCGCAGTTGCACCACTTCCGATCACCACGACTTTTTTACCTTTGTAGTTTAAATTTTCTGGCCAATGTTGTGGGTGGATGATCTGGCCTTTAAAGTTTTTCGCTCCCGGAAAATTTGGAGTAAACCCTTTATCATAATTATAATAACCACTGCAGATATACAGAAAGTCCGCAGTATATGTGCGCTTTTCTTTTTTCGGCCCAACTTCTACATTCAAAGTCCAAAAGTTTTCTTTACTGGACCAAGAGGTTGATGTTACTCTATGTTCGAATCTGATATTACGATCTATCCCAAATTCGGATGCTGTTTCTCTCACATAATTTAGGATAGAAGGTCCGTCGGCGATCGCCTTCGCTTCTTTCCAAGGTCGGAAAGAATAACCCAATGTAAACATATCAGAATCTGAACGAATTCCCGGATAACGAAATAGGCTCCATGTCCCGCCGATATCTGCTCTACTTTCTAAGATTGTATATTTTTTGCCTGGGCAAAGTTTTTGCAGATGATAGCCGGCACTGATCCCTGATAAACCAGCGCCCACAGTGATCACGTCGAAATGTTCTTTTTGCATTTTTTCCTCGTGGGATATATTCTATCGATCCCTTTGAAGGGACCGATTACATCCCGCTTGTCTGTGAAGGATTTTGCACCAAAACCGAGTAAGATTCGACTGATCTTATAATATCGCCCTCAAAAATTCGTTCAAGATCATAAGAATATACGGATTTACAGTAGTTTATAGCTCAAAGTAATCCCTAAAAGACTTGCAACCATTTCAAAATCTACGATTGGAGAAGGTCATGAAGTATTACTCAGTAGCAGAATTGAATATCACCAGTGCTCGTTGGATCCCAGCCTATGTCCGTAACGTAACCAAGATGGTGGAAAAATTCGGGGGAAAATATCTTTCTAGAACCACGAATATGGAGAAAATAGAAGGGGATAGAAAACTTCCGCAGCTATTCTTAATCATTGAATGGCCTTCTCGAGAAGCAATGCAGACTTTCTTTCATTCGGAAGAATACAAACCTTTCCTCGAAAGTAGACGGAAAGGCTCCAATGGAGAATTCGTTTTGGTCCCAGGTGAAGATGTGAACCAACTTGCGAATGTTCCGGAGTGATAAGGTATAGGAAAGTATATGGCGATTAACGAAAAAACAGCTGAACGTGTTCGAAAAGCTCTCATTAAACAGAAGGAGGTAGAAGAGAAAAAAATGTTCGGCGGTATCTGCTTCATGGTAAATGGAAAGATGTGCGTTTGTGTCAGAGATGAAGAACTTATGTTTAGAATAGATCCTAAAGATTACGAATCTGTTTTAGAAAAGAAAAAAGCCAGACCAATGGTCCATAATGGAAATCTGATGAAGGGATTCTTATATGTAAATGTGGAAGATATAAAACCAGAGAAAGAGTTCGGATATTGGATAGGACTTGCTTTGGATTATAATAAGACCGCCAAAGAGGCTAAGAAGAAGACGAAACGGAAAGTCCCAGCTCCCAAGAAAACTTCTAAGAAAAAATAAGTTTAGATAAGAATTTTATTCGCTTCCTTCTTCGTTTAGAATAATTAAAAGACCGTCTTCTTTTTCAAAAATCGATTTACTTCCTTTAAAGGAACCTTCAAAATCGACGGCTATGAAAATATTATCAGTTCTATTTTTTCTAGGTTTAACATGTGTTTTGTTTTCTTGCGGTAAAAAGGATGCAAACATTGGTAAAGGAGTGATCACATTTGTTGTAGGTAATGTAACCTTAGAGAGAGGTTCCAAAAAATCTAAGGCAGAAGTGAACAAAGAGATCCAAAATGGTGACGTATTAGTTACAGACGAAGGCGCAACTGCAATGATCGCTTTTGGAGAAAATGCTTCTTTGTTGGAAATTCAATCCGGTTCCAAATTCCGCTTTGACGATATCAATTCAGACAAAAAGTTTTTCCAAGAAAAAGGAAGATCTTGGCTTCTATCTAATAAGCTTGTAAAAGGTGAGGGTTTAAGTTTAGGAACTCCAACGACTACTGCGGGTGTAAGAGGAACTAAATTTTATACAACTGTAGTAGATGATGTAACACTTATTTGCCATTGCCAAGGTAAGGTGGAACTCGAGAACAGCGCAGATCATTCTAAGATGATCCCTGCATCCGATTATCTTACTGTTACAAAAGGAACAAAAACAATTGTGATCGATAAGTCAGATCTATCAAAGATCGGGATCCCTTATGTTCATAATCATAGTGAAATAGACAATTCTCCTGTGGGAGAAAAAAATACTTTGAAATCGGAAGATTTTCTGAAGATCCAAGAATTGGCTAAGAAAAAATTAGAGGCGAAATAATTAGGCTTCGTCTATTTCAACATTCTCTAATGTATCAAAAAAACCGGTCTGCAATAGCGGACCGAAATCCACCATATCCTCTGCGGAAAGTTTAAGGCCATTTTCCATGGAGTAGGCCTGTAGCAGAGATGCGCAGGCTAAGTGACTTTCTTGCAATTGGGCGTGGGCCCTCGCTTTTACAACGAGTATGTCCGCGTCCGATTCTCCGAAATATTTGATATACAAATCTATAAACTTAAGTGCGTTTTTATGATCCGAAACTTTTAGATAACACTGAGCGATCATATCATAATGCAGGAATGTTTCTTCTTCGTCCATTCTCATGGCAGTTTTTAAAGAAGCTAGGGCCGAGTTATAATCTCCCCTCTGATAATACAAATATCCAAGCTCAGACCAAATATCTTTTCGTTTGATTCCTCTTCCTCTGGAAAGTTTTTCCTGAGATAATGCCTGTTTTAATACTTGGATCGCTTCATTCGATCTATCAGTATCTTTTAATAAACTCGCAAGAGTTAGATATAATTCTAATTGGTCTGGAAATAGCTCAATAGCAGAGGTGAGTATCTTTTTAGCTGATTTAAAATTATGGACCTTGATGAGGTAATTCGCATAATAGAGTCTGCTTTCCGGATGAGTCGAAAAACGATCCTGCAATTCCTGGAAAAGATTCAGAGTCTCCCTTGTATTCCCAATATAATATTGGCACCAAGCCTGGCGGTTTTTTACCTTTACTACGGTTTTGGGATTTTGGGTAAAATTCAGGGATTCTTTGTATAGGTTGAACGCCTTAGTAAATTCTCTCTGCCTTTCCCTATGGATGGCGCTTATGATCAGTTCCCGAAAACCCACGACCTGGACAGGCTAAAAAAATTCCTAAAATAATCAAGTTTTCCACAGATCAACCGATGATTGAAACGGGGGCAAAGGAAAGAAAAAATCCCCAGTTCAACGAGGTAAAGAAAATGGAAATCGGTAGCCAAACCAGCCAATCTCTCATGATCGAAAGAATCGCCAATCTGCCTAGAGAAATATTCCAAGCTCAGTCAGATATGAATTCTAAACTTTTGAAGCTGAACGTAGAGGCTCAAGTGCAAGCACAGGCTTCTGAAGGTAGATCCAGACTTTTGGATCTGTACGTTTAATTAGGATGTAGGAATTCCACAAAACGGATTTATATCGTCTGTAGGAGTTCCCACATCCACGCGCGCTTTATCAGTTCTTATTATATTCCGGCCTTTTTCTATCTTTAAAGGCTTTCATAGCTTCTCTAAAATCTCTGGAATCCATAAAACTGGAATTCCAAACTGCGACATAGTTCAAACCAACAGCTAAAGGTTTTCCTTCGGAGTAGTTCATTACTTCCTTAGTACCTTCTACCACTATTCTTGGATTTGCAGCGATCTCGGAAGCAGTTGCGATTGCGCCTTCCAAAAGTTGGTCTTGGTCCTTGAACAATTTAGAGACAAGCCCCATTCTGAGAGCTTCTTCTCCGTCTATGTCCTTGCCGGTGTATGCGAGTTCTCTTGTGTTTCCTTGTCCAATAATAGAAGGAAGTCTATTGATAGAACCCATGTCTGCTACGATCGCTACCTTTGCTTCTCTTAAGGAGATGCTTGCATCGTAGGTTGCATAACGAATATCACAAGCGGAGATCAGATCGAGTCCACCACCGATACAATGTTTTTGGACTGCGGCAACAGAAGGTTTGGGAGAATCATAAACTGCGTTGATCCCTTTCTGCATTCTTAGGATCAGCTCGTAGAATTTTTTACGATCATCACCATAAGTACCTTGTACTACAGATCCAAATTCCTGGAAGAATGAGTCCAGATCCAAACCTGTGGAGAATGATTTGCCTCTTGCTGCAACTACGAAGGATCTGATTTTTTGATTGGAGTTAATTTCATGTACGACATCAGGAAGGTCTCTCCAGAAACTCCAGTTCATCGCGTTTCTTTTGTCGGGACGGTTTAAGAAGACGATAGCTACTCCGTCTTCTCTCTCGACGATTTCAAAGAATTCAAAGTTTGTCTTCATCGGGATCAGAGTTATCCGATTCAGCCGACGAGTAAAACGTTTTTTAGGTCTCGTGTCTTGCGGGGAAGCTTAAGGTGACTTTACAGCCGTTTTCGTTCTCAAGCTTAAGTTTTCCTCTTAGAAGTTTTACGAAAGAATCTACCAAAGAAAGTCCTAAAGAGCCTGAATTGCGTGTTTGGGCCAATATATCATCAGACAAGCCGACTCCATCATCTTTGACTTCTAAGAAATATTGTTCGTCATTCAAACTAAAACGGATCAATATAGAACCACTCTCTATACCTTTGAATCCATGTTTGAATGAGTTAGTTAAAAGTTCGTTGATGATCAATGCACAGTTCATTCCCATCTCGCTTGGGATCTTAGGAGTTTGGATATCCAACGCTAGTTTGAACTTAGAACGATCTATTTTATACACTTCGAATAAAAGGTCGGTAAGCTTACGAACATATAGATCAAAACTAATAGATGAAAGATCGTGGTTTTCATAAAGCACTTCGTGCAGAAGGGCCACTGCCTGTATCCTATGCTGACTGTCCTTGAAAATATCCAAGGTCTCTTGATCCTTCAGATTAGAAGCATTCATGCTCAATAGAGAAGAAATAACAGTAAGATTGTTTTTGATCCTATGATGGATCTCTTTTAAGTAAGACTGGTTTGTATTATCCGATTCTCCCAAACGAAGAACAGTGATACTTCCGCTGGATTTTCCTTCTGTGTTTAAGATAGGGGAGATCTGAATAGATACCGCAGTTTTATTTCCGATCCCATCTACAGCGAATATTCCATTTTTCTCAATTGTTTGGTTAGAAGATAATACATCCGAAAGCGGAAGAGTATAAGAAGAAAAGTTTGAATCTTCTAATTTTAAGATCTTTGTTAAAGAAAGTCCTATGGATTCCGCGTAGCTTAGTCCTGCGATCTTTTCGGCCACTGGATTGCAGAATAATACTAGGCCATTCTCATCAGTAGTGATGATCCCCGATTCCATTTGGTTTAAAGTGGATTTTAAGGATTCTTCGTTTTTGCGATTTCTATGTTCCAGCTCGTTTTTGTACAAAGCTACTTCGATAGAAGAGCGGAGTTGGTCAGACTCAAACGGTTTAACAATATAACCTAGAGGTTGGGTCCTTTTGGCTCTGTTGAGAGTGTTCTCATCCGCGTATGCTGTAAGATAAATAACAGGTGTTTGAAATCTATTTCGTAGGAGTTCCGCAGTTTGGATCCCATCCAGATTCCCTTCTATATTGATATCCATTAGGACCAGATCAGGATGATTTTCTTCTGCCTTTTGGATGGCCTCCTCTCCGGAGGATGTGATGCCTACAAGATCGTAACCTAATTTTTTAAGTTTCTGGCCCAAGTTAACTGCGACTATGATCTCATCTTCTACAACTAGGATCTTAGGTTTTGTGAGCATACTTCTAATCTACGAATAAAACCGATTGTTTCAACCATATAAATGAAAAATGATAGGTGAAAATATCTGTGGAAAAGTTGGCTCGAAATTTATACCCATCCTTGCAAGTAAAATCGAATATAAGTGAGATTTTTGTGAAGATCAGTTATTACCTGTAATCTTTTTTGAAACAACTATCAGTATATAAAAACTTCTCTAATCCTTTCGGACTAAAATTTGAAAGTTTTTGATATATCGTCTAACGTGCATTAGCAAACGGATGTCCCCATCCCTGGTACAAGTGGATCGATTCCTAATTTAGAAGGATTTAATTTCGGAGAATATAGTTTTCGTTCCCGTATGACCTACGGATGAACAATCTCTTCTCCGCTCCCAGGCCTAAAAACAGTTGGTATAGGTCTGTTAGGATTGGGCGGGAAGAATAATATCCGTGACCCAATGACAATAAAGAAGAGTCGATCGGGTTCACATTGACCACATCCACACCTGGAAATTTAGAGCAGGCCCCTAATCTTCCTGTTTGGTGTATTTGTGCAGAGGCAAATAAAGCTGAGTCTCCGGGAGAGCAGTATAATGTGATCCTTTCAGAAGATTTTAATAAACTGTCCAAGATGAGTATGAACTCACCTGTATCATAATCAGGCGCATTCAAGACTAATTCTTTTAGAAATGGTTTGTTTCCCGATTCTTTAGAAAGTTCAGAAATTGAATTTAGGACCACTTGGTGTCCCATTGAGTGAACTAATAGATGGATCTTCTTATTGGTAGCAGCCATTCTTTTTAGGAAGGTTTTGAAAGATTCCCTGCTACTTCTCGCAGATACCAAATTTTTTTCGTAAGTGGTTTTTAGGAAGAAGGTCCCGAGCATGGAACCATCTCCTCCCGCAGGCCAAGTATACAATGCCACCTTACCCGGGAATTTCAGATCGTATTTGAGCTGAGCTGCTCTCAAAATTGCTTCTTCGAAGTTTACATTAAATCCGTGAACGAACACGATTACTTCTTCGAAAGGATCTTCTTCAATTCGTTTCCACCAGAGTTTTTCATGCTCTTCTTTGGTCTTGCCTTGGATCCCAAGTTTATGATCTAAAAATTGAAATGATTTTTCTTTGTTTCCCAGACCAAAGGGTAGGGCGCCTATCTCTCTATCTGCAGGAACATTTATTACGCAGGACCCAGATTGAGTTCCCATATTCCCGAAATTCAGAAAATAAGAATTAGAACAAGCAACTTGTGTTCCTGGATTAACCGCTCTGGAAGTATTAAAAAATACTTCGATACCATGAGTGGAAGAATATTGAGAATTGGTCCTTTTATTCAGATGTTCGGAAATAGAAGGCTCGCAGCCAAAATATAGAACAAAACTAAGTAAAAAAAAGAAAGATCGAAATATCATAATATCTTAATGGTTCGGTTTAGAGCCTCTTTTATAACTGAGGCCTTTTAAATATTTTCCAGGGTTTACCGATTTCCCCTTTTGTATAACTTCAAAATGTAAGTGAGGACCGAAACAGTAACCTGTACATCCTGAGGTTGCGATCTTTTTACCAGCAACCACATAGTCTCCTCGTTTTACATTCAGCCTGGAATTATGAGCATATAATGTTTTAAAATCGTCGTTATGTTCGATCACGATCGCGTTTCCGTAACCACCCATCCAGCCAGAGAATACTACCTTACCATTACGAGCAGCCATCACTGCTTCGTAATTTGCTTTTAGGTCTAATGCTTCGTGGAATTTATGCTGAGGGAAGGTTCTCCATCCATAATTAGAAGTTACTACATGAGAAGTAACAGGAACCACCCATTTAGGAGCAGGATCCGGGATCACAGCTCCTGGAAGAAAAACTTTTTGGCCAGGACGAAGAATATCTAGATCATCCAGCTTATTCTCTTCTAAAATTTCATCTAGGTTTACTTTATAAAGAGAAGCTACCTTAGCAACGGTATCTCCTGCCTTGAATTTATATAATAGTCCTTGTTTATTCGGGATCTGTAATATTTGTCCCGGATACAGTGTGTCTTCTAAATTGATATTAGAAGAACCTGCGATGGATTCCATGGAGACCTTATAACGAGTCGCGATCTCTGAAAGTGTTTCGTTTCTTTTAACTTTATAGGTAACTACTTTAAGTTGTTTCTTCTTATCAGAAGCACTCTTGATCTCATTTGCCATCAAGATAGTGAGTTTTGCTTTTTCAGATTCTTCTAAGAACTTTTCGTCGCCTTTTTTAGCTTTTAAGTCTTCTGAATCGTTCTCAGTTACTTCTGTAGAAGCAGATTCCATAGAAGCATTAGATGGGCTCATCCAAATTCCTAAAAATAGGACCATAAAAATGACCGATGCAACAAGAGGGATAACGCGGAATTTACGTCTTCTGAAGTCCAGGTTCCCGTGATATAGGTTTCCCCTGAAATAAAAGGAATAATGGAAATGGAAAGCGCCCAGGTAGATCAGGGTGAAATTATCTGTCCGGAGGATTTCTTTTCCTGCGGTCAATTGCCTGGGCTTCTTGAAGATCATACTATGAGTATCGGTCGATCGGGTGGAGAACCACCCGAGTTTTTGATTCGAACAAATCTAAGAGGTGGGAAAAAGAACTCGGGGTTTGAGAGTTATTCTTCCTTTCCGTTGTCCAATGTCCTTGTGCCGCCAAAAGATTCTTCTACGATCTTTTTAACGTCTTTCTTTTGGCCGCCAGTTACGGTGATATTTCCTTTAGCTACCACACCTTTTGCCAGGGAAAGAGCGGGAGCGATAATATCACCTAAGAGACGTCCAGTTTCTTCCAAGCGGACTTCTGATTCCGCTTTAATGTTTCCGATCAAGGTTCCTGCTACGATCACTTCTCTTGCGGAAATGTTAGTGCGGACCTTACCAGTTTCTCCAATAAATAATGCGTCGTCGGTTTTAATTTCCCCTTCGAATTTTCCGTCGATACGTAGGGAACCAGCGATATAGAATTTGCCCTCAAATATGGACCCTGGGCCGATTACGCTGTTATTATTATCCTTACCGATGGCCATCTGTTACTCCTGACTGCTGATTCATCTATTTGGTGGGCGGTTCCGAAATCGACAACTCTTTTTGTAAAAGGTGGATAAGAGAAGATATAAGGGGGAGGGTCCCCCTCGCTTCAGCCGCTTTGCGTCTTCCGCTCCCCCTCTCCGGGAATCTTATTTCTTCGGACCCCGGACCGACTTGGTTGTAAGAAAATAAATTTAAGTCTCACGCAGAGCCACAGAGAGGTTTTAGGCAAAGTAATTGCTAGATAGGATATTTATTTGGGACTCTTCGAGCTTGGCTAATTAATTAGTGGTCTTTTTTCCACGCGAAGCCGCGAAGCTAAAAAGAGCCTTTTGTTTAACTAGTTTGAAAATCTTCTCTTCTTAGCGCCTTTGCGTGAAAATTTAGAAATTTTACAAAATCAAAAGATCAAACTACGCAAAGTCAAATTTTAAATTCGTCGCAGCCTTAACATCGCGAACACTGCATTTAGAATCTACCGGATTACATCTTCGTCACCCTCAAAGAGGTTCGGTTTTTTCTTTTTGGTCGTTCCCGGGTCTGCGGTATGGGTAGGAGTCGGATCCGGCTCGCTCATTCCTCTATGGTCTTCGCAGACTTCTTTAGGAACTGTATCTTTATCAAAAACTTCTTCTTCTGTTTGGTAACAATGGCTCCCAGGAAGTTTTCCGGAGATGGAGCAGATGGTCCTACGCACAATTTTTGCGTCTCCGAAATCGAACGATTTAGATTTTTCTTTAACAAGTGCGTTCGCCATAAATCTTCCCCAGATGGGAGCGGCTACAACTGCACCTGACATTCCTCTGCCGAGTGAAAGTGTTCCTGTATCATATCCCACCCAAACGACCGCTACAAGTTCAGGAGTGTAACCTGCAAACCAAGCATCTCTAAAATTATTTGTAGTTCCTGTTTTTCCTGCAGCAGGACGAGTGAGTCCGTAAGATCTTGCTCCTGTTCCTGTTCCTTTTTTGATCACATCTTCCATCATGGAAGTGATGACGTAACTAGTTTCAGGGGAGAGTAATCTTTTCCTTTCTTTGGATTCGAATTCTTTTCTGAAATCTTTGATCAGATTTCCTTGTTCATCTTCTACATATAAAACGCTGAGAGGGAAAACTTGTTTTCCTCCGGAAGCAAATACTGCGTAGGATCTTGCGAGTTCGTAAGGAGAAACTTCAAAACTTCCTAATGCGATTGAAAAGTCTCTTGGAAGATTTCTATTCTCTACTTGTAAAAGTTTTTCGAGCCTTGGTAGAAGATTATTAAGACCAGTATGTTCCAGTAATCGAACAGCAACACTATTTCTAGAAAGTTCGAGTGCTTGTCTTAAACGGATAAAGCCGGAATATTCTCCTGAATAATTGCTTGGGTTCCATTCATCTCCATCTTCCAAAACATATTGGAGAGGGGAGTCATCAAATAAAGAAGCAGCAGTAACATTTTTCTTATCATCTGGATGTTCATGATAATATTCCATCGCAGAAGCATACACTAAAGGTTTGAATGCGGAGCCCGGTTGTCTGTATGCTTGGAATGCACGGATCTGTTGGTTATCAGATCTAAATCCAGAACCTCCTACCATTGCGGTGATATGGCCTGTGTCTGGACGAATGGAAATTAACGCACCTTCTACAGGAAGTAGATGGTCTTCGGTAGCTTGGGTCCTATAATTCCAATCGATTGCTTCTCCCAAACCTTCTGTACCTGAGATTAAATTTAAGACGGCTAAATCGTCCCTAAATTCTTCCTGCCAAGCTCTGTTGAATGTTCTATAAGAACGGGAGATCCTAAATTTGAATTCAGGAAGATCATGAAGTTCTGCTAAAAGTTTATAGGTAGAGCCATAGGAATCTTCGAATGAATCTATTTTAGTAAAAGCCCTTTGGTTAGACAATTGGGTTTGTTGTTTCAAACCTGCAGCAAGAGCCTTTTCTGCCTGGGATTGGTGCTGTATGTTTAGGGTGGTATAGATCTTTAAACCGCCCTCATAGATCTGCTGAGAAGGAATATAACGAGCCAGGTTCTTACGCACATATTCCGTAAAATAAGGGAATTTGTTAAGACGATCTGAGAATGCAGAGTCGTTAGGAGAACGATTTAAGGTTATATAATATTCGGAAAATGCTTCGAACTCCCTTTCTGCTGTGTCCACATCTAGGATCCCGTTTTCTACCAACTTTTTGAATACAACCCTTACTTTTGAGGCAGATGTATTTGGATTCACTAAGGGAGAAAATTCTTTAGGTCTTGTGGTCAAACTTGCGAGAAGTGCTGCTTCTCCCCAGCTTAAGTCTTTGATATCTTTTCTGAAATAGAATTTTGCTGCTGCACCTACGCCGATGGTTCCATGACCAAGTGGGATCTCATTTAGATAGATGCCTATTAAGGTTTTCTTATCGAATACTAATTCTAAGAGTAATGCGAGCCAAGCTTCTCTTGCTTTACGTAAGAAAGATCTTTCAGTGTTTAAGAATTTTAATCTGGCAACCTGTTGAGTGATAGTAGATGCACCTTCTTTTACTCTTCCTGCAAGAAGGTTGACCATTGTGGCTCTGAATATCCCTCGAAGATCTAATCCCTTATGAGATCTGAAATTATTATCTTCTGTAGAAACAAAACAACGAATGACTTTATTATCTTCGAAACCACCAGGAAGATCTTCGTCAGTGATTACAACTCTGGAAAATCTATAAAACTCTGCGATTGGTTCGTATTTTCCTTCCGTATTAAGTCCGAAAAGTAGAGAAGGTTTTTCGTAACGATCCGCCTTAGGGACCTGCCAAATATCTTTGATAGAGAATACGAATAGAAATCCGTTTAAGAAAATAAGTCCCAAAACAAGATATAAAAGTTTACGAACAGGATCAGAAGAATCCAAACGAGATTGGATCCTGTCTCTAAAAAGTACTACGAAATATCTTGTGAAAAAATCTACTGGTTCGTGTTTCATTTGGTCTTATTTCTGATTTCTTATAAAGGCGAAAATTGGCGCATCTTATCTATGCCATGGAACCTAAGTCCAGTATCTAGATTATATCCTTGATATTCTTTGATCATAGAAGAACGAGAAGTTTTGTCGTGAACATAACCCCATGCATTTGTAACTGCATCTTTTGCAGATTCACAAGCCTTATTGATCAATTCTACGAAAGAATCATTACGAATTAAATTAGGGTCCGCAGGATAAGACCATTCTCTTTTTTCTTCGTTCATGATCCTTTTATCTATATGTTCCTTTAATGGAAGCATTAGAACGGAAGAATTTACTTTATGCAAAGTGATCTTATCTAAAAAACTAAGTGCTGCTCTTACTATCTTACTTCTGGAATCCAAGTATCTATGAAAATACAAATAACCTAAGAAAGATTCGTTTAGAATATCTCCTGGGATGATCTTTTCTTCGGAGCCAATATATTTTTCTTTAAATTCTTTCGGGAAAGTTGCCTTTAAACTTTTTAACCAAAAGTTCCAAAGCATAGGATCCATTTTTTTCTGCCCATCTTTACCTTTGAAAATCACATCTACATGTTGCACAAAGTCATACGCTTTAGGAGTCATTCCCCATCTGAAATCCAAAAGCCAAGAATCCAAAGCGAACTCAACTCTCATATGATTGTACTGAGCCTTGGAGCTGATCTCTTTATCAGCATTATAATAATCTCCGGAGATAAAAAAGATATAAGGATGGGTGACGATATCCACAGCGCAGTGGATGATATAACCTAGGGTGAATGCAAGAAAACGATCTCTATAAATTCCTTCCTCAACAGTGAGGACCCCATCTAAAAAGTTCAGGATCAATTCCAAAACGTTTTCATGATGGCTTAGGTCTCCCCAAGGCAGGGCCTTTTTGGTGCGAACGGGAGAAAGAACATGATAAAAATAAAAAATGTCAGGAGCAATCGCACCTATATTGGCAAACTTACGGGTACCTTCTTCTCTTAAAAGTTTTGCGATCTTTCTTTGTTCTGCGGTTCCGTGATCCAGATGTTTGCAGACTTGGGAAAGAGCTTCGAGATGAGTGATTTTGCCTGCCATATCAGAATTTTGCCTTTGAAAAAACCCGGACCGCTCTAAAAGATGGCCTAGAACTATCTAGAAAACCCTCTAACCCTATGCAATCAATAGAAAATCTTAAATTTTTGACCCCCGAAGAAGCTAGAAAAATCGCAACAAATTTCGGAACCCCACTTTTTGTGTACTCTCGCAAAGGAATCGAAAAAAGTTGCGATGATACACTTGCCTTTCCTAACGCTTTCGGTCTGACCGTTCGATTCGCAATGAAAGCAAATCCAGGCAGAACAGTTCTGGAAATATTAAAGAAGAAGGGCATACATATAGACGCATCTTCTGAACACGAAGTGAAACGTGCGATACTCGCAGGATTCAAACCTTCTGATATTCTACTCACTTCTCAGCAATTAGCAAAATCCTTAAAGGATTTGATCCCACAAGGAGTTCAATTCAACGCATGTTCTCTCAGGCAGCTGGAAGAATTCGGAAAAAACTTCCCAGGGAAAGAAGTAAGCGTTCGTTTTAATCCTGGTTTAGGTTCCGGAGCTACTAAGAAGACTGATGTAGGAGGTAAAACATCCTCCTTCGGTATCTGGCATGAAGAGATCGGAAAAGTAAAAGAGATCGTTTCTAAATACGGACTCAAACTGGTCCGAGTTCATACTCATATAGGTTCCGGTTCCGATCCAGAAGTTTGGAAGGCAGTTGCTCATTATACCTTAGAGATCGCAGCACAATTCCCAGATTGTAGGACCGTGAATCTGGGCGGTGGTTTCAAAGTGGGAAGAATGATCGGCGAAAAAACAACTGATCCTCAAAGTATTGGAAAACCTGTAAAAGAACTTTTCGAAAATTACGCCAAAGAAAAAGGCATCCAGCTCAAAATGGAAATAGAGCCAGGTTCCTTCTTAATGGTGAATAACGGAGCAATCCTTACTCAGGTAGATGATATTATCTCCACTGGAGATGGTGGATATACATTCGTAAAACTAGACATGGGAATGGATGTGAATACAAGACCTGCTTTATATGCAGCAAAACATCCATTGATCGTCATTTCACAAAAAGAAAACTCCGAACAAAAGACCGGTGACTTTGTATACGTAGGACATTGTTGCGAAAGTGGAGACTTGATCACTCAGGAAGAAGGAGGTGGACCCCAACTTAGGACCACGCATACTCCTGAGATCGGAGACTTAGTGGTGATGGAAGGAACAGGAGCTTATTGTTCTTCAATGTCTACAAAGAACTATAATTCTTATCCGGAAACTTCCGAAGTATTGATCGATACAGACGGAACAACCAAACTTGTAAGACAAAGACAAACTCTGGAACAAATCCTAGAAAATGAACTCCTGGTTTCCCTCGGGTAATATTTATCTACTACTTCTTTCGGGAGGAACAGGCTCCCGGATAGGGTCAGATATTCCGAAACAATTTTTAGAATTAAACGGAAAATCGATCTTACTTCATAGTCTGGAAACTTTTCTAGATTGGGGAAAAACTAAAAGTATCATCCTCGTATCTCATAAAGATTATATCCTAAAATCCGAAACACTTTGTTCTCCCTTATTTAGAGAAAGAGATAGAATTGTAGAAGGCGGGGACACTCGACACGGCTCCACATTAGCTGGAATATCCAGCATTCAATTTTCTGCAAATGATATCATTCTGATCCACGATGCTGCAAGACCTTTCATTTCTCCGGATGATCTGGATAGATTATCTAGTGCCACAGAAGAATTTGGTGTGGCAACACTTGCTTCTAAAAATCATGAAACAGTTTTAGAAGAAGAAAAAGACAGCCTCAAATTTTTAAACCGCGAGAAGATCTGGTTCATGAAAACTCCGCAAGGAATTCGTGGAGATATCCTGAAAAAGATCCTGGAAAAACCATCCACAACAGAACCGACAGATCTATGCACCTGGACGCAAGGACATGGGATTGGTTCTAAATTAGTGGAATCTAATCCTTATAATCTGAAAATTACAGAAAAGTCGGACCTTGCCTTAGCAGAGGCGATTTTGCCACTCTTCCAGAGTTGGAAGAAGGAGTAGGGGGCCGCGCCCTTCGGGCCAGGCTCTCACCTCCGGTCAAAAATTCGTATGCACGATTTTTTGACCCCGGCTCGATCCTTCGCGGTTTGCGAGAGAGGTATTTTATTCTAATATTAATCAGTTGGAATACCTGATATTCGATTACTTGAAGATAACCGATTTTTTATAAAACTTTTAGCTTTTTATGAAATTAATATTAACGGCTAATATTAGAGTGGGATTCCAGAATCTTTATCATTTCTGTGTCCTCATTGTCCTTAGCGTAATCCATGGCAGATCTGCCTTCTTTATTTCTTCTTGATAGATTGAATTTACGTTTTGTAAGAAGCAATTTGACTATTTCATATTTTTTATTTTTTACCGGTACTATTAATGCATCGTCACCTAGGTTATCGACTGCATTTGAATCAGCTCCTTTTGACAGTAGAAATTCCACTACCTTGTAGTGATTTTCATTCGTTTCTTGTTGATGCGTTGCTGTTAATAAAGCTGTGCATCCGCACTTTTCTGAGCGAAAATCGATCTTAGCGCCTTTAGAGATTAGAAATTTAACGGTATCTAAATGACCGTACGCGGAAGCAAGCATTAAGGCTGTCCAATCATCTGGAGGAGAAACTCTGTCAATAGCCGAATAGTTATTTTTGAATAGTTTTTCGATTCCGTTGGTGTTTCCGAATCTCGCTAATAGATGGATCGGGTAGTCTATGTATGCTTCTTCAATGAAGAAGTCTTGTGCATGGTCTCTGTGTTCTGTCGAACTACATGCGGCAGATAATAAGCTTGCAATGAAGGCAATTAGAAAGGTTTTTTTAAAAAGATTCATATAATTTTATACTCAATAATTAAAATCAAAAATAATTAGGCTCTAATATCTTATAATTTTGAAATACTCAATGGAACCCCTATCCGAATCTCCCGTCGAAATCGCAACCTTGAAGTTTTTGACTTTTCCAATCGTATGCTTGTAACGGAATGATCCATCCAGAAAGAAAAAAAGATCAGATCCTATTTTTCGTATCGTTATGATTTGGAATTTATCATTTTTGTTTTTCCGATCTGAGTAACGTAGTATCCATTTTTCTTGATTGTCTATTGAGAAGGATCCGTTCAAATTTACAGTTGATTCAATAAAATCTTCTCCATCGTTTAAATCCACAAGCGCAATTCCTACATAAAACTGAGGTTTATCTTTTCTTCCTAACACAGAAGCTTCGATCTCAAAATCTCCTTCATAAGGTATAGTAAAAAGTGACTTTATATGCCTACTCTTACCATCAAAAGATTGAAAGTGATAAATTCCATTTTCGATCTTTGCTACAAATTCCTTACTTTCTCCTGTCGTAAAAAGTAGATTGGGTTTATCGAATTCGGAAATAACGGACTTTATAGGAGTGCGAAGATACTTAAATTCTTCAGGATTAGTAAGTAAAAAATAACTAATAAACGATTCATTGTAAAAGTTTTTTGATATATTAAGAATAATGACTATCAAAAAAAAGAAAGGGTTTTGAGATTTTGCAATTGGAGAGGACTCGCCGTTACGCACTTTGCCTTCCTGGCAAAGTTTGCTCCACGGCGTCTTTTTCGCGCCCTTCGCCATCCATGGCTTGGGACGAGTTTGCTTACGCTCCCTATGGGTCGCTGCAAACTCTTTCGCTCAAAAGCTTCGAGTCCCTCGAGTTTTGTTCAATTAGAATGTTTGATTATTTTAAAGAGGAAAGTTTTTGCGAGTGGAGGGACTCGAACCCCCACACATTACTGCACCAGAACCTAAATCTGGCGTGTCTACCAATTTCACCACACTCGCGAATGGGTTACGAAAGTCAGTGTTTCAACGGATGCCGGGAAGTCAAGAATATTGAACTTCTAAAAACTGCCCGGCGAGTCTTTACTGAACGACTAATCTTTTGGATTGTTCCGAAAGTTCCTCTAAGCTGGCTCTCATTCTATTAGAACCTTCCGAAATGATATTCGAAGATTGTTCGATAGAAGAAAGTGCCTGGACTACTTCTTTAGTTCCGTTCTTCTGCTCGCTCGCAATGGATTCGATCTGTCTGGATAGATCGAATAGTTCGCGGAAAGATTTTAGGAAGGACTCATGGATTTTTCCCTGGTTTTCCACTCTGGATCTCAATTGGCCAAGGTTGTCTACTATAGAAGTAAATCCAGATTCTTGTACGGAAACTTTTCGTTTTGTTTCTTCTGCAGCTGTGTTTCCGTTTGTGATCAGTTTTGCCGCTTCTCCAATAATTTTAGAAATTGTGGCTGCGTTTTCAGAAGCACTGTCTGCAAGTTTTGCTACTTCTTGCGCAACTACCGCGAATCCTTTTCCATGTTCTCCAGCCCTTGCTGCCTCGATAGAAGCATTTAATGCTAGTAAATTGGTTCTGTCCGCGATCTCTCTCATGATATCGTTTACATCTTGGACTTTTTGGAAGGATTTACTCACTTCTCCAAAATTATTTCCCAATACTTCCATTGCTCCGGAAACATCTTTGCTGTACACTTTGGATTCTTCAGTTGTTTTAGAGAGAGAGTCCGTTGAGATGCGCACTTCTTTTAAGATCGAATTTAATGTATCACTCTCTTTGTTCAGCTCTTCTATTTTCCCGAACTGAGCCTTTACAAATTCAGCCGCGCTATCTGTAGATGCTGCCAATTCTTCTAAAGACGCGCTGATCTGTTCCATACTAGAAACCTGGCTTTGGATCTCTGAGTTCAGAGTATCCATTTCGTTTTTCATCTCTGAAGTATTTTTGTTTAGTGTAGAAGCTTCGCTAGTGATTCTATCTTTTGCCTTCTCCGCTTCTTCACTTTTTGCTTCTGCCTCAACGGTGGACTTGATTGCCACATCTGAAACTGAAACTAAAAATTTTACTACCGAAGTTAAGATATGAATTCCTAAAACGAAAAATACAAATCGTATGATCTCAAAAAATACGGAGATCTCAGTCGCCTTGTCGGTATTATATTTGAACTCTACTCCATTCAACCATGCGAAATAATCCATGGAGAATGTTCCGATCAATGCTAGATACCCAACCATCAAAGTAGTTTTAGGGGAAAGAAGAAGTCCTGAATAGATCATCACGAAAAAATATAACATGATGAAGAATGGCATCTTCAATGTTCCGACCATCGCTTCTGCATTCGCAGCAAAAATGGTTACAGTGATGAAGATGAGTGAATACATTAAAATATCTAAGAATACACAGAGAGTTACAAAAGAACTTTTGAGTTTTCCTTTTTTGAGTAAATAGATCTGAGTGACCCCGTAACCGAAAACTGTGAGCTCTATTAAGAAGTTGATGAGTGTACTGGTTTGAGAACTGGAACCTTGAGAGAATAAAGCCAAAACGTTCACAAAAAGCATCACTATAGAAAATCCAATTCGGATCCTGTTGATGCTGATCGCTCCCTTCTCGGAAAAATTTGTAGTTTGGACGGAGTTTTCCACCATTGTTTGTTTGCCTTTCTAATTCTAACGGAGTGACCCGAATATACGAATGGCCGAGATGTTTCGGCCAATACTGTTCGACTTCTAAAAACGAAAAAACTACACAGTTGTAATCCGAATAGAAAAAATGAGTCTTCGGATTGTTAGCTTATACGGTTTTTTCGTTCCTGCTTCTAAATAAAAAGAATGTTAAAGATAGCCCAAAACAAGTAATCAGTAAACCCAAAAGGTCTAGCCAGAGAGGTTGTAGGATCTGAATTTTTCCGACAACTGGTGCTGAAAAACCCGGGATCTCGAGTTTCAATCCGTGTAGTACGATAAGAGGAATTCCGTTAAAGACTGCATGAATTACAATAGAGTTCCAGATCGAATCTGTTTTATAGACCACCCAAGCCATATAGATACCTAAGATACTGGATCCGATAAATTGCCAAGGGTTCATATGGATTAGCCCGAATAAAAAAGAAGAGAGAAGGAAAGAAGATATTACAGAATACTTTCTTAAAAATTTATCTAAGATCACTCCTCTAAACATGAATTCTTCGGTGAGTGGAGCTACTACAGAAAGTAAGATCGCGGCTAAGAATACATTCTCACCATCGAACAATCCTTGGAATAAGTTTATAATGAAATCCGGTTTAGGAAAATACATCGAAAACAGATTATCCACTTCGGAAAGAAGAAAGGAAAAACCAATTGCAGTGATCGCAAAACTGATTACTTCTAAAACTTTTGGAGATCTGAGTCTTAAAACTTCCGTATAATCTTTTTCAGAAATTTTAAGACCGAACCAAATTGCCAGACCAAAAGAAGCTGAGTTTCCAACTGCCGCGATAATCTTTGCGTCTAAATTCAAATTTGCTGCGGATTGAAGGATCGCAAACAGGATCCCTATTCCAAAACCTATAGCTATAACTAAAACGCAAAGACCGAATGCTCCTAAGAATGGATGAATTTTATTTTTCACGAATTAAGAAATACCTCTAAAAATTAAGATCAAGCTGGCAATCTTTTGCCGTCCAGCCAGCCAGCGACCCAAGCAAGAATGGCATAACCTACCAATCCCTGGATAGAAAGTTCAGGAATTGCAAGTGGAGGTGGGAAGAAAGGAGTAGCAATCGCTAAGACCAAAAGTATTCCACCAAAGATCTGCATTCCGTATTTTCCACCAAATGTAGGGCCAGGTTTAGTTGCTCTAAAATATAGGATCAAACCAATCAATGTAAGAGTTACTTCTGCTGCGATGGAAAGAGTTCTATAATGCCAAAGACCGAAACCTATTTTTGGACCTGAATCAAATAGAATAGGTAGATCCTTTGTATGCATTGGAAGATCTAAAAAATAATGAGATAGAACTGTTAAACCGATAAGTCCTGAAATTTTGTTCTTTAAAGAATCTGAATATGGTTTGGATCTTAGAAAAACGAATTTAAATATCAAAAAACATAAGATAGACCAGCCAATTCCTCCCACTAAACTATGAGTGATCGGCATATAATAAAGATCAAAATTATTTACTTCAGTAAAACCAGGAACGAATCTGATACCTTCGATCCCGAATAAAATAAAGATCATAAACAGAATATCTACGAACTGAACTCCCACAAAACTCGCCCAAAGAGGAGTTTTAGGCTCTGCTTTTTTAGAAGCGAAAGAAACGCTATAATGTCCTATAAACATGAGTTTGCCCCAAGGCCAAAGATCCGGCCGGAGCAAAGGATCTAGGAAATCTAAAAAAAGGCAAGAGGGAATCCGAAAAGGAGTTCTTTGGAAAAATTAAAATTGGATCGGCTCGTGTTTTTCGCCGTTGATCAGTTTACCTAAAAGTCTGTTTTCTCTATCTATAAATGAATCAATGAATGGTTGTAAATCTTTTATCTTTGAAGATAGATTATAACCTGCTTCCATAGTATCTACTAAAGAAGTAGCTCCTACCATGGATGCTGCAACTTTGATCGGTGCCATGATGAGTTTTACCATAGGAAGTTTTGAAAGAGAGAAGAAAAACTTTAGAGTATCTCCCACCATGCTGATCTGAGCTCTTCTATCTTCGAATCTGCCGGTCGCACCCAAGGCTGCATAAAGGCTTTCTTGAGGAATTTCTCCATTCTCCATTAGATTGTTTTCGATCACTACTTTTGCAGTATCGAAATCTAACGAATCGGTGAGTTTGTTTAGTAGAATAATCTGATGGATATTGTCGGTCATGGACTTACCCGCGACCGTTTTCAATTTTTCGTATAAACTTTCGAGTGCATTATCTCTTTCTTCTTTATTGGTAGGAGCATAAAGATTGTTTTCGAAAAAGGAAGGAATTCCGTCGTATCCCTTAATCGATGTTAAAAGATCCGAATATGTATGACGCAATCTTTCGATTGTGGATCTGACAACGGCAAGACGAACTGGTTCGAGTTCTTTCAGATCCATTTCTGTTAACAACGAACTTGGGGTTTTACGGTTCCTGGGTCAATTGAAAAAATATAGAAGATCGGCCGGCGGAATATGGAAAAAAAATTATTCCTTAGAGACCAAAGCGTTTTCTTTCAAGTTGCCCGGAAGTTTTTTCATGGATTTTTCAGCGTCATCTTTGGACGGAAAATTTCCCATACGAACAGTAAAATAACCGTTTTTGGTTTTTTTCACGTAGGACTTCCCACCTAAAGACGACTTGAGTTCATCTGCCTTTTCTTTAGTCTTGAACGCCGCTACTTGGACAAAAAAATCATTATCAGCCTTGTGGACTGCCGCCTTACGAGGAGAAGTATGGACTGATTTCTTGGATTCCTTTTCTTTCCGAACTAATTTTTTTTCAGGATGAGAAGAAGATGGAGCTTCTACTTCTATTTTAGATGGTTCTTCTTTTTTTGCAGGAGAAATATCAGATCTTAGGTCCACAACTTCTGCACCAGGAGGAAGATTTCTAAATTTAACTTCTTCTTCTTTTTTAATATTAGAAGTCGCCGATGATTCTTCCATAGCTTGGTTTACTGTGGAAGAAGATAAGGATTGTATATTATCTCTATTGGAGTTCAGAGCCAGGTCGTCTTGCACTTGGCCTCTCTTTCTACCTACGGAAACTCCTAAGAAGAAGAATGAAAAAAGAAGTCCCACTAAAAATAGAGAGAGTAGGGAGATCCTTTTATTGTCCAGATTGATGACGTAGAAAATTTTTTCCTTCATTTCATTCTTCCTTTTAACTCAGCGTACAAATATTCGCATTCTTTACGAAGGTCCAGCAAATCCCCTGTGTTCTTAATGGAATAGTCGGCCTTCTTCGCTTTTTCCTGAAGTGAAAGCTGGCTTTTTGCCCTGGCTTCCGCTTCTTCTTTGCTGATCCCGTCCCTTTTTACTGTCCTTTCTAAAGAAACTTCGGGGTCTGAGATCACACAAACAGTAGCATCACAAAGTGTATAGGAGTCGGTTTCAAATAGAAGTGGGACTTCCCACAGCACCAGGCTTGCTTCTTTCAAGCCACCCAGAACTTCCAAAAACTCCTTACGTATCCTTGGATGGGTCAAAGAGTTTAGGATCTTGAGTTTTTCGGGATTACCGAATACCAACGTGGCGATCCTTTTTCGATCTATCTTACCAAACTCATCCAGGATTTCTGGACCCAAGGAATCTATCAGTTCCTTAGAGATCGGGCTGTCTGGATCCGTATATTTACGTGCAATCTCGTCAGCACTGATCCTAACTCCGCCCAACTCTTCTAAGATCCGAGCAGCAGTGGATTTGCCTCCACCGATCATCCCAGTGATCCCGACAAGAAAAGTCCCGTCAGTTCTAAGAGAGGACCGAGTCATTGGGAAAGATTATAGGAAAAGGCTTTTTAGTACAAGCTTTTTAATGCGCCTATTTTGGCCGCGTCCCTCGCAAACGCTCGGGTCAGGCTCTACGCTTCAATCAGCGAAGCACCATAACAGTTTTCTAATTTAATACTAATGCGATATTACGATGGTGCATCGCCGGATTTACGCTACGATCCTTCGCAGGTTCTGAAAGGAATACCTTTCTTTATTTCCAAGCCTCCATGTGAAACTTTATTGCATTCATTTTCTCACACAGAGGCGCAGAGCCGCTAAGGGTTTTTAGAACGGGGAAAACTCCTCTCTCTCAAGGAAATTTTACCTAAAATACAGACCAGGATCGCCATCGCCAGATGCGTCCTTTTGAGACCTCGACAAAGATCTCCCATTAGTGTATTTTAAAGGGAAATTTCTCCCGCTTGGAGTTGATAAGTCGGGGAACTTTACTATATTACGTTCGCCAAAATCATAAAAGGAGGCTCAAAAATTGCTAATCATAGAGAAATCCATTGTACTTCATCTTCTCTTCACGGGATTGTTTGGAGAAAAACAAGATAGCAAGTCGCTACTAATTAAATAGCTCGAGATTCTGAGTTTGGAAGCTTCGGAAAGAAATCTAAAAATTTCCTCCGATATCCTTACAAATGCTAATTTTGGGAGAAACTTACTAATAGAAGGGTGAGGACTTACGACATCGGATCTTTTCCGATAATTGGCAGTCTTGCTATTCTAAAACTGTGGCACAAAAAGCCAAGGAGAAACGAGAGTTATGAACTTGAAACTGATACTTATAGTTTTAAAGATTCTGAGCGAATTCGGAGAGTTTATTAAAGTAATCTTGGAAATACTCCAGAACTTTCAAACATGAAACTTCAGGAGAGCGAAGGATTTTCTTTTAAGAGATCCTTTGCCTCTTCCTGAAATTTTGTGCGATATTATACGTAACTGCTTCGGGTTGTCTCGGATATAAAAACTCCAGATGCTATGATCGCGGTTAGCCCTTACTCGTGGGTTTGGAATACCTTATCAATGAACAGAATAAATCTCTTTCCAAAAGATCTAGACTTGATAGAGCGGTAGAATCATGAAATACTTGGAAACTTCTCAAATCATCCCAGCAAAGGGGATGTCCTACACGATGTACGAAATCGAAGGGGAGGACCAGATTTTACGGATGCTTACTTATATACCGGACACGGACGAGATACATATCTACCCTAAACCGCCGGTAAAAAAATTATATAAGCCCGAACTTTGCAAACAAGTAGAGGATCTGGTATTTACAGAATTATGGAAATTGGGAGAGGAAAGGAAGAACGGATAATCGGGTTTTGGCTTCGGGCAGAATCGAACTGCCGACACAAGGATTTTCAGTCCTCTGCTCTACCGACTGAGCTACAAAGCCGAACCCATAACCAAACTACTGAGCCGGGCCTATACGTCAATGGAAAATCCTGATTTAGGCTTCGTCTCCAAATTTGATGATGAGGGGACTGTTCTTGCAAGAGAGAGAATGGTTCGAACCCAAATTTTAGAAAGAGGGATCAAGGACCCAAATTTACTTTCTGCATTTCTAAAAGTTCCCAGACATATTTTCCTTCCTGAAAAATTTAGAGAATATTCTTACGATGATAAAGCAGTTCCGATCGGTGAAGAACAAACTATCTCCCAACCATATATAGTCGCCTATATCGCTGATCAACTCCAGGTTAGATCCGGAGATATAATTTTAGAAATAGGCACAGGTTCTGGATATTTAGCCGCAATTTTAGATTCGCTCGGAGCAAAACTGATCTCATCAGAGATCATTCCTGAATTATACGAACGATCTTTAGAAGTTTTAGAAAGTTGGTCTCCAGGGTTTACTAAAAGAAATAAGATCCTATTTGGAGACGCGTTACTCCTCACTCAAACAAAAGGGAAATTTTCCAAGTTTGTGTCTTCTGCATGTTTCCCAAAAATCCCAGGACCCGGAAGTTTAGTCTTTGAATCTCTACCGGAAGAAGGGACCGCCGTTCTTCCGGTAGAATGGAAAGAAGAAGTACAATATCTTCTTACATTAAGAAAAAAACAAAATCACTTTGAAGAAACAAACAGATTGCCTGTGAAGTTTGTTCCCCTTTTAGGGAGAATAGATTTGGTTTGAGGTAAAATAAGAAAACCCGAAGGATAAAATCTCTTCGGGTTTTACAAGGATTCCTTTCAGAACTATACCCAATAACTGGATTGTAGTAAGAAAGAATTTGTAAGGCTTATTCTCCGTAAACTACTACACACTCTCTCGAAAAAATAGGTGCGAAAACTGATAGTACACTTTTATCAACTACTGCAATTTTCTTGATTCCTGCTTTTTGCGCCGCTTCGATAATGCTTCCTTCTCCGCCTGAATAGAAGAAAACATTCAAAAGTGAGTAAATGTTACAAGACTGACCGCTTTTTAGGATTTTTGCATCAGTTGGTCCTCCGGTAGGAGTTCCAGAGACATGATATTCTGCTGAACCAAAAATTGCTGCAGGCAAGATACTTGTTGCACAATTGAATGAAGCAAAAGAGCTAAAGGAAATTAATATTAAAAATATTGTCTTTTTCATAAATAGTTATTCTCCCACAACGATGGTGCAATAATTTCTATAAACTAAAGTTAGAACAGACATTGTAGAATGATCTATCGTTGCTATTTTTGTTATTTTATTTGCTAAAGCAATTTGACCTACCCCGGAGTCGCCCCAAGTAACAAGACCCAGGACGCTTCTCGTGCAACCTTCAGCTTTTTTGACAGAGGCTACATTATTCAGTGTGTTGAATTCACCTGGAAATTCAGTTCCAGCATAGATAAACCCTCCTACTGGTCCATTTGAACAATTCGTGAAAGAGCCTAGTATGATTCCCACGGCAATTAATATTTTGATCGTTATATGTTTCATTGTCTTGGCCATTTTGGATTATCTTTTCTTTGGAGTTAGGTTTGGATCAGCGGAAAGAACTGGAATTGTGGATGATGGCGTGCTAGAACCAGCACTACCTGTAATCACCGTACAAAAGCTATGGTAAACACCTTCTAAAATTGCAAACTGCTCATAATTGACCGCCGCGATCTTATTGATCTTTCCATTTTCTTTAGCGGCCGCTAATGATGAATCACCGAAAGCGATTAAGTTGAGAATACTTCGGCTGCAAGCTGTTCCAGTTAAGTTCGCTTCCGCTCCGAAGCCGATCTGGCCGGGTATATCCCCACTATGAATTAAGTAGGCTCCTTTAGTAACAAGAGGGCTTAAGCCTAACACGAATCCATAATTTTTAGTGGGATTTGTGTTTGGAGTAGCTCCTATAGTATTCCCAAAATTTGCACCGGTGCAATTGGCAAATCCAATGAATAAAAAACAGCTGAAAATAAGTAATTTAACCTTCATTCAACCTTATCCTATTATAAACTCGTAATTCCCGAAACGAAGTTAGAAGAATTACGGATAACGGACAGTCAAAGCAGAAGATCAAACCTTTCAACTTGAAAATTTTCTAGTAATGGTAAAAACATGATTTTCATTCGTAAAGAATTTGTTTAGTGAAATCTTCCAAATTGGATAGAGTTTGTCTAAACTTATCGCAAGATTATTATATTAATTGGCAAAAACGGATTGGATCGCATTATCGTTTTGTGAAATTCTCCAGATTATTTCATTCGGAAGGGATTTATTTTCGAGCTTTCATTATCTGCATAAGCTTGGCTTCATTATCATTCTGTGTTAGAGAAGAGGATGCAGAAAGGAAAGCAATTCTCATGAAACTCTTCTCCGAATCTGAAGAGAGTTTAACGAAAGATTTAAAGGACTCGATCCGTAAAAAAGGAAGTCTTGCTTCTCTTGTGACCTGCCGTACTTTCTCGGAAGAAAAAGAGAAGAATCTTATATTCACATATCCTAGATTAGATATTCGAAGGGTCTCGGAAAGAAGTCGGAACCCTGATCATCTGCCGAAGGATTGGGAAATAAGAGCGCTTTCCGAATGGAAAGAGTTCGGTTCTAAGGAAAATCCTGCATTCATATTTTCAGAGAGCTTACCAAAGTCTCTTCATTTCATGCGACCGATCTATGTAAATGATCCCGTTTGTCTAAAATGCCATGGAGCAGCAGACCAGATCACTAGTGAGTTGAAAACCGAAATTAAAAGATTGTATCCAAAGGATGGATCCTTCGGATACAAATTAGGAGACCTTATCGGAGCTTATTCAGCTTCTTGGGGGCGTTTATAATAGACATATTCCCTTTAAACTTTTGGGCCCCTTTCTTACATTTCGAGATAGGCTCTCCTTCCTTACGAACCTTTGCACAAACGAAAAAAAGATGTTAACTCAGATCTCGTGTTTATATCCGAATCTATATTGGTTGCCACCTAAAACTTGAGGATATGCAACACTTGGTGCTAAACCTATAATTCCACCTTCAGAGGTAGGATGAGCAATTCCATATTTGAAGGAAAACAAAGTTTCCATTTCCATATATATATGACCCTTATCTGATATTCTTGCCTGTGCACCAAATAGCCAGTTGGGTGCAATTCCGGAGACATTAAATTTTGTGTTTTCCCAATTGGCAGAAGGATCTGTTCCATCTGCAACTAAACCAAGTACTGTTGTATCTGTTATACCCGCAGCAACTAGTAGTTCATGAACATCATTCAAACGATTATTCCCAGCTAAACTCCATCCACCTTTAAAGTAGTGAACTCCTGCTCCAATATAAATGGAAGCATCTTCTGAAACTGAAAGTTTGATCCCAACGTTTACTGGAATTTGGATAGCATTATAGTCCCAGGTCATATGATAGAAAGATTGTCCTGCGAATTTCGCTTCTGTATCTCCGCCCATAACTTTGCGGGTATAATGTGCGTTTACTCTCCAGAAGAATGTTTTTCCAAAGTCTTGCTCATAACCTAAGGAAAGTACAAGTCCAGTCATTGCACCGCTAGTTTTAGCACTTATTAATCCATTAGAAGAATGTTGTAATGTGAGTAGACGGTTTTCAGGAATGACTGCTCTACGAGGAAGAACTCCGGGAGTAGTGTTCGTGCTGTCCATAGTTGCATAATTGCTGGAGGAATCTAAACCATCAGTCGCGATAGTGCTTCCTAAATCCCCTAAATCAAATTGTAGTCCTGCACTACCCATCACGTAAGATTTTGCATTTAAGTAAATTCCAGGTATTAGGAATAGAAGGATCAGAAATGTTCTTCTGGCGGTTTTTATCATGATTATCTCCGGAGTGAGTTTTAAAACATTTTCACTGGAAATGGATACACTCTAAGACAGCCATCGTTTTTTCGTTTTAGGTCATTACATGATTGTTATGTGATAAAGTTTTGAAGAGGGTATTTGTACCCTTAGGGATGGCGAAACTTATATTTCGCTTATTAATTTAGGAAGAAAACTAACGTTTCGGGAGAAGAAGTGAAAATAAAAAAGGCCCTCCGCAACGGAGAGCCTTTGCATACAGACAAGAAATCTAAGAATTAGAGTTCGTGTTTGTATCCGAATCTGTACTGGTTTCCACCAAGAACTTGAGGATAAGCAACGGAAGGTGCTAAACCTGCGATTCCACCAACAGAAGATGGGTGAGCAATACCGTATTTGAAGGAGAATAGAGTCTCAACTTCCATATAGATATGACCTTTGTCGGAAATTCTGGATTGAGCTCCGATCAACCAGTTTGGAGCCACTCCGGAAACTTGGAATGTTGTTTTTTCCCAGTTTGCAGCAGGATCAGTTCCATCTGCTACAAGTCCTAAGATAGTAGAGTTGGTAACACCAGCTCCAACAAGAGCATCATGAACATCGCTCAAACGGTTGCTTCCTTGAAGACTCCATCCACCATTGAAGTAGTGAACCCCAGCTCCGATATAGAAGCTAGAATCTTCAGTTACATTCAATTTGATACCTATGTTAAATGGAATTTGGATTGCGTGATAATCCCAAGTGATATCGTAGAAGGTTTGTCCTAAGAATTTTGCAGTAGTCTCTCCACCCATAACTTTACGAGTGTAGTGTGCGTTTACTCTCCAGAAGAATGCTTTTCCGAAATCATGCTCGTAACCTAAGGAAAGAACAAGACCGGACATTGCACCGCTAGTTTTAGCGCTGATCAATCCGTTTGTAGTGTGCTGTAGACTGAGTAAGCGGTTTTCAGGGATGATTGCACGACGAGGAAGAACTCCTGTAGTAGTCCCTTTGGAATCTGTAGTAGCATAACTGCTGGAAGAGTCCAAACCGTCGGTTGCAATTGTATCGCCCAATGATCCAAGGTCAAATTGAAGACCGAGGCCTCCAGTGATGTAAGACTTTGCGCTTAAGCCGAATGAAGAACAAAGTACGGCGAAAACTAACAAAGCTTTCGTGATGTTACGAACCATTTAAATAGCTCCTTAAACTTTTCGTATAGTAGAGTGGTTTTTCACCTGGACCGTTTATGTCTATCTTGGGGTCCAAGCATTGGACAGGACAATATCGATGCGGACTTGGGTGTCAAACAGATATTCTGGATAAAATAAAAAAGTCCGTTATAAAAGATTTTATTTTGAACATTTGTTGTAAAAAATAAACATTCACTTCCTCTTATATGAGAATCTTAACAACCGTTCGTTAATTTCGATTTTTAAAATTTTGATAAAAATCAGTGACTTATCTCTCGCGAATTCGAGTGAGAAGTTTTGGAAAAACTCCTTGCAAGACTAGAATTTAGGAATCCAATGGAGAGAACCGTTGGGGGTGGGACCAAAAGTCTCTGAGAGAGTCCCCGGAACCTGATCAGGATAATGCCTGCGAAGGGAAACGGAAAAAAACAAACGCCCGAGATCTAGGTCCGCGAAAGATTATAAATTTTGCATGGACTTCTTCCTGCGTCCTTTTTCTTTTCCTCATATTTCAGATTCCGGAATTTTCCCCAACATGGGAGAAACACTATGGAATCCAATCAAACTACAACTCCATTCGAAATTCCTCGAAAAGAGATACGCTTAAGCAACGGATCCGTTTACAGCGCTTATACTACAGAAGGCCCTTGGAAAGATGGCTGGAATCCTTCCGATTGGAAAGCGGGGATCCCTAAACTTAGGGCAGAATGGGTCCAGAGAAGAAATTCGGGTCCTTCTCCGGTCCAAAATCATTCCCAAATGTATTTCGCAAAACAGGGATTGATAACCGAAGAAATGAAATATGTGGCGCTTCGAGAAGGAATGGATCCTGAATTTGTAAGAAGTGAGATCGCCAGAGGAAGAGCGATCATTCCGTCTAACAAAAACCATCCTGAGCTCGAGCCAATGATCATTGGTAAAAACTTTCTAGTGAAAATTAACGCAAATATTGGTAACTCTGCTCTTTCTTCTTCCATCGAAGAAGAAGTGGAGAAGTTAAGATGGTCCATTAAATGGGGAGCTGATACCGTGATGGATCTTTCCACAGGAAAAAATATCCATGAGACTAGAGAATGGATTATCCGTAATTCCCCAGTCCCAATCGGTACTGTTCCAATCTACCAGGCTTTGGAAAAAGTAAAAGGTAAGGCTGAAAATTTAAATCTTTCCGTATTTTTAGAAACATTGGAAGAGCAGGCGGAACAAGGAGTGGATTACTTTACAATTCACTCAGGAGTCCTTCTTCGATATATTCCCCTCACTTCTAAAAGAGTAACAGGTATTGTTTCCAGAGGTGGTTCTATCATTGCAAAATGGTGTTTGGCCCATCACGAGGAAAATTTTCTATACACTGGTTTTGAAGAGATCTGCAAGGTGATGAAAAAATATGGAGTGTCTTTCTCTTTAGGTGATGGTTTACGCCCAGGAAGTATTGCAGATGCAAACGACGAGGCACAATTCTCTGAATTAAGAACATTAGGAGAACTTACTCAAATTGCTTGGAAAGAAGATATCCAAGTAATGATAGAAGGCCCAGGACATGTTCCGCTGGATAAGATCAAGGAGAATGTGGACTTGCAGATGGAAATTTGTAAGGAAGCTCCATTTTATACATTAGGGCCTCTAGTAACTGATATTGCACCTGGTTATGATCATATCACTTCCGCGATTGGAGCTGCAATGATTGGATGGCATGGAACTGCAATGCTTTGTTATGTAACTCCTAAAGAACATTTGGGACTTCCTGATAAAGAAGATGTAAAACAAGGGGTAATTGCTTATAAGATCGCTGCTCATGCGGCTGATCTTGCAAAAGGACACCCTGGCGCTAAAGAAAGAGATGATCTATTGAGTAAGGCCAGATTCGAATTCAGATGGGACGATCAGTTCGCACTTTCCTTGGATCCAGATACTGCTCAGTCATTTCATGATGAGACACTTCCCCAAGATAGAATGAAAACTGCACATTTTTGTTCTATGTGCGGCCCTCATTTCTGCTCTATGCATTTGACCCAGGAGCTTAGAAAATACGCGGAAGAGAAAGGGATTTCGGACGAGAAGGCAATGGAAGAAGGTTTCAAAGAAAAATCGGAAGAATTCTTAAATAAAGGCGGAACTGTATACGTCTCCTCCGAGTAGCTTGACCTTTCCATAGAAATTTGGAATCCTGGACCGGCTTTAGGATCTGTATGAAACAAAACCTCATTCAAAAACTTTTTTTTGTGTCCTTCTTACTGATTGCTCCTGCGGCTTTCGCCCAAGGAAACAATGATTTTGCTCCTGTTCCAGGTGAACTGGAGCAGGCAGGAAGAAGAAGTTCCAGAAAATTTTTCATCGGAGGTTTTACTGCAAACGGTCTGAGTTGGTTCGGTTCAGGGATACAATTTTCTTCCAAATTGGCTGCTTCTCTCCAATGGCAGGAACAAAGAGTGATCCAAAGATTTGATCTGGATGTAAATGGTGTGCAGCCAGATCTTTCAGGAGTATTCACTCTTACAAATTCAGAGAAGATCCAAAGACAATTAGCTCTCCAAATGGAATGGTTTCCTTTTTCTGGACCTTATTATTTTGCTGCGGGCGCGGGATTAGAAACTTATTCAGAAAAACAAAGAAAAACAGAAGGTTACGTCCCGGGTGGAAATTATAGGGACTATGCTTGGAATATCTCCCAGCAAAAACTTTTTCTTTCTGCGGGTGCTGGCTTTAGATATATTTTCACTTCAGGGTTTTTCATTCATGTGGGCGGAAATATTCTATTCTATCCCGAAAGAGGTACTCATGAACAGAGAGGTTCATACGGTACCAATACAAGCTGGGATTATAGACAATTACAAAAAGATTGGCAAGAACCAGAAAAAGAAGCTAGGTCTCACCAGAATCCATATGGTGCTCAACTGCAAATTTTATTTGGTATAGCGATTTAAAGAATTCTAATGTATGGCAGAAGGACCTGAGTCCTTTGTTTTATGACCCGATGTGGTCTTAAATGTTTCAATCACCTTGGTACATTCCCAAGTAGAAACATCGTAACCCATTGTTTGGAACCAATCTTGTAAAAAATTTGGATCTTCTTTTTGTATATTAAGTATAAATTGAGGATGATTTGCTTTTTCTGTATGGATAAAGTCTAAAAAAGTTCTCAAACTATTTCCCGCCGATTCCAGGAGAATCTTTCTGGAATTTAAAATCTGCAAGAACAATATTGGATGTATAGCGGAATCTGTATTCTAATTTTATAATCTTCTAAAAGTCCTACTTCGGTTAATAAGGAAGATAACGTATGTCTGAAGATTTTATATCCAAACTAAGGGACATAATCTATCATTGTAATTAACGCTCCAAAAGCTGCATACTATGATTGGGATAAAGCCGTTAACAAATTCTAAAATACTAAAATGGAATATTGATTACCGAAAGAATCTTCAAAAAACCTTATTTATCACAAAAATTTCTTAGAAGAAATTAAATAAATGGTAAAAAAAATAAATTTCTCCAATATGTGGCCATGCAAAGGCTTGATTTCGGTCTTTCGGATAACCCCGGAGAGGCGGAAGAATTCTGCAAGTTACTGAATCGTTCTGCTTTAAGTATTTGTTATGGATTGCCAATTTCTCTCAGAACAGAGGCGGTCTTATTCTTATATAAATATTCCCAAAATAGCGTAGCCGAGGGTTTTAATTTTTTAAGAAAATATTATAGTCCAAGTTATTCTATCTTGTATTGGATTAACGAATCCGCTCATGCCTTGCCTTGGGAAAATCCTTGGCTGACATTACTGCTTGAATCTCATTCTTCTGCGTTATTACTTCATTCTTTAGATGATCATTTAACAGATGGTTCTTTAAGAGCGAATCATATCATTCTGCAGCTTAGGACCGAGGCTTGGACCAGATATGCTCAATCTAGTAAATTATTTGGTAGAGAAGTGCATGATGGTGTTTTGATTGTGGAGGAATTCATAGATAGATATTTTAAATCCATTGTAGATCTAGGAATTGCAGAAAGTTTAGAGGCTCATCTTTCCAGATTTCGTTCTCAAATGGGGATTTGGTCCCTGCAGCCATACTTACTTGCCAGATCTTTTTTTTCTAAGGACCAAGCAGAACTTGTGAAAAGAATGTATGAGTCTTTCGGCGTAGCTTGGAGACTTTTAGACGATTATCAGGATTTAAGTGAGGATTTGGAGAATGAAGACATTTCTTCTATGATCTATTTTCTTCCGGAAGATAAAAGGCAAGATTGGAAAAGAAATAAAAAGCAGGAAATTTTAGGACTTTTAGAAGAAAATCAATTAGAGAGACAGATCTCTGATCTAATTAATTCATATTTAAACGAAGCCTCTAAACTTGCCGAAGAACTACATTTGCCTAAATATTCAAACTCCTTACTTTCTTTAAAAATTACGGAACCAAGCCGTGCCTGAATCTATTAGTAAAAAGATATTCTCCTCTTTTGCTGTCTTTTTCTCGGTGAGATTCACTCTTTCCTTTATTTTAAATTTTTTTGTACCTCCAACCGGCTTTTTGCTCTTAAAAGATATCTGCTCTTCCGTTGTTTTGGTTTCGATAGTTTATCTTTCTCCCATTGTGATTCTTTCTTTCTTTCGATTTTTGGGGGAAGGAGTTTTATCATATTTGATCTTTTGGATCTCTGTATTAGGTATATTTGCCTATCCGTTTTTATTATTCTATTTCACTCGAAAGAGTTATTTCAAATATGAAGAAGAGAAAAATTTCTTCTTATTCTTTCCTTATGGAAAAATTTACGTATTTGCGACTTTTTTAATATTCTCTTTAGTGATTTCATATTTCGGGACTAAGCTTGTGAGAGAGTTTTGGATCGATGTTTATGAGATCAGATCCGATTTAATGGAGCCTAATTTCCAAAGAGGAGATTTGGTTTTAGTCCAGAAATCGGGTCTTGAGCTCAAAAGGGGAGACGGTATCTTAAAAAGAACAGAGGAGAATGGACTTCTTCCTTCTCGTATCGTTGGCCTACCTCGAGATACTGTTTCTTATAAATATTCCCAGGAAAATCTTCCTGCTTTGACTGAAATTTTTGTGAATGGTATCCCGATCCGCTCAGGCGAATTTAATCGTGATTTTGTAAATCTGGGTGAGAATGGAGAAAGAACTAATCTAAACCATTCTTTGGATGAAACCAATTTTGGAAAAACCTATAAAACGATTTATTCTCAAGAAAGTCCTCAATCGGTTCGATCTCTATTTTTATATTTTCCATTCAAAGTGATTACTTTGGGAAATGACCAATATGTTGCTTTGGAAGACAATCGAACCTATGGAATAGTACCTATCTTCTATCCTCCATTAGAAAAAAAGGATATAGTCGGAAAGATCTCGATCAGAATATTTTCTATCAATTGGAAAGATTCTGAATGCAGAGAATTGGAGGAAGAGTCACTTCCACTTTCCGGGCATCCTGAATGTGATCTGGAGGCATTACAAAAATTTGCAAAGGCCCAAATCCGTTGGAAGAATATTGGCTTTAACTAAATTATCCTAAATATTCCACCACTAACAAAGCCATATCGTCTTGGTTTTGGAATTCTCCCTGAAAAGCTTGGACACCATGAATTACAGAATCACAAAGATCTTCAGGAACTTGATCCGAATTTTTTCTTAACAGATCGGATAAACGATCTTCTCCGAAAAATTCTCCCTCAGTATTTCTGGAATCAGGAATGCCGTCCGTATATAATATAACTTTATCTCCAGGTTTTAAATCTACAAATTCAGTTTGGTAAGTGGTTGGGATTGCCTCATAGATCGCAACTCCTTTAGGTCTATAAAATTCTACAACTCCACCTTTTCTCAAAATAAGGCATTCAGGATGTCCTGCATTTGCGATCAATGTTTTGCCGGATCTTAGATCAACAGTTACTAAGGTCGCAGTAATAAAGTGACCATCTAGTTTTCCTTCGAATTGATTACGAATATGTAATAGAAGAGAAGAAGGATCCTGTAGAAGAATGGACCAATCCCCCAAAGTCATTTTCAACATCGATGCTAAAAGTGCAGCGGACACTCCATGACCAGTCACATCTCCAATAAACATTCCCAGCGAACTTGTAGAAGGATCATAGATCACATCCAGTAAGTCTCCACCAATTTCCATCATTGGCTTATATCTATAAGAGATCCTTGCATTTGGTATGACAGGAAGTTCTCGCGGCAGAAGTGCATTCTGGATCTTCCCCGCAATAGAAAGGTCTTTTGCTAAAATTCTACCTTTTTGTACGAGTTCTGCCTTTTGGAGCTCTATAATTTGGGTCCTTTCTTCTACCTTTGTTTCTAAGGATTCATTTAAGGATTTGAGTTTGCCTTCTGATTTTTCTAAGGCTCTAAAAACTTCTGCATATCGTTTGGCGAGAGCTAAGCTGAATAATAATGTTAATCCTAGGAAACTTTCATTCACCCAAGGTTGGGCCTGACCAAAACCCGCAAAACTTAGTACAGTATAAAAAGAAGATACAGCGACTAAAATTAAACCTGTGACTACCCAACGGAAAGATAGAATGCTACTCCATCTATATCTGAAAAATATATATAAAGTATTCATATAAAAGAATACTAATATGACTAAAAATATATGGAATGCGATTTTTCCGAAGTATTGGTGTCCTCCTGTGATCGCGTATTCCAAAGAAGGCCAAATGGTCAGAAGAATAAAAAGAAATTGTAATATTCTTCCAGGAATGTTTCTGGGCGCTTGGAAAATCCCAATTGTAAATTCATAAAATAGAATAGGAAGAAATGCTCCCAATGAATATCCGAAAATTACCCAGGTCCAGGGAGAATCCACTACGTATTGGAACCAACCTTCGTATGCCGGATACCAGATTGCTAAGGATAAATTCAAAAGAGCAAAAGAGAGATTAAATTTATCTTGGGGTCTTCTGATATATATAAACGCAAAAAAGAAAAAGGAAAAAAACTCCAAAGAGCTGAATAATAATACTCTAAGAGCTTTTACCAGATAAACAGTTTGGATTTCTGAAAAACTGCCTATGACGGGATTTTCCATCATATTTCGAGGACCATTAAAAGGGAATAATTGTAGAGCCAGAGTAACTTCTTCGTTTTGGAATGGAATGACTACGATCCTGGGTTTGGATGAATCCTCTGATTCTCCCGGAACAATTATCTGTTCTTTTCCTTCTGATTTTACTCCAAGATAACATCCAGACGGACAAAAAGGTATATAAGCAGAAAGTAATATATCTAGATCATTCTTACTTCTTTTAACTGAATGAAAAAATACAAAAGAAGAGTCCTTTCTTTTAGGATTATAATTAGAAATATTAGAAGGGGCCGCCAAAAAAGATTCTAGTTTATAGTCCGCTTCGCGGGCTTCCAGAGTCTGGGACGGACTCTTATAAGGATCTTGGCCGGTCGGACTTTCTGAATTCTGTCCTGGTAAAACAGGAAAATGTCCGTGGAAAAAATTTCCGGGAGGGATTTCAGAAAACGCCCAATTAGAAATTATATAAGGACTTTTATCTTGTTCCCAATTTGTAGATGGGGTCTCCGTTCCAGAGATTTGAGTAAGCTCCGAAGATCCGCATCCTAGTAGGAGGACCAACAAGAGAGAAACGACAGGTTTCTTTAGATTTTTTGTTTTCATTTCGCATGACCATTTTTGGCTTCTTACATTTGTTTATAAGAGTGCTATCCGTTGTATAGCTTTTTAACCAGCGTCTTTCGCACAACGGAACCCAAAATGATGATATTCAGGGTAATTTTGAGGAACATGGGCTCTTCTTTTAGAACCCCTTGCATAACTTGAGGGCCACCACCAGGATCCACCTTTTAAGGTTTTTTTATCAAAACCAGGACAGTTATCTTCTCCCTCGCAAGGCCCTTTCGGATCTTTTCCGTTACATGCTTCTCCACATGTTTTGTAATTTTCGGAGTACCAGTCTTGGACCCATTCCCAGGAATTTCCTGCCATATCAAATAATCCGTAAACTCCTGCTGGTCTACTTCCTACAGGAGCGGTTGGCATTAAATTTGGAGGATTAATTTTTTTATAAACACAACCTTTTCTTTCGTCTTCTTCGATGACGGCTAACTTACAATTTGCGGGTTTGTTCCCCCAAGGAAATAAATTCCCTTTTGGTCCTCTGGCGGCCTTTTCCCATTCTGCTTCTGTCGGAAGTCGTTTACCTGCCCATTCACAGTATTCTTTTGCAGTATACCAACTCACTCCAAGAACCGGCTGTTTTGGCTTTAGATATAGATCTCCATAAGCAGGTCCGATATAATCACAGGTTCCGTTATAAAGACAATCTTTGCAGGAACCTTCTTCTATACATTTGCTGAAGTCTTCATTTGTGACCTCGTATAGATCCATGAAGAAGTCGCTGAGATAAATTTTTTGTTCGGGTGATTCGTCCGGATCATGTGTATTACTTCCGCGGATAAAATATCCTTCCGGAATACATTGCATTCCTTTGATTTTTTTACCGTAACAAGGTTTGCTCGGGTCGGGAGATCCGAGCACATGAGGGGCGGCCAAAAAGATTAAAGATAAAAATAGAATAATAAAATGGATCGGACGAAAGGAATATGAGTTCATCAAACCTGGAAGAATCCTTTCCCAAGAGGATTCGACCTGGTGCATTCTTATGCAAGAGAAAAATTGACTAAACTGGGCAGACCTTTCGCTTGTTCCGAAAGTTTTTGATCCGGAAATTTTTAGAGAATAAAAAGTGGAACGCTACAAGAAGAAAAGTCTAGATTTCCCTGCTCGGTAGAATTGTTCCCGTCGGAATCAGTCACTGTGTAAACGTAATAACCTGAGCCATCGGAGAAGGAGATGGTCCCAGTTCCTGTCAGATTTCCGCTCAAAGTGAAGGACACTTTTCCGGATCTAGGAAGACAATCGATGTATTTCCATTTCACAGGTTCATCTACTGAAAGTGTTAATGTGAAATTTTTCTCCACATGGACCACTTGTAAAGAGCCTGCACTCCAAAGTCGGTACCAGGATAAAGGATTAGATTCGCTTCTATCCGCGCCGTATTGTAAAGAACTTAAAGACGAAACTTGGTGAGAGAAAATAAGACCGGATCCGGAATATCCCTCTCTCAAAACGGAAACATCTTGGGAGTAAGAAGAAATTCCAGGAGAAGCTCCTGTCAGGATATTATTCCAGGTTAAAGAGTACGCCTGATTGGTTGTTGGAGTTCCCGCTCCATAAGCAAGAGGTGCACCTGTTCCCGTTACTTTTACTGAAATTCCTTGGGAGGAATTTTGGATCGTACGATTCACTCCGATTTTCAAATTCGTACCGTTTTGTACGAAAGGAGAAGAACCAGAAAGATTACTCCAAATATTTTCAGTCAGTCCATCAATTGTCCAATTGCTAAAAGGTAAAAATTTACAATTCCCAAATTCTTTAGAAACTAAGAAAGAAGAAGAAGGATCGTTCCCATCCAAAATGTAATCTAAGAAGTCGTATGCACTTGCATCAGTGGAAGAAACTTGTCTTGAATAATTTCCTCCGCCCCAACAGTTGAATGAAAAATTATAAGCTTCTAATTCACCGAAATCAGGTCCTCTATTCCAAAGTCGATGTCCTAAAGAGCTGATCCTTTCTGGCCAAGTAATACGATTTCCTTGGAAAGCAACAGATGTACCTTCTCCACTTAAACCTTCCATAGAACCAGAAACTGGATCCATCGCAGATGTTAATGCCTCAGCGATTTGGTCCCTGTTTGTAAGTAAGGATAACGCGATCAAATCGTTTGTTTTCGAACCTTTATCTTCCCCAGAACAGTAAAATAGGAAAGATACGGATATGAAGATAGATAGAAATATTCGTAAATAGGGGAGAAAACGATTCGAAAACATGAAAAATACTCTGAGAAAGGCGGTTAAAAACCGGGTTTCTCATATAAATTAACCTATAAGACTACATGTTTTTGCGTAAAACCCTAATTCTTTCCTGTAATATTCGGGTTTTTGAGCAAAAAAAATGGTTCAAAGAATAGTTTGCTTGCTTGGTTCCAAAGAAGACTAAATATAACCGATTTCAATACAAACGTTAAGGGGTTAATCAAAAATGAAAAAATCACTCGTTTTATTTGTCGTTTTGGCGGCGTTTTTAGTAGGCGAATCTGTATTTGCTGACGCGCTTCCAGTAGTCGGAAAATGGAAGACTATAGACGACGAAGACGGTAAAGAAAAGTCCGTAGTAGAACTCTACGAGCAAGGTGGCAAGATTTACGGAAAGATTGCTAGCTTAAGAGATCCTTTGGACAAAGACGGCAAGCCAAAAGTTTGTACCAAATGTGAAGGTGCAGACAAAGACAAACCTGTTATCGGTCTTGTTATTATCAAAGGTCTGAGCCTGGATGATGACGAGTATACCGGAGGAACCATTATGGATCCTAATAACGGTAAAACATATAAATGTAAATTAAAAGCCACTGATGGTGGTGCTAAATTGAACGTTAGAGGGTTCATCGGTTTTTCTTTGATCGGTAGAACTCAGACTTGGCTTAAAAAATAAAATTCCAAGCAGGCGGGGAGATTTCTCCCCGTTTTATTTCTATTTTAACGAGGTGATTTAATGAAGAGGACGAGCGCAATATTCTTATTCGTATTATTCTTTGCGGGAGCATTTAGTCTTTCTGCAGATCCTGCTCCGGTTACAGGAGTTTGGAGAACATTCAACGATGCAGGAACAAAGGAAGAATCTACAGTTGAGATCTATGAGAAGGACGGAAAAATTTTCGGAAAAATCCTAACCCTTATCGATCCAAATGATAAAGATGGAAAACCTGCTCGTTGTACTGAATGTGATGGACCTGAAAAAGATAAACCTATCTTAGGAATGGTAATCATCAAAGGATTAGGAGCTGACGGAGACAAATGGACTGGCGGACGTATTCTTGATCCAAACGATGGAACTTGGTACAAATGTAGTCTGAAAGCAACCGATGGCGGAAAAAAATTAGAAGTCCGCGGTTATATCGGATTCTCCTTGATTGGTCGTTCCCAATTCTGGCAGAAAAAATAATTTAATATTCATTTCTGGTTCGGGAAGGGTTATTACTTTTCCCGAATTAGCGGTTTTCCTTCCTAAGTAAGTTACTAAATATTCCTTTCAATAATAGAATTCTTTCTTTTCTTTCCAATTCGTTTTCCGAAATTTAAACTGTGACGGGCTTCTTTCGGGTCTTTCTACTCGGCTTCCTATTTTATTCTTTTATAGTTTCCTGTTCTGTACTCAGGGAAACCATTCCTTCTCGCCCATTAAATGACGGATCTATCTCTGTTCTTCTGAAAATAGATAAAAACGCAAGAGAAGAATTTGAGAAGGCCACTTCATGGGAAGTCCCTTATACATTCATTGAGAAGGATCATAGTTATGCAGTGATCCACAGGGAAAAACTAAAGACTTATGGTTTCCCTAAAGAAGGGATCAATATTGCGAAAGGAATGCCATTTAAATATTATTCTGGAAATTACCAGGATTCATTATCAGAATCCATTTTTGCATTAGCAGATATCAAAAAAGGTTATAAGGATAATATTTTAAACTCTCATTATCTGTTTTGGGTTCACAAACTTTTTCCTAAACACTCTCAGTATAAGATAATAGGAAAATCGGCTAGGGGAAGAGAAATCCCAGCAATTTTACTCACAGATACGAATATTCCAGATGAAGATAAAATTTCAGTTCTATTCAATTGCGCCCATCATTCTAATGAAGTTGTTTCTGTAGAACATTGTTATGATGTGATCTATGAACTTTTAGCTCATAAGAAGAAGTATTCAGATATTTTCGCAAAGTTGAAGATCTGGGTAGTTCCAATCGTAAACCCAGATGGTTCTCGTGTGTTTTGGCATGAAAATATTTCCATGGGAAGAAAGAACGGATATCCTGGTTGGGGACAGGTAACTGAAAAAGATAATCCAGGAGTGGATATAAATCGTAACTATCCTTTCTTTTGGGGAAAAACAAAATCGAATCAAACTTCTTCCGTATCGAATAGTGTATTTTTTAGAGGACCTTACGCGGGTTCGGAGCCTGAGACACAAGCAATGATGAATTTAGCGGAGAAGGAGAGGTTTGCAGCTTCTATCAGTTATCATGCATTTGCAAATTGCATTTTAGTTCCGTACACAATTGATGGGACTTCAAATCCGGAACCTGATCTGGTTTGGAATTTAGGAAAGAGGATCGCTTCTTCTGTAGAAAGTAAAAATCCAAATCATAATTTCAGCGCTAAGAAAAATATCTATGGCGTAGACGGAGTAGACCAAGATTATTATTTCTTTAAGTATGGAACACTTGCTTATTTAATAGAATCTTCTCATTTGAATCCACCTTATTCAGATGTTCCTAAAATTGTAGAATCTTTGAGACCTGCTTGGGCAATTCTTTTGGAGGAAATCGCAGACGGAAGTAAATTATACTTCAAGATCAAAGATGAACATGGGAATCCTATAGTCGCAAACATCAAATATGATAAGATTCTTTTTTATCATGGAGAAGTTAGGACTTCTCGTAAAGAAGATGGAATGTTCTTCCAATCCTTTCCTGGAATACGTGGTATTAAGTTAAAGGTTGAAAAAGAAGGATACGAAACATTCAACTGGGAAGGAACTACTTGGAGATCCTGGAAAGCTATAGATATTGTTTTAAAGAAAAAAGCTCCTGCCCAATAAGATCATGACCAGATATAAAAACGAGGCAGCCTTAATCTTTTGCACCTTGATTTGGGGTGGAACCTTCTCCGCTACAAAGCTAAGTTTAGTTTCTATTTCTTCCTGTTTGTTTATTGGTATTCGATTTGCGATCGCTACATTTGTTTTTGTAATTTATATTCTTCTTAAAAATAGAAAGCACCCAGTATCTTATCCGAATTGGAAAACAAACAAATCTTTATACTTCTTAGCTTTCCTATTGGGCTTTTGGATGTTTATGGGATTTGCATTCGAGACAATTGGTTTAAAATATACTACTGCCACTAAGTCCGGATTTTTGACTGGGACCTTAGTAGTCATCACTCCTATTTTACAAACTTTATTCTTAAGACGTTTGCCCAGTTCTGGAAACTTGATCGGGGTGATTGTAGTAATGTTTGGACTATTCTTTCTTTCGGCTGAGTCGGTTGGAGAAGATCATAAATTTGTAATATCCTATCATCTAGGAGATGTTCTTACTTTAGGTGGAGCATTTTTCTTCTCTCTTTATATTATCTATGTGGATAAGGCGAGTAAGTCCTGTCCTTTGGACATTCTTCTTTTATCCCAAACATTAGTGACGAGCGTATTTGCTTTTCTTTTGGCATTCATTCTGGACTGGACCGAATTCGAACCTTTGTTTATCAAAATGGATTCAAGAGTAATGCCTGCATTGTTTTATAATGGCTTGATCTCTTCTGTAGGAACTACATTCTTACAAACAAAATACCAAAAGGGAATTTCTCCCACAAGAGCAGGGCTGATTTTTTCTTTGGAGCCAGTCTTCTCCGCTATTCTTGCTTATTTTACTTTGGAAGAAAGATTAGATGCTACTGGTTTGATCGGATGTAGTTTAGTGCTCACAGGTGTTTTGTTAGCCGAACTATTAGGTAGAGAAAAAAAGTTTTAGAGCTTGTTCTATCCCTCATTTTAGTGAAAATTTAGCAATTTTCTATACGCTGGTTTGTGGTATAAAAGCTGGGAGTACCTGCCATGAAGCGTATTTATTTCGTTCTATTCTTCTTTTCTATCTGGGCTTGCAACCAAGCAAAATCAATCGATATAGATTCCGCAAAATCTCCTATAGGCTTACTCATGGACATTAGCCTTTCCGAAGCGATTAACGGAAGAGATGCGGGGCCAGAGTTTATGGCCGCTGGAGACAATTGTTCTCTTTTTACTTCTAACGATGGAATTAGTTGGAATATTTCGCAAGGTGCTTCGACTTCATTTACAGGCTGCTCTGGCGGTGTGATCTATGGATTGGCTCAAGGAAATGGAAGATGGGTAGCAGTCGGGACCTTGACAAATACTTATCAGACTAATTCAAACAATTGTGGTCTTTGGAGTAGTGCAAATGGTGTGGATTGGGTGAGACATACTTGTCCAACTCCAAGTCCATCAACTTATTCTAATACTCCTCTTAGGTCCGTTGTGTTTGGTAATGTGGGAGGTGTTGGATTATTCTTCACTTCCGGTCATAAGATGGGAACTGGAGCAAACGAAGATTATTATGGTTTAGTCAGTTTGGACGGAATGAACTGGGCCTTTAAAAAATTAGGACCGACTCCAACTGTGGATGGGGGTTTGACTACTACCTGTTATTTGGAAGTAGACAATGGAGTTGCAAGATGTTCTGGAGAGACTGGCTCTTATTCTGATGCGATCTTAAAATACAATTCTTCTTCTGCCGTTTGGGTATCTGATGCAGATCTACCGGATTATATGGGTTATGCTGCATTTCCGGATACACCTCCAAACTATAATCCAAACACTTCTTGGTTTTATGGGGGACCAAATCATTCCAGATTTACTTTTGGGCAAGGTGATAGCGCAAATTATGTGAATCGAAAATTGCCCGGAGGCGAATGGGTAGAAGTAGTCACAAATGTACTGATGGCCGATTACACTTATGGTCTATTATTAAATGCCGCTGCATATAAGGGGAATCTTATAGTAGCATTAGCTGATGCATGTACTTGGATGAATTCTACGGATTCCGGAGCAAACTGGAATGTGTATGATTCTATTGGAAGTTGTACATACGATAATGGAATGCCTGATTTCTTAAGTGTAACTTACAATTCTTTTGCAAAACAATTCGTAGGCGCGGGAAGATCCGGAAGAATAGTATATTCTGAAACAGGATTAGAACCTTCTTCTTGGACTGTTTTGGAGACAGGCTTTAGTGGAACGATCAATACTCTGATCTCTAAGCCTTAATTTTGTTGGATCGGATTTTCTAAACTTAAATCTTGGGAAGGAATTGGGATCTTTGCTTTGATCGCAGCCTCTCTGGTTTTCGGATCCAAGCTAAAAAGTCTTTTAATAGCGATGTCCTGCCAATAGCGAGATCGGTTTTCTTTAATAAATCTTTTTAGAAAATGGATCTCAGCACCTTTTGCACTTATCTCCTCTTTGCCATAAAATCTATTTTTAAAACCAGCATTTGAATCAGGGTTTTCTGTCAGATAAGTATCAATGTTTGTTAAAACATAAGTGCCCTTATAAAGACCGCTTAAGTTTCGATTTTCATCTTTAGGATGTGCGATAAAATTTCCTATAAATCGGATCTCTAATCCTCCAGGATTGTAAAAAGAAAATTTAGATTTTTCTAATGGATTGTATTCTATCGGAATGGAACTTGAATGAACAACTGTGGAGGTATGTGTTTGTACATGTCCATATTTATTCACAGTTGTATAAGTATGAGTAGTGGTGTAAGTATAAGAAGCGCTGTCTAAAACTAAGGATTGGTTTTGAGGGAGTCTAGTAATTACAAAATATTTAGGGACTCCTTCTTCTGATTTACCTAACCTTAATTTTTGGACCCATAAAAATCTGTAGTTCCCATCTCCTTCCATTTCTTTGCCTGGATCTTCTAAATCTATGCGAAAGGTGTCCCCTGCAATAGAAGAGACATGTGTGTCTTTGGAACCGGATTCTTCAATGCCTGTGAATATCCCATTTGAGATACCGCCTTTGGCGACGATGAGCCCGAAAGCAACTAATCCTTCTGCCCCTGGTGCTGGATCTTCCAAAACTGGAAATGTTTTTAGACAACCTAAGCTTAGAAAGGATATAGTAAGTAAAAGTAATGATCTAAATCTCCAGTCCATTGGTTCCATCTTAAATGACAGCATTACTTATTCAATCCGTTTTGTTAGTTGACTCAGATTGGATTGAAAGAAGCAATATTCATCTTTATATATACATGAAGCGAAACATCCAGGCAAAATTTTATTTTTTACTTTTATTCTGTATCTTATTTCCAATCCCCAATTTCGCTTCTCCTACAAAGACAGATTTAGACGAGGATGTGCTAAAAGAGATCCGAGATCATTATGATTCTGGACAGAAAGCAAATAAGTTTGATCGGGACTTGGGTGTCCCAAAAACTCCTAAGGCCAGATTTTTTTCCATACAACCCGGAGGAAGTTACGATTTCATTTCAGATTTAGATATAAGCGGAAGAGGAAGATCCGCGGCAATGACCACAGACTCTCAAAGACCGAATTTCTTTTTTGATATTAGAAGTAAGGACTATAAGATCAATGAGGCTTTCGGGGTACAACTTTTGTTTCACTCTGCTAGAAAAGAATTCGATAAACAAGTTTATTCAGTGCCTTCCTTTGATGGAGGGGGAGGTTCTTCTTCCGGCTCTAGCTCCTCTTCTTCGAGCGGCAGTAGTAGTAACTCCGATAAGAATGATAAAAATACAGTCACTGCAGATCTGGGAACTAACGTTAGAGTAGATTATAATTATATAATACCTACATTCTATTGGGGAAATCCTGAAGTAGATGGATTTCGTATGGGCTTCGGTTTCGGATTAGCAGATATGAGAATAAGGGGAAATGTAGATTTTAGAGATCCCGGAGAAACGATCGGAAAAATGTACGGAGCAATGGGTGATAGAGATACATTCCTAAATACATTGAGTTTTATACAAATGAGTTCTGGTTTAGTGGATCTGAGAAGGGGAGATCCAATATTCAATTATCTTTTAGTAAATTTAAGCCAAGGAAATAATTTAGAATTGATGGGAGCGTATCTTGCAAGTCAGGGCACCCATTTTTCTACAGACATAGTATCACTATTGGTTTATTCAACTTTGCAGGATAAATACAATCCTCTAGAATTATTAGCTTTGAGTGCATTGTCCAGAACCAGCATTAATGCAAAGGATAAACAAGTTTTCGCTTACATGCTCTATGTAGAAACGCCTAAATTCGGATTTATAAAAGCCAGGCTTAGTTGGCATGGACCGTTGTTCAAAGATTCAGGATATACGATCCATATGAGCACACTTGAGCTAGCTTTGATGGTCCCAATCGACATTTAATTCTTCTAATTTAGATCTGCATAATATCCCTGCTTGACACTCGGTCGATTTGAAGCGATTTTGGGCCAAAAACTAAAATCGCCTAACCGAGGAATAATGAATAGAAATTTGGAATTGGAGCGCCAAGGAGAAGTTGCCGCAAATTATCTGCGAATATTTTTAACCATAGTTTTTATTTTCGGAACTGCATTCGGCCTAGTTTGGAAAAGCGGGATCCAGGCGGTTTTAGGTTATTATATCGGCGGCATTTTCGCATATTCCTTCATTATCTTCTTTTCCATTTTTGTAATGAAGTTCTTCGGCTATAGACCTTGGCTGAAATATGCAACAGTGTTCATGGAATTTATCGGTTATGCAATCGTGCAGGCAGGATATTTCGGAACAGAAGACCAATGGAAACCGAACGGTATATTGAGCCCCGCTAACTACGGGATCTATTTTTTAATTTTAGCCGGAACCATTTTTAGGTTTAATCCTAGATTCACTTTTATCACTTCTACAGTTTTAGCAGTGCAATTCACTGCGATGTCGTTAGCTCTTACAATTCTGAATCCACAACTTCTCACCATGGGTTATGAAGGAATGATCCGTTTAAGATCTCCTTTAGTAATTTTAATGGGAGTATTCTTATTTGCATTCGGAGTAACCATCTCTTATGCGACCAAGTTTGTAAGAAGATTGGTAGAAGAGGCACAAAACGCAGAAGAAAGAGCTATCCGAAATTATAATTCTGCAAAAGAGATCCTCCATAGTTCTGAAACAGTAGCCGAAGAACTTCGTAAATCCTTAATAGACGTAGAAGATGTTGCCAAAGCTAACGAAGATAGCAGCCGAGATCTTGCAAGTATGGTAGAAGAAACATCCGCCACTTTGGAAGAGATGGGAGCAAGTATAGAATCCATCGCAAAAATGGCTGAAAAGCAGGATGAATTTGGAGATGATACTTCTATATCTATAGATAAATGGAAAGACCAAATGGTACGAGTGTTCGAAGCAGTTTCTTTTGCCAGAAGTCTGGGCGAAGGTTCAGCAGCAACTGCGATCGAAGGAGAGGGCACCGTACGAGTTGCATTAGATGTGTTCTCTCAATTTAAGGGGACTGTCCAAGAAGTGAGTAAAATTTTAGGAGTGATCCAGGATCTTGCAGGAAAAACAAATTTACTTTCCTTAAATGCAGCTATTGAAGCTGCGAGGGCAGGAGAAGCAGGAAAAGGATTTTCAGTAGTCGCAGAAGAAGTAAGTAAACTTGCAGACTCTTCTTCTCGAAATGCAAAAGAGATAGTAAAACAGATCGGCGCCTTGGGAGAAGCTTCCGATACAAGTTCTGAAAAATTCGGAGAGTTGGTCCAGGCATTCCGTGAATTGACTTCAGGAATTGGTTCTATCGGAGAAGCACTTGCTCAGGTGGGAGATTCAGTAGACAAACAAAAAAGCCTTTCAACTGAAGTAGAAGATAAAAATAAACATATCCGAGATCTTTCTAAGGAAATGAAAAATTCTACATTAGAACAATCGAATGGAGCAAAACAAATTCTGAGCGGTATAGAGTATCTAAGCAGAAGATCCATGGAAATGTCTGAAATCACAGAAAAACTCAGAACTAGTTTAGAAAGATTGAAAGGTACTTCCCAGTCTTTAACAAAAACTTTAGAAGCTACTAAATTAGATTAGAGATCCACTGCGATAGTTCAAAATGAATTTCATACGTCCTTCGATCGAAAATCGATCCAAAGGCACGTATGAAGTCTTCAGCAGAGACCGGTTTTAGTTCGGAGCAGTCATTCCGGTTGAGATTGCGATCCGATTCCAGGAATTGATAGTGTTAATCACAACGATCAAAGCGATGAATTCTTTCTCTTCGAACTGAGTTCTAACTCTTGCATACAAATCGTCCGAAACTCCCTGCTCAGAAATTTTAGTCACATATTCTGTTAATTCCAAAGCGACTCTTTCTTTTTCTGAATAATAAGGAGCTTCTCTCCAAGCGTTCAAAAGATAGATCCTTCTTTCTTCTTCTCCTAATTTTCTGGCGTCCACAGTGTGCATGTTAATACAGAAAGCGCATCCGTTGATCTGAGAAGCTCTGATCTTAATTAGCTCGTAAAGTTTGGTTTCGATCCCTGAATTCTTAGCAAAGTTTTCCATCTCCATCATTTTTTCCAAAACTTGGGGATATACTTTGGCGTAGTTGAATCTTGTGTTCATTTCTTTCCTCTTTTAAAAGAAAGACGCTCGAGGAAGAGGATTGTGACAGCGGGCCAGTAAAATTTTGCGAATGAGGATTCCTCGTTCCGCGGCTCTATAGAAAAAATCCCCGCCCTTTTCTGGGTGGGGGCCGGTGCGGTGGTACCCGCAAGTCGCACAAAAAAAATCTCCTATCATATATTCGCAAATCCCGCAACTACATTTTACACAGACTTTTCATGTTGGAATTCCAACACGCGTACACTGTATCCATTGACTGTAACCCTCGTATTACTACCTAAAAACGAAAGATCCCTAGTAGTTACCGATCTTGTCCCCAGCTCTCCGACGTGGTACCATCCTTCTCGAAAAAACTAAAAAACTTTTTAACGAATCGGAGACTATAAATGAAAAAACAAATTCGGATCTTACTTTTATCTGTATTACTATTACCTATTTTGAATTGTGAAGGAGATTCAAACGGAGATACATCTGCGATACTCGCGGCTCTACTGAGTAAAAAATGTGTCAATGTTCCGAAGAAAGTATCTGTCATTGATTCCAATACTAGCAATGTAGTGATCGAGTATGAATGTTCCGCATCTGGAAAGGAATATTTATGCGAATCCGCAGACGACACCCAAAGCAGAGTATATTCCTCCATCGAAGGTGCGCAACTTGGATTGATCAATCCACCGGGAGGACCAGGAGGGTTTTGTTTTTTCCCATCTCAACGCGGCTTGGGTAGGAATCGCGGCTACCAAACATCCAATCCAAGTAATATCCTATACGATTGCAGCTATGTGTATGACGCCGCTCATCGTCTATTGAAGATTACTGATCAAGAAAATTCTTCGGAAAGAATATACGGTGATTATAATTTTCAAGGATTCCCATTGGATGTGGACGGAAGCTTCGCGGATTATTCTTTCGGACCTAATTCCAAACTTCCGATCGGGATCCAAGCTTTATCTAACGATATCAGTTATGATATTAAAGGTTGGGCGGTTTCGTATGAAGACGGTTCGGATTCTTTTATTTTTGATAATCAAGGGTCCTTGCAAATTTGCGAGTAAATCCCGAACTTCATCCTTAGATTTACGAATGAGGATTCCGCGTTCCGCCATTTTGTAGAAAAAATCCCCGCCCTTATTGGGTGGGGGCCGGTGCGGTGGTACCCAAACTCGCCGAAAAATCTCCTATCATATCTCTAATCTTTTCGCAACACATATTCTTATCCGTTCCTCATGTTGGAATTCCTACAAAGATAACCGTCGGTTATGAATAATTCTTCAGCTGTTTTCGTGATACCTTCTGCATATTATTGCCGTGAAATAATTGAATAAAAACTGGCATCTGTATTTCTATCTTAGGGCCGAGGTCTTCTAAGTTTTTATCGAGGAATATATATGATCTCTTTTGAAAAGATCCGAAAACGGGCAGCTAAAAGAAAAGGTGGAGAGAATATACTGCAAACTCTCCTCCCTAAAGTACCTCCTAAAAATAAACTTAGTCGTATCTCGGACGATCGTATCCTCAGCGAAATGACCAAACGAGTCTTCTCTGCGGGATTCGTATGGAAAGTTGTAGAAAATAAATGGCCCGAATTTGAAGACGCGTTTTTAGGATTCGATCCGGCCAAATTACTCAAGCAGCCGAATCGATTTTGGGACGGCTTAAGCTCCGACGAACGGATTATTCGTAACGCACAAAAGATCTCTTCCGTAAGAAAGAACGCCCAGTTCGTTATAGACGTTGCGATAGAACACGGGAGTTTCGGAAAATTTTTAGCGAATTGGCCAATCCAGGATCAAATCGGTTTATTGGATTTTCTTTCCAAAAGAGGATCCAGGTTGGGCGAAATGACGGGACAATATTTCTTACGTTTTATCGGAAGAGATTCCTTCATTCTTTCTTCGGATGTAATATTATGTTTACGTGATGCAGGCCTTCCTCTCTCTAAATCTGGAAAATCCAAAAAGGATCTAATCCTCATCCAAAAACAACTGAATGAATGGGCCGAAGAAACAGGCTTACCATATACACATTTATCCCGGATTTGCGCATTTTCGATCGGCGAAAATTATTCGGCTGAAGAAGAGTAAATAGACCGGAAATAATATACGAAAACTTTGGGCGATCCTCTCGCTACGCGAGAGTCGCGCTGCTACGTGTTCGCGCATTCGCGCTCATCCGTAACGCTTTCGCGTTCCGGACTAAAGCACTTCGCATCGCTATCGCGGGGAACTCGATATTAAAAAAAGCATTACATACGATCGAAAAGTCCGGTTTTAGTTGAAAAGTAAAACAAAACCATATATTCATATATTATGAATTTATTTCGTACCTCAAATATCTTCTTTTGTTTCCTTTTGCTGATGCTAGATTGTTCCGCTGCTCAAATAGAATCTTCTTATGATAAATCTTTGGATTTTACAAAGTATAAGACATTTACTTGGTATCCTTCGAGTGAAAAGGGAGATCAGCAATATTTCGGAGATTTCAAGGTCCAGGAAGAGATCCGAAATCTATTACAAAAGGAATTGGAATCCAAGGGATTAAAATTGGATCTTAAAAAGCCGGACCTTCTCGTGGAATATCATGGTATTATACAGAATAAAATTGTAGAAGATCGCTCTCCTGCATTTTCCGGTTTAAGTTATGGATACACTCCTTATTACGCCGGAACTCCTTACGGAATGTCACCGTATTTCGGGGGTTATAATTCCATGTATCCTTACGGCTATAATAATGTTCCTTACTACGTACCTTCTCAAACTTATATCCAGGAGTTTAAGGACGGGACTCTTCTTGTGGATATAGTGGATCGTAAAACGAATCAGCTTGTTTGGAGAGGTTGGGCAGAAGACACATTGGACGATTTAGATGATCTTAAGAGCGAACTCAAGAGAGAGATCCCAAAATTGATGCAAAGCTTCCCGGGTGCTAAGTCGAAAAATTAAGATTTTTCTTGGACAGGAAACCCATATTTCTATACTATTTTATAGATTTCTAATATGTTTTCGTCGTTCGGCGTTTAGAAAGCAAAAACAGAGCATTTTTTCTGAAAAATCCTCTTCGTTTTCCCTAAAAAAATAGAAGAGATAACTCGCGTTTTTCCTTGACCGGCCAACTCAATTCTCTACATTGGTTTTTACGGCCTTTTCCGAATGGGAAATCGCCGGCAAGGCCAAACGAGTTCAAAAGACGGAGATTCTTCTCCCTCAAAAATAGAAACTCGCTGCGGCAAATAATCAGTTCTTTTACAACGAATATAACTGCGAATGAGAAATTAAATTTTTTTATTAGCTGAGATTAGATTATGGTGATGAGTTCGCCATAATATTAATAATCTCGAACACTATTGAAAACAAATTAGCTACTCTCATTCTACAATAATATCGAAAGATGCAGCCC